>JBFFBT010000097.1:0-18215 GCA_041560255.1 Myxococcota bacterium | reverse complement strand
TTTTGTGGCTTTTGGAAACAATGTCATTCCGGCATGCTTTAAGCCAGAATCTATAATTTTAACAATGGATCCTGGATCGAATCTATCCAGGATGACGGCATTTTATGCAACTGGCGAGTAGATATTGTTTTAGATTTTAATTTTATGACCATACAGAAACTTAGGATTGGAAATATTAACACTTTTCGCTGTTGTAATATGTTGACTCCACGAGCGACACCACTTCGTATTGAAGAGAATCGCCAAGTCCACTTCCTCTAGAAATTGTTTCATGAGCAATTCGGTGCAAGCCAATGATCACTTTCTGATATAGTGCCTGTAATAACCGATGAAATTGCTAAGTAGAAACAGTCCTTCAAGGACTACTGCCATCGGTGAGGCAATGATGATGTTGTAGGATAGAACCAATGATGTCCCGATCACCATAAATTTTCTCATAAGCTTGTTGTTCTTTTGGAAATTGCCGATCATGAAGATCATGCCGCCTGTGTATATGATCAAGTCTATTGCCGATTGATACGTGAAGAATATTGAAACTACATTCAAACCCATGAATAGCAGTAAGAACCTTTTGTCTGTCGTATAGTAGCATACTATGAACCTAAGGACGGTCAAGGCAATCAGGGTGCCTGCCGCAACGTTACCCAGGAGAAAGTAATGAGCACAGATCAATGAGGCGGAGATCATGAGACAAAGATAGGTTTTCTTCCTGGCCTTGTATTGAAAACTCAAGAAGTCAAATATGATTGCTATTGTTACAAGTATTTGTGACAACAAAAAAAATGACATGGTTGATACTTAAGATCATCTTAAAAGCAAATTGGAATTAGATAAAAGACGCATTTCGAGCGGGCTCGGCGTCGTTGCTTCGCGTGCGGTCGCTTTGGGCCCCTGGTACAGCTGACCACTGTCCCAGATCCAGCCAGACCTACCGTATCCGCCGAACACAGGAGACCCTACTGAGTCCGCAAACGAGTCGACGGACCCGACGCCGAACTTGCCGTACGTGAGTTGGTCGACTGGTTCAGCATAGTCGGCTCCCACCAATTGCGCGATTACACGCTGAGCACCCGATCCTCCCACCGAGACGCGGAGGCCGAAACGGTTGTCTCGCGCAAGCGCGATCGCATCCTCTTCCGAGTCAAAAACGCTGGTTGCGAATACCGGCGCAAACGTCTCGTCGCGGAAGATCCGCATCGCGGGGGAAACTCCCGTCACCACCGTTGGATAGACGTAAGGTCCTTCCACCTGGCCACCAAAGATGACCTCTGCTCCCTTCGCTACGGCATCGGCGAGCTGAGCTTGCACCAACGACGGTATTTTCGGGCTTATCATCGGCCCGACGTCGACATCTGGTTCTCGTGGGTCACCGACTCGTCGTTGCGCGGCCGCCGAGACAAAAAGCTCGACAATCTCGTCGTGCAGGCTGCGATGGATGAGCAGATTTTCGGGTGCGGTGCAGGTCTGACCGGAGTACGCAAACTTAGCGGCGACCAGCTCCGCCGCCACTTCGCGAGGGTCCGCGCCTGGCAGTACAATGGCCGGATCCTTTCCAGGGCCCTCGAACACAATGCGTTTGTGTTTGCCATGGGGCAGGCGAGCCAACAGTTCGTCGCCTAGGGCTTCTCCACCCCAAACCATGAAGAAGGGAACATCATCGGATTCAAGAGCGCGTGTCACAAACTCAGGGCCGCTTAGAGACATCTCCATTCGAACTCTTTTGGGGAGAACCTCGTCGAAGATGCGTTGTATCAATTCACTGACCGACTGCGCCCGACTGGTCATTCGAGCCCGCACGGTGTTTCCACTGACAGCGACGCGAGCGATCTCGACTATTCCGTACACGGTGGTGTTCGCGGGAAGCATCATCCAGGCCTCCTGGCCGGCGGAGGTGATCGGTGCACGTCCGCGCGTATGCCCGATGACCTCGCCTGCCAGGTGTTCATCGAGATGATGGGCCGTTGCGGCAACTTCATCTGCAGCGTCCGCGGGCAACAGGTCCAAATCATCAACAATCACCGCGGCCATCTGAGCGCTACGATCTCGCAAATGACGAGCAAGAGCTGCCGCTACGGATCGGACTCCGTTGCTTGAAAGACGGGTTTGGTGTGCACTGGAAGATGACATGGTCAGCCTGCAAAAGACCTGTTCATGCTGATTGCCTTCTTGAGGAAATCTTTCTTATACTCCGGGTGAGCTTTGTATGTCGCGTTGTCTGTTGCACGACCTTCCGATGTCAACCCGAGGTAGACCGGAATCCCGCGGGCACGCTTTTCCTCGGCCACCTCGACAACATCCGAAAGTAGAGGAGGGGAATACCTGTCGCCTGCGGCCATCGCTTCGCTGTGCCAGGGTGTACCCGTTGCTGCGTACATCGGGTTGAGCCGAATGGTTAAATTAACTCCATTGCGCACACAAGCAGTGGCGAGGAAATCGATGGTGGTGGACGCTTCGACTCGCGCCTCTGCATCCGTCATCACCGGAGATGGTTTGTAAAGAACGTAAGCGATCAAGTCCGTATTGTTGCGAGCCAAGATCTCGATTCCAGCCTCGAACATCGAAACTTCCCGCCGTCGACCGAGAATCGCCGATCGGATCTCTGAGTCCAGAGTTTCGAACCCGGCAAGAACGGCGAGTTTTCGATGGGTTCTACCGCTGAGATCTTCCAAGATTTCGTCCTTGACGAACTCCATACGGGTCTCAAGGACAATCTTCTTGAGACCCAGAATTTCCTCAGCGGCGGCAACGATCTTCTCGAGAGCTCCGCGGGGAAAGGTATCAAAATCGAGAACAGAGCCCTCATTTGCGATCGTGAGGCGATCCAGCACCCCGAGCGTGTGCTTCGCTTCATTGATTACGTACAGGAATTGGGCGAGGACCTTGTCTTCCTCGATCCACGTCAGGCTCGATTGTGCGGGCAGGGTGCAAAACCGGCATTGGTAGCGGCACCGCTTCGTATTGAAGAGAATCGCCAAGTCCACTTCCTCGAGAAATTGTCTCACGAGGAAAAAGATCGGATGGGTGTTGTCGATCGGGGCCACCCCCATGGGCTTGGGCGGTCCAAAAGTTCTGTACAGGGACCGTACTTCATTTCTCATGGCAAATCCCCCCTAGGTAGTTGATAAGTGGTTGTTTTTTTGCTTCTCCTCATATTTACGGCTCATTCCCTTTTCTAAGCCAAGATAACCAACAATCTTGACTCTTTTCGCAGTAATTACAAGGACTATTAGAGATATCATGTATCTACAATTTTTAGATTCGCCTCATTACATAGCCAAAAGAACTATGAATTTCAATAGATATTTTTACCTATTTTTTGATTTTATGCTGGAGACTGTTGCATATCCTTACCCTAAGAAAATCAACTTGAGCAATATTAGTATATGATAAATTCCAACCATAGGTCGTAATGTCAGAATATAAAAAAGCAAAACTATCCTGCTGTATAAATCGGTTTAGGTTTTTCAGTTATCTGATATCGATTGTATTTTGATACAGTTTCGATCAGAATATTATTAGGATTATCCAGCACGTTACAAAATGTACGGATCACGAGACAACCAGACGATATAAATGTATTCATACTTACTTGATAAATGACTTTAGTCATGTATTATAGTAGTTGATTAATATGACCCTGGTCATTTCATGGAGGTTTTATATTAATGAAAACTTGGCGTACAAAACAAAAAGAACATCTCAATAAACTACTTTATGATACGGCGCTTTTACTTTTTCGCACTCAAGGCTTTGAAAACACGACCGTGCAACAGATCACTCAACAAGCAGGTGTGGCCAAAGGAACATTTTTTAACTACTTTCCCAGCAAGGAACATGTGGTCACCTTGTGGTACCAACAAAATACTCTCAATGTATTATCCAAACTTGATAAAAAAACATTTTCTAGCTCGAAAGAAGCGATTGTTACCCTTATAAGCCGGTTGGCTAACTGGATAAGAAAAGAATCACGATTGTTTGAAATCAAAGCCGGACAAGTCATTTCCTGTCAGATTTTATCAGAGCAAGAACGTTCTTTGGATTTGGAATTGATCAAATATTGCCAGCGACACATCACCAATGGAGTATATACAGGCGAGATCGATTCCAATGCTGATATCCATTTCTTGTCGGCATTGATTGTTACAATCTTGACGGGCACAATACACGAATGGATTGTAAGTTCTCCACGATTTGCGCTAGTCGATATTTTGGTAAAGCGGATCGAATTCGTATTTCAGCCAGTGGAAATAAGCAAACAAAGAAACGAAGGTAAAAGTAGATAACTTTGCTCGGCATGAGCTGTTTGGAGATAAAGCTATGAAGCGAAATCTGAAAATTCAACAGGCAGTTTTGTTCATAGCCATATTATTGGGATTGCTTTTTATTCACAATTCTCTGTTTGCCCGAGATAAAGCAGCTCAGATCGACCAATTGATGCAATTTTATCATGACGACGAGCAGTTTCATGGTTCAGTGCTGGTCGCAGAGCGCGGTAAGATCATCTTTAAAAAGGGATATGGTTACGCCAACCTAGAATGGAACATACAAAATCAGCCAAATACTAAACACAGAATCGGTTCCATAACCAAGCAGTTTACCTCCATGCTGATCATGCAATTGGCAGAAGAAAAGAAGTTAAAACTGAATGATAATATATCGAGATACCTACCGGATTATCGAAAAGACACGGGTGAACGTGTGACCATACACCATTTGCTCAACCATTCTTCTGGGATACCTAGCTACACTGAGATACCAAATTTTCATAATGATATCAGCCGAGATCCATATTCTGTAGATGAATTCATCAAACAATTCTGCTCTGGCGATCTAGAATTTCAACCCGGTTCTCAGTATTCCTATAATAATTCGGGTTATTTTCTCTTGGGTGCAATTATTGAAAAAATAACAGGAAAGAGCTTTGAGCAGGTACTTCAGGAGAGAATAACAAAACCTTTAAATATGAAAAATACAGGATACGATCATCACGAAATCGTCATTCCCATGCGTGCGATTGGATATGACAATACACTGCAAGGACTAAAAAATGCTTCATATCTGGATATGTCAACGCCTTATGCTGCAGGTGCCATGTATTCCACGGTGGAGGATCTGTATCTATGGGATCAGGCTTTATACAAAACATTACTGCTTTCGAAAAAAAGCAAAATAATTATGTTCGAACCCTATTTGGATAACTATGCATATGGTTGGTTTGTCAAAAAAATAAAATTGGAAAAAACAAAAAAACATCTGACGCTTGTGTCACACAGTGGAGGGATCAATGGTTTCAACACCCTCATTTGGAGGTTGGTGGACGATCGGCATTTGGTAGTAATTCTCAGCAATCTAGATAGAGCTCCTCTCAATGACATGTTTATGGCAATTACTCACATATTGTATGACGTTGCCTATGATCAACCCAAAAAGACATTGTCTCGATCATTGTATCAGCGCTATCTCGAGGGCGGGTTGATAGCTGTTATGAATCAATATCATGATCTAAAGAAAAATAATGTAAATGATTTCAACTGGGATGCGTACGAATTGGACCGATTGGCAGGGCATTTGATTGAGATGAAAAAGATCGATGATGCCATCAAGATTTTTCAATTGAACATCAAGGCACATCCGGACAAATATTTTACCTACTTTCGACTTGGTGAAGTTTACCTAAAAAAAGGCGACAAAATACTTGCCATAAAAAACCTTGCCAAATCTTTAGAAATAAATCCCAAATTTACATATGCTCTTGAGATACTAAAAACAATCCATTGATCGGAATGGAAAAGGTAGAATTGGATACCAGGCAGACCTAGACGTGGTGAGAGATAGGATTGAACATATTGGAAATCTTGCTGGGGTTGAAGTCAAAAAACGTATCAATGCAAAAGGATTGGTTGTTGCTCCTGGTTTTATTAATGCACATAGCTATGCAATTGTGGATGTTGCTGATTGGCATCATCCAGATCAATACGCGCAAGGCATGGCACATGTATTGGTCAATGGTGTTTTCGCACTCGAACATGGTGAGATGACCGGAAATATAAACGATAGGTTCATACCCCATAAGGGCGGCCGATATGTGAGAAATTGAGCATCCATTTTCCAGATGGCGAACGGAGATGCTCAAACAATAGGCAAATATGCATGCAGGAGGAAGTAATACATGACGGTCAAAAAAATCGCAGTATTGGGAGCAGGAAATGGCGGGCATGCCATGGCGGCCCATAAAACTACCGAAGGGTTTGAGGTAAGCTTGTATGAGTTGCCGCGTTTTGAAAACAACATACAATCTATCTTAAGAAACAGACAGATTACAATCGAATGGCCTCATCAAAAAAAATCTACCAAGATACATCAGGTAACTACCGACGTAGGTGCGGCGCTTGAAGGTGCTGAGATTGTATTTGTGGTAACCCCTGCATTTGGGCACAAGACCATGGCAGAGCTCAGTGCTCCACATGTGAAAGACGGACAGATTTTTGTACTGATGCCTGGTTCAGGCGGTAGCTTGGAATTTGCCCACATTTTTAAAAACAGCCAAGTTGAAAAGGACATAGTATTTTGTGAGTGTTGTACACTTCCCTATGGCGCCCGCCTGTCTGAGCCCGGGTATGTTCACGTCCATGTCGAAGCAATTTCTTTACTAACGGGTGTTTTTCCAGCCCAACGAACAAATGAAACCATCGCTAAATTACAAAAAGTGTACCCAGCCATCAAGCCGGCAGCCAATGTGCTGGAAGCCGCCGTCAACAATCCAAATCCGATTGTTCATCCGGCAGCAACCCTGTTGAGTATCTCACGTATCGAATATTCTGACGGCGATTTTTATCTGTATCGTGAAGCCATGACTCCTGCTGTGGCGAGAGTCTATGAGGCCATGGAAAAGGAACGATTGGCGATTTTGGATCGGCTGGACTTGAAACTTCATCATTATGCAGACCTGGACGCGCGTAATTATAATTTGGGTATGAATCTAATACAATGCCAAGAACGGATTCTCAACATCTCCATGGATGCGGCTTTTGGTAAAAACAGTATTAAAGCGGGCATTCAAATGAAAGGACCGGCGTCCATGCAGGATCGATTTGTTACAGAAGACGTTCCCTATGGCCTGGTTTTGTTTTCTACACTTGGTCGGCTTTTGGACATTCCCACACCCATTTTTGATGCAGTCATCAATCTAACGGGAGCCATCAACCAAACCGATTACTGGGTAAAGGGTAGGGGAATTGACAGATTAGGTCTACGAGACATGAGCATCAAACGAATTCAATCGTATTTGAAAGAAGGATCGTAGTTGAAATCAGGCTTTAAAATTTTTTAGGATGTTACGAAGTCTTTGGTTTCCAAACAGGATAAATTTTTATAAGTATTTAATCTTTTACAGGTTGAACCCTCTCCCGCCACTGTGCTGTGCTCGTACTCTCCGGTTTTCCTCGTCATCGTTCACCTTCGATGCGATCGTTTCACATCTCCATGCAATAATAGGCGTTTGCTTCGTTTGCGTCCAAAAAAAGAAGCGGTCGCTTCATTTTGAGAATGGGCAAGCAGCGAATGCTTCATCGCCGAGGTATGCTACTTGTCCAGTCAGGTCAAAATATCCAAGTGGCGGAAAACAGCATAATATCAAAAATGTTATCCATTAGAACATCCGGAAATCTTGCCGCACCCCTTCTTGCCACTTGCCATTATCGGATTGATGGTTGCGATCTTCAAAGAGTTTGGAATCAGCAAGAAGCTGGGCGTCTCCTTCTCGGCGATTCAATCGCTTCAGTACAGATGGACCATGCATCACTTCAACACCAGACCGGACCCCCTTTCTGCGGCATTCATCAAGGAGTTTCCATGTGAGTCTCATTTCGGTTTGTGGTCGACCTTTGGAGCTCTCATCGTTTCCCAGAGGCTATTCGGTTTCACCACGAAGTTCGGACGACCCCGAATCGGCGATCGGGTCATTCCTGCAGGGCTGCGGGCTTAAAATGACGACGTACTTCCAGTTCGGCGAGAAGCTGGATGTCGAGCCATTCTACTGCGTTGTCGAGGCAAAAAAAGATGGGCAAGGTCCCCCCCGATCCCACAAGAGCAGCAATGGCCGTGGGTGTACGGTTGAGGTAGCGAACTGATTGACCCCCTTCGCAACCATACCCACCTGCCGCAGTACCGTCAGATCTGTGCTAAACAGGAGTTGAAATGAATGATAATGTTCATCCTTTCAGATCCCCATCAACGCGCGATGCGTACCTTTCCCGTTATGACGAGCAGGCTAAAAGATGGTCGATCCCCTTGGAAACGCGGCTCGCCACCACGTCCTATGGTGATACTTTTGTGCGAATCAACGGTCCAAGTGGCGCGCCGTCATTGGTCCTCGTGCCGGGGGACGAGGAGACGTCCTCGGCCTGTTCGCTCGTTGTGGAAGCACTATCAGCTGACTATAATATTTTTTGCCTGGATCATATCAACGACCTTGATCGGAGCGTTCCGAAACGCCCAGTGAAAAGGCACTCAGACTTTGTGGAATGGCTCGACGAAGTGCTTACCGCGCTCGGTCTAAATCGATTCCACCTCATGGGTCATTCCTACGGAGGATGAATTTCGTGTCTCTACGCGCTGGTCCATCCGGATCGCTTGTTAAAGCTGGTGCTTCTCGCACCTAGCGCGACGGTCCTGATGCCACAATCGGGACTGCTGTTGAGAGCGATCCTTTATGGCCTGTCGCCCTTTCGATTCTATATCCGGTGGTACATGTACTGGTACGACCCAGATTCAGTGCGAGACCAAAGGACCCGATCATACATTGATGCCATGATGTAAGAGCAGTTGCTAATCAGAAGGTGTTTTAAGTGCCGCAAGTTCGTTATTCCGACCATGCTGACCGATCAGGACTGGCGAGAACTCTACGTTCCAGCGCGTTCTTCTCTAACTGGGATTGAGGAATAAGTCCGTAGCGCATTGTTTCTTCCCCTTCTTGCGCAGTACGCGTCTGGGGCTAGGAGCGAAGCCGAGGCTCCAGCCTGTGTTCGGCACACTGCTGCCCGCACCGCGTCGAGGCATGGTGGCTGCCTTGTCCTGCAAGTTCCCGTGGAGGAACCCGAGTGACCGCTCGAGCATGGCTCTTTACTCCTCTTCCAAGCCGTAAACCTGTCTTGGGGCCAGGACATCGGGGAACCTGTTGATCAGTGCACGACGCACCATGTAGCAGTAGTGACACTCATCCACGAACTTCCCCTTGAGATCCACGCCGTGGAAACGTGCGAGCTCGGCCGGACCACCTAGGCACAGGGGTCCGCAGATGGGGTGAGCTGATGCTTCGTACCCCGAGACGAGCTTAAACAGGGGCGTTTGCCACATGTTGCCGATGCTCACACCCTGGCAGACATGGACGTGACCGAATGCGTCGACGTGAACGCGACTGGGCGCAGCGAGCTCCTCGTGTTTGCATTCGACGAAGGATTCCCGTGGTCGTGTTGGTAGGCCATCGACCAGCGTCTCGGCCGCTCGGCCCTTCAGGAGCGCTCCTCCACCCACCACGGGCTGTCCCTTGTCGTCCGTTCCAACATCAACCGTCGGCCGATCGATGCAGATCGAACCTGTGAGCATCCCAAGCTTCATCGCGGCCTTTGCCGCTCTTGCCGCCGGCGGCTCCCCATTCGTGTGATCGTGGTGAAAGGCATCGTCCGACAGGCTCAGGTTATCGATGCCCGCCTCGAGTACGGGACCCAGCCAAAGCGCTGCGTCATCGACCGCCGTGGCCCAGTAGCAGTTCGTGACCACGCCTACCTCGAAACCAGCATCCCGCGCCAGCCTCAGTCCCTCCACCATGATCGGGTAGTAGAGAAAGGGCTCGCCACCCTCGAAGTAGACGGACCTCACCGTACCAAGCTTCTTCGCCTCGTCCAGAACATCGCGTATCTGCGAGACTGTGAACGTACCGTTCGTGCGGGGACTGCAGCACAGGAAGCAGTGGTCGCATTCGTAGTTGCAGGTGTAGGTGAGAAGGAAGTGGATTCCGGATAGCATCGCTACACCTCGTGCATCTTGAAGGCGTTAAAGAGCCGACCCACGAGGAGCATCCAGGCGCCGTAGTAGGCAGCCTCGAAGATGTCCTCGTCCAACCAGCCGAGATCGCGCAGAGCCTGGACCTCCTCGGCGGAGATGTCGTCGGGCTCGCGGATCACGTGCAGAACGAACAGGAGTAGTGCGCGCTCGCTCTCCGGCAGGCGCGCGCGCGACGGATCCTGGATCGCCTCGTTCACCTCCTCGTCCCTCAGGGAGAGGATCATCTTCAGCGATACGGTGTTGAACTCGATGCAGAACGGGAAATCACAGTGCACCGAGACAAGTAGCCGGATGTAGGCCAGGAGCTCTTTCGAGAACCGGCCTCCATCCATAAAGTGCTTCTGGGTGTCCCACCAGGCCTCCAGGATGGCGGGGCTGGTTGCGAGCATCCGGGTGGGCTGCGGAACGAACGTAACGATGTCCGTAACGGAGTTGTAGATTGATCGAACGACCGGACTTGCATCTACCTCTGATGGTGTCCTTAAAAGCGCCATGGTCAGTCTCCTTCCCTCATATTATCTGGGCGATTCATAGTGGGACCTGTCCTTGACTTCCTCGAAGAATGCCTCGGCGCCGATCTCCTTCATGCGCTCGTTGGCCTTTAGCCACTTCGCCTTGAAAAGCGGGTCGAAGTCCGCCCTGTCGCAGGGGAAGTCCGGGCACTGATGACAGAAGTCGACTCCCCTCTCCTTTTCGCAGAGCGGAATCGTGCAGCCAGGGTACTTGCTCTGGCCGTTCCTGCATCCCTCGCAACCCGCCTCGCAGATCAGCCCCAGCACCTCCCTGAACTGCGGGTACTTCTTCAGCCGCGGTTCATACTGCGACAACGCCTCAGCGTATCCGTCGAAAGAGCCGAGGAGCCTCAGCAGCTCTTTGCCGAGCTCGCTGATCACTCCACCCCGGGCCGCAACGCACGTGTGGCACACCAACCCGCACGGGGCCATCTTCTTGAGCAAGGTTTCCCTTTTCATATCTGAATCTCCTTTGCTGATGTCGTCTCCCTCCGACCTCGTGATCGGCAGGAGGCGTTTGTTTGTCGTCTACGATCTGCGTTCTGCTATTACGAGTTGCGTCAAAACCCGCAGAACATGTGTATCGCAGCCGCCGTCTGATACCCTCTCGCCGAAAATGGGCGAGCGGTGGCATCAGATGCTGTTCACCCTTGGACACGCAGCTGCACGGGTTCTCCTGACGCGAGATGCGAGATCGAAGAGCCAGCGTGATCCGTACGGTAGGATTCCTGGTTATCGTCATCCTTCTTCAACCATGTCATGGCCCTTGCCCGTATTTGCCGTCTGGTCGGGTGCTTCCGGAGTATTCATCCCAACTCCTTCCACACAGAGTGCTTGACTAATCCGTACGTTTTGAGCGAGGCGGCGATCCTCAACCCGATATCGCTTGGGATCTCGTCACCCGAAACGCCGTGGTGGTAGATATGGATCGCAAGATCCGTAACAAGACCCTTGTGCTGGAAGAATCTGATGTTTCCCGCCAGATCGTGGTCGTCCGAGACCGAATCTCTGATCTGATCGCACAGGTCATCAAGCGAGTCGCCGGCCCGGCACAGGTGGATCACTTCGAGATACATCACGGCCATACCTCCTCGTCGTTCGCTTTGCCCTCCGGAGACTTTCTGCGAGGATCATGCCAAACCGCTATCTCGAAACATCGAACTGGGACTGGTTTTCGAGTTGTCGGGCAGGGAGAAGTGAATACGGGCTGGGCCACGCTGCAAAGAACCTCGGTGCTCGATCCGCAGCAACTGTCATATACGACATCGCAGGACTGTTACTGCCTCATGCGGCAGTTACTGCGCCATCACGGTCAGCCTGACACTGGAAACTCATACGGCAACAACTGTGAGATGACGAAACCTCCGGGCTCCAGCAAGCGGTGGTCCGGTTCTTGCAATGAAGCTAGTCCATGCATCGGTGCCATCGTGAACTTCGTGAAGAGGATGCCCCGTATGCGTAGAAGTTGTTTTGAGCCAAACCATTACTTGGAGTGGAGATGTATTCAAAGGATGCGATCCTGACCGTAGGTGATGAGTGGATAGGCTTCGTCGTGCGCCGTGCAGCGACGGGCACCAGAAAAACTTGGGAGCTTCTCAACTCTTTGGGCTGGATCCTCTTCGGCAAGTTCATTGAGCGGTTCATCCTGTTGTCGATCCTGTTGCTCGCGATTGGTGCGGGTGCCTGCGCCACAGTCCCGAAGCCGCTGCCCCCGGTCGCCTGGGAAGGTGAGTGGATCCGCTACGCCAGCACAGTCGGCCGCCTACCCTGCGGCGACTCGCTCGAGTTCATGGAGCAACGGATCAGCGCGCTGCAGACCGAACTGGACGAACCGATGGCCCCTGGGGAGAAGCTCACCTACTACTGGCTCCCTGGCCACATGGAGCTGTCGCCCTGTCCCCAGGGTGGAGACTGCGCCGAGGACCTGCAGGTGTTTTCCAGGACGCTGTTTCATGACCATGAGATCGTCCACGTGCTGCTCCGCAAGCACGGGCGCAGCCAGACCTTCCTGTACGAGGGCCTGGCCGAGGCCTATGGCCGCGCCGGCGGCTCGCTCACCGTGCAACGCGTTGAGGCTCGGGCCGAGGTGCTGCGGAGTCTCGCAGCCTGGGTCGATCCCCGGAGCATCAGCTACCCGCTCGCTGGCCTGTTCGTCCGCTACCTGATCGAGACGTACGGCTTCGCCGCGGTCAAACGCCTGTATATCCGGGCGGGCCCCGATACCGATATTGATCGGTTGCAGCAATTGTTTGAGGAGGAGTTGGAGAGCACGCTAGACGAAGTGCTCGATCGTTTCGTTGCAGATGCGCCGGACTGCTACCCGCGCACGAACCTCTGTGTCGGCGAACCCATTCCCTGGAGCGGAGGCGTCTGGAGCCGTCGGCTTGGCATCGAGTGTCGCAGCCCGGGCGTGACGGAGATCGCCCCGGGGATGCTCCGCAACGAATCACTGGTAGAGATCCCCGAGGCCGGCGCGTACCGCATCACCACCAGCGCGTCATCGATTCCGATCGAACAGATCGTAGTTACGCGATGCACATGCCAGTCGTCGCTCCATTTCGTCGAGCCGGGGAGCGAGGTAACTGTGCAGCTCGAGCGCGGGCGGTATCGCGTTCTCGTCGGTAGGCACCCGCCAGACGTCGAGAGCGCGGCCGACCCGGTTCAGGTGACGATCCGCCCGCAACCGCTCGAAGCGGGACGGACAAATTGAATTCACCGTAGAGCAGC
Source organism: Myxococcota bacterium (assembly GCA_041560255.1). Classification (GTDB taxonomy): domain Bacteria; phylum Myxococcota; class B64-G9; order B64-G9; family B64-G9; genus JBFFBT01. The sequence continues at coordinate 4,914 of JBFFBT010000097.1, read as the reverse complement.
GCAAGCCTCCTCAGTTCAATGATGAGGCTCCTCCACTTGCTTTGCCTGCCAGCCCGCGAGGCCTAACATAGAGGGTGACAGGGACCAGGCGCTGCTCGAGACGGCCATGCCCCACTACGGCGTCCACCAAATCCATCGCACCTTCGTGGCGCCGGGGCCGGAGTTGACCTGCCGGGCGGTACGGGACTTGACCACACGGGAGGTCCGACTGCTCCGCCCGCTGCTCTCGCGGTCGAGGTTGACCTACTTCCTGCGGCCGTACGATATCCCAAGCTTCTTCATTCGGTTCCTCAGGGTGCTCGGGTTCACGCCCAGGATCTCCGCCGCGCCGCCACTGCCTTCAATCCTACCCTTGGCCCTCTCGAGCACGCTCCTGATGTGGCTGTCGATCACTGCATCGAGCGTCGCCTCACAAGGAGATCCCGGGCTCAGGTTCCCGGACACTTCCGTGGTCTCATCATCCGTGGAGCTCGTCACATGGACCGCAATCTCGAGTGGGCCTTTTCTATTCAGGATCAGTGCGCGTTCCACCATGTTCTCCAACTCGCGGACGTTCCCGGGCCATGCGTAGCTCTTGAGGCGGTCCATCTCCCCCGGAGCGAGCGTGATGCCGGTGGGAAGGCGGTACTTCTTCGACTTCTTCTCGATAAAATGATTTACAAGCGAGGCGATATCGCCCGTCCGCTGTCGCAGCGGAGGAACGACGATGGGAAACACATTCAGCCTGAAGAACAGGTCCTCGCGGAAGCGTCCGTCCCTGACCATCGCGACAGGATCCCTGTTGGTCGCGGCGATGACGCGGATGTCCAGCGGGATGCGTTCTGTTCCTCCGATCCGCTCGATCTCGCTGCTCTGCAGGACATGCAGGAGCCGGACTTGCGCTTCGAACGGCATCTCCCCGATCTCATCGAGCAGGATCGTCCCTCTGTTGGCACGCTCGAAGCGGCCGCGCTTCCTTGAAAGTGCGCCGGTGAACGCCCCCTTCTCGTGCCCGAACAGCTCGCTGTCGAGAAGAGAGTCGGGAATCGCGCCGCAGTTGACCGTGATGAAAGGGCCGTCTCGACGCGGGGACTGAAGATGGATCGCGTTCGCGATCACCTCCTTGCCCACGCCCGTCTCCCCGGAGATCAGCACCGGGGAATCGGTCGGAGCGACCATACCGACCTTCTCCATCACCTCCCGCAGCCCGAAATCGGCGCCGACGATCTCGTCGCCCGAGATCTGCATGAGCTCCCGGTTCAGGTACCTGTTGTCATCGGAGAGCCGGTCCTTGAGCTTTACGACCTCCTCGTGCTTGAGCGTGTTGGACATGGCCACGAAGAACGGTTCCTTCACGAGGGCGAAGAGCTCGGCATGCCGTTCCTCGAAGCGCTTCTCCCCCTCGGCGCACAGGGTGAGCAGGCCGGCGGCCTGGTCCGCGATTTCAAGCGGGAGAACCATGACCGCCGAGGGTGGCTCGTGCTTAACCTCGGCAATCGTCCTGGTGATGGGGTTCTGACTCGGATCGTTTTGCACAATCACAGTCGGCAGCCTTCCAGCGGACCAAGCTTCCCGGATCCGTTCTATTCCGGCCACGCCCTCCTCGGGCAGTGGAACCAGCAGGTCCAGCCTCTCACCCCTCTCGGCACTGGCTCGCGCCACGAGACGCATGGCCCCGAGTTCCCTCTCGTATATGTCGAAGTACAGCCTGTAGGCGGGCATGAGACCGGACAGGAACTCCACACAGGCGCGAAGGCCCTCCTCGATCTCCAGGTTTCCGCATATCTTCAGTGTCAGAGTCCTGAAGAACTCGTTCTCATCGATCATCTCTCATTCCCCATGGCCTCTTTTCCAATGAACGCTGGAGGACCGGATTCGGGCTCTATTGTGACTCCCCGCATGACTTGGCGGGCAATCCACCGGTCGATATCGCCGCGGCGAAACCTCCATTGGCCCCGCACCTTGAAGCTGGGGAGCTCTCCATACAGGGCCATGGTGTAGGCGATCTTCTCCACAATCATCACCAGGGAAGCGACCTCACGGATGGTGAAGATCTCGTCATCGGCCATTGGTCATGCTCCAGAGCCAAATTGGACTACGAATTACCGGAGGTTACCAAAAGACACCAATCCGCACAACAGGATACCAAGAGGACAAGGGGAGTAGCGAAGAAAGCTGTGTCGTCCCGGAATTTTGCCTTCCTCGCCCGACAACACCGGTGTGGTCGCCGCGGCTCGCCCTTGCTCCGGGTCGAAAAGATGAACACGAATGAATTAGCAGTCCTTGAGCAGCTTGCCCCGCGAGAGGAGGTGGTCCAGATCCTGGTAGAAGGGCTCTTTGCGACGATCACTCACCGGCTTCAGTCGACACGGCGATGTGTGTATCGACGAAGGACTCCGGTGTGTGATGATGAAAGCCGCAGACGGCCTACTGAATCAGCTCGAAGAAGTCGAAGGTGAGCGTGACCGACTCGGTGACGTTCTCATCGGACTCGTTGTTTCAGTCGCCGGCCACGAACTTCACGGGCCAGGTGCTGGACAGGGACCAGCGGCGTAGCGTGGTGCCGTCGCGGTCGACCTCGCAGTCGGCGACCATGGCGTTGTGAACCGCCGAGGTGGCACGTCCGGGCACAAACACCATCGTCAGGTCCTGCACCTGGTCGAAGGCCTTGAGGCCGGTCTTGCCCGCCTCCCCAAAGTTGGATTTTGACAAACCGATCTATGCTTAAGAGTTTTACAGCCTGCAAATATTATATAATTTCAATAATATTGAAAGAGTTACGAAAGTTTGTTGAGTTCTATGTAGAACAATTTTTCAAAAGAAGGCGAGGGAAGCTTCTTGAACCCTGAGTATGAAGATGCGTACCGAAAAATACAGAATGTCTTGGCTGACAGCAGTCCAAAATACAAACGAGCCTATCAAGCCGCCTCCCGATAGTAGTAATTCAACATACCACCAAGCCGTTCGCGATATATTACAGTCGAGTTGAGCCTGGTTGGCTGCTTTATCGGTTCAATAAATTCGTTGTCTAGGCCTTGGTGATTGCGTTCGACATGATAATGGCGGCAATATTCAGAAATAGACTTCCCTGGATGGTTCTCACCCGGCGGTATTATTTCGTTTAGACACTCCGATTTTATTGAGAGTACAAACCTCCCGGCTGAATCAAATACAGATAACCAGCCGGAGTCACGAGATTTTTGTTGAGTTGGTTTTTTGTACATGACGGAGTTTCCTTTTGTTTCTCATAAGTGTATATTGATTCTTTTCCACCTTATAAAGAATCAAACACAATAACATTTAAATAATTCTAAGAGAAAGGGGCTATCATGAAATACATTTCATTCATGGTGGTGATTCTAGGGTTGCTTTTCATATCCATGTGTGGTCCTGATAAGGAAAGCAACACCAACAATTTTGATCAACACTTCAGAGAGTTGGAAATTGATCCAACACCTTTGACTCTACCCATTTTTCAACCGATACTCGACCGCAAACCAATAGTTATTTCTGCCAACAGGGGAGAGTGGAAATATTTTTCTTTTAGTGTACCTCCTCCCTTTCCTAATATTAGTTATGTAAAATACCCAATCGTTACTCTTCACGGGGGTTTCGGCGATCCCGATCTGTATATCAGGCACAAATATGTTCCGAGTCAAAACTGCTACATGTGCAAGTCAGATGGACCTGGCACTAGTGAATATTGCTCTTCTCTTACCAGCAAAGATGGCAGCACTATTTATATTGGTATATATGCCTATAGAACTTTTCAAAACGTAAAGCTTATGGCTGATTATGTAACAACAGAACCTACACCGGCTCCTGAGCTCGACAAACAGGAGATTTTAGCAGATAAACCGGTACGCATATATGGTAAGAAGTTTAGATGGAAATACTTTTATATAGATTTACCGATCAATTATGATCTGACGACCAGTCTTTCCAAAGGCTGGGGAAACCCAGAACTATACGTCAAACAGGGATCTAGTCCGACAAAATGGATTTATGATTGCAGATCGAAAGGGTCCGGCACCAACGAATCATGCTTGATCGAGTTTACAGGTGGCAGGATTTATATTGGTGTCTATTCTCGAAGCTCATACGGAAACGTGGAGCTTTTGGCTACTTACAAACCAAGTGGTCAACCCATGTATGAAGAATTGGTTGGTTTGTCCGCAAAAAAAGGTGAGTGGAGATATTTTAATGTAGGCAAAATTAAACGGAGTCCGGATGGTCCACTATTTTTTTATAGCGCAAAGCTGCTTGGTGGTATTGGAGATCCTAATTTGTACATGTGGCCGAAATACCACAACCCAAAAACAAACTGTTATATTTGCAGCTCTGAAGATTCGGGCACCGATGAATCTTGTATGGAAACGGGAGGATTCGGCATAGGATATCTTGGTGTTTATGCCAACACAGAATACAAGGATGTTACATTGAAAGTACACTGGCATAATGCATCCGCAACTCCTACACCATATCCATCTAAACCGATGGAGCTGGCCAACGGACAATCCCTAAAAATCTCGTGGTCATCCAGCGAGAACGTGTATAAAAAGTTCTATGCAGATGTACCTGAAGACAGCACTGTCATTGCTGTTCTATCGGGCGGTCAAGGAGATCCCGACTTGTATGTCTCCGCAGAGAGTTTTCCCAATGAGAACTCATACAACTGTAAATCTGAAATGCCGGGTACTCAAGAGTCATGCGCTATTGCACATGTGTCTGGTAGAGTTTATCTTTCCGTTTATGCATATTTAGCCTATCGCGACGTCAATATCGTAGTTACTTGGTAGGTTTTTATTCAACAGTCTTTCAAAGGATGTTGTTCCTACCGAAAAATCGATCTGTCCCGGAATTCTTGATCATCTTGTGTCAGCTGGTAAACTGGATATCATGTGGTTAATTATCAGATTGCTTAACAAATCTATA
>JBFFBT010000096.1:0-18368 GCA_041560255.1 Myxococcota bacterium | reverse complement strand
ATGCTCCCGCACAACCAATCTCCGGATCCAAGTTCTCGACCCAACCCCGACTCCGTAGATCCGACCGTGGGATTGATCTGCAACCTGATTCATTTCTCCGGCCGAGCGAGTTTCAAGGTAACCGGTCGATCCATGTATCCATTTTTACCCAATCAAAGCCGGGTCGTGGTCTCAATATGTCGAAACCCGGCCAAAATCCGCAAAGGAGACATCATTTTTTACAAACTCGGTCATGCATATCGTTTGCACCGAGTAGTGCGAATAAAACAAAAACAATTTCAGTATTGGTATTTGACCCAAGGAGATTGGAATTCGTGTACAGATGGTTGGGTTTGCGAGAATGACCTCATCGGAAAGGTTACCCAAACCAGATTACCCGGATGGTTGGGCGACATACGCATCGACTCGAATGCGCAATGGTGTATCGATCGATGCGTCGCACTGGTCTGGCCGTGGAGCTTTTCTTGGTTCAAAACTACGGCGCATTTCTTCCGTAAACACATCTTCAGAGGAGTCTAGACGTTTTTCGTCGCTCGAGCCGACACGTCAACCATGAAGCTATCCGACAAATTTGTATCCCGCCCAATGAACCGTAATGATGTGAGCAGGATTGGCTGGATCATCTTCGATTTTCTTTCTGATATTATGAACGAATGTATCCACGGTTCTCGTGTTGGGAAAGCACTCATATCCCCAGACTTTGTTTAGAATCGTTTCTCGGTCAATCACTTTATCCCGATTTGTAATGAGTAGTTTCAATAAATCCAATTCTCTGGATGTCAAGTGCACCGAGCGATTCGCCTTAATCACCAGCTTTTTACCAAAATGTACGCTCACATCGGAAAAAGCGTATTCGTCTTCATCGTCTTTCCGTAGTCCTATGCGCCGGAGAACAGCCTGGATTCTTGCGATGAGTTCCCGCATGCCAAACGGCTTGATCAAATAATCATCAGCTCCGGTGTCGAGACCAGTTACCGTATCGGACTCCGATATCCGTTTACCGGTGAGCATAATAATGGGCGTACGGATATTCTGAGAGCGCAAAGATCGGCAAATTTCATATCCATCCAAGGAAGGCAGATCCCAATCAAGCAAAATAAGATCGGCCAACGGATGGGTGGCCAACTCCAAACCCAGCCGACCATCGGTGGCCGAAATGACTTTCATTCCTTCGGACTCGAGAGCCGATGTCACCGTAGCCAACAAACCTGGATCGTCTTCTATGATAAGTATGGTATTCATGGTTTTGGAAAACACAGCATAAAGCTGGTGCCCCGACCCAGTCGGCTGTGCACTTCGACGAAGCCATGGTGATTTTTCATGATATGCTCGACGATGCTCAACCCCAGGCCGACTCCTTTCTTTGTTCTTTGTCCGGGTAAATCTGTGCGATAAAATGCGCGGAAAATTTTATTTTTATCCTCTTTGGATATACCCCTGCCTCGATCTACGACTCCTAACTTAACCTGCCTGTGATTTTCAAATAAAGTAACGATGATGCGCCGATCTTCCAGAGTATACTTTACTGCATTGTCCAATAGATTTATCAATGCCTGCCTGATCGCATCCCGATCGGCCCGGACGATCACCGGATCGCCGGGCATCCTCATGATGAAAGAAAACCCATTGTTACCGCAGGCCATACGGGATAAATCCACGGTTTCTTCTACCAAAGATCGCAGGTTGACTTCTTCGAAATGATAGGTGGAGGGAAACCGTTCGATTGTATTGTACTCGAAAACATTATGTAAAAAACGAGACAACCGATGGCTTTCACTCACCACGATGTCAATCAGACGCTTGCTTTTTTCCGGGCTGTCTAGCTTGTTTTGCTGCAAAAGCTCGGCGATACCCATGATGGAATTCATTGGTGTTCTGAGCTCGTGGGATATGATGGAAATGAACTCGGTTTTCTGGCGATCCAGCTCTTCGAATTTGTCTTTTTGTGCTTTTTCAAACGCAATGTCCTGAATGAGCGCCATGCGCTCCAGGTTGAGGCTCAATTCTCCAGTCATGCTTTTGAGAAAATCAAGCTCCTCTTTCGTATGGCGACATCCGGATTTTTTCATGCCCAAAATCAAATAACCATCCAGATGGATTGATTTGCATGCCAGCGGCACCAAGATGGTCAACCCGAGGGCATCCAAGAGCAGCTCCTGCGTAACATCAAGTCCCTCATACAAATGTAATGCCTTTTTTGACACTAAAATACGATCTTTATCCGGATGTCGCAAAGCAACCGACTGCAGCGTCAGATGATTATTACATACCGGAAACAATGCTTGTTGTTGTGGTCGCCGGCAAGTAACGAAAACATCTTGATGCTCTGGTGCAATCGCCTGGTCGATGCGAGAAAGAAAAAATGCTATCAGCTCATCCGGACGAGTAAATTGCAAAGCCCGTTTGGAAAAACCGAATAATGCATGTCGCAAATCGAAATGCCTGCGATAAAATACTTTATCTACAAAACCCTGTAGCTTCTTGTGGATCGGGTGAAACAACACCGCGCATACCAAAGCCACGAACCAAGGCCCGCCCATACCGTCATAGGAAAAAAACCCGGTGAGCAGGCGCTGCAGTGTGTCAGCCAAAAACAGATATATACCCACCATGGAAATCGTAAGAATCGAATACACCAAACCACGATTGATAGCTTGATCGATGTCGATCAACCTGAACTTCAACACTGAAAAAACGAAAGCCACTGGTACGACCATGAAAAACACCGCACAAAGCTCTTCCGAAATGACCGGCGCAACCCCCAACACCTTGGGAAATTGGTATAAGATGATAAACGGCCCCAAGCCTACAGCCAGACCGACAAATATCCATTTTATCTGAGATCGCTCGGGCTCTAGATCTGTTTTTCTATAGATGAATATCAAATGTATCAGGGTCAGTAGGTTGAGTGAACCGACAAAAAAACTGTTGACGGTCAAGATGTCATGATATCGACTCGCCACAACCGCTGGAGATTGTACGTGAGATGATAGAAATATCGTCTCAAACAATCCCGCCAAGATGATTGCTGGCAAGTAAACCATCCAGATTTTTCGTCTGAACAAACTATTTGAAAAAAAACGTGTAAAGTGCAACAGCAGCACCGGGGCCAAAGGATAGAGCATAAAAAATGCGACCCCGGGAACATAGGATATCCAATCGTTGTTGGTACAATAAAATCCATTGTTGACCACCAAAACCAGGGAAAAAGCCAAGGATGCCAAGTAATACATGCGGGCTTTGGGTTCATCGGGCCGTAAATAGAATGCAATCAACCCCAATATCAGTGTAACCGTCCCACTTACAAGAAAAATATACGGATAGGCAGAGCTAGAATAATGCCTGACCAGGGTCGTTGCAACGATCTTGTGTTTTGAATTTTCTCGAGCATATTCCAGAATGACAACATCACCTGGTGATCGCCTCGAAAGAATGACGTCCAAGTAGTCTGCATGATCGATTCGGATTCCGTCAATGGACAAGGGTAACCCGGTTTGCATGTCCTGCGGCAAACCTGCGCGTGAGAAGAGCAAAGAAAACCCATAGACATTGATGACAAATACACCCAAACCCAGGCTGGTCCAAAGGAGTAAAACCGATCTTTTCATTCCATCCATCCATAAATCCTCCGAGCAGCCGGGACTCGGTTCAGATTACATGCCTTCTTAGAACGACAACTTCATGTTCCTACCGGATCAACTATCCGGGCTTTCTCCCGCACTCAGATATATCTATCACTATGGAAAGCAAACATACTCTATCATATGGATATTTTCTTCCCCGAATAGGTAGGCCGTCAATATTTTTTTACATATCTGCAGAAAATCAAAAACAGATTCGTAACCATTACTAGAAAAATAAACCTAATAAATCAATTATAATACTATATAAAACCCAATATATATTCAATTATTAGGATCAAAACAGTGTATTATTATTTTTATATTACTATTATAATAGTACTAATGTTTGTTTATATTATTCTTCGAATCTTGACAAACTTTTGACAACTTTTTGACCGTTTCTTAACGACTTTTGAGCTAGGCATAAGCTAACTTTTCTACATCAGTCGCTTGAGGAGAATGAACCCCATGAAGACAAAATTGAAACATGTATTGACGAGCGGTGCTATCGTATTTGGAGTGCTTTTCTTTCTCATCTCATTATTTAAAAACAACCTCGGCGCCAAAGAACCGGATTGGAAACTGTTGTTGGAAGCAAGCACCTTACGCACCACTCCCTGGAGACCAATACACATCATCGCACGACTCTCCCACCTAGAAAAAGAAGGAAATCATCAAAAATCATGGAGTTGGAACTGGGAATGCACCGAGGGTAGCATCCAAGGTAGTGGACCCAGAATAACCTGGCAATCCGGCCGATCGGGCACCCATGACGTAATACTCAGAGTACAAAGTCCCTGGGGAAGTTGGCAGGAAGCAAGCCTTCGCATCTTGGTCGAGCATGTACCTTATTATGATGTGTCCCAAGACACATGGATCGACCAGAAACCGACCGGCAACTCGGACGAGCTGCCGTTTCGCATTGCGGATGTCCATGTAGACAAGCCCAAAATCTGCCGAGGAGAAGAGGCCCTCATTTCCATCCGGGCCGAGCATGACCAGGGTGAGGAGCTTTGGCTCAATCCGGTCATCGGCCATGAAAGCGCATGGGATGTGACCTTTCGACCGCCCGGGTGGCCACATGAGAAAGTCGGTACCTACGCAGTGCCGATCTCATTGGTGCACCCGGAGACGGGGCAACGCTTCGACAGCCGGGTATACATCGAAGTCGAGGACTGCGTCGCCCCCTACGAGCTGCTTGTATGGAAAACCGACGATCCGATCGAACCAGAGGCCTTCGAATTCAACGCTCGGTTATTTCGCCGTGAAAACTGGGTAAGCCCCAGTCCTATACTCGATCAAGCCGATGAGAGCCGGCAACTGCCCCCCCAAGCGCATGCCGATCACTATGTTTGGGACTTTGGAGATGGAGAGACGACAACTACAAATCAACCTTTGGTTTATCATAAGTTTCCTTCCGAAAAAGATCGGGCCCCTGATGAATCGTCCGGCTACTATTTGGTGCGGGTCGAAGCCTATGATCAACAAGGCAAGCTCCTGGCTTCCACCCAAAATTCAGTAAAATTTTACAATACATATGCAAACCTCAAGCACAGCAACAATGTGATCCAACTCAAATCATTGTTAGGCACCCTGGCTCAACCCGATGGCAACGAACGGCCGATCGTCGATGTAAAGTTAATGAATCTGGATCGCTATGAAACCGCGTATTTGGATACATTAATCTACCGACTCATCCCTTGTCACGATAACGACGAGCCCCGTGAACAGAGCGGTCACGCCAATGAAATATTTCAAGAGATGAGCGTGGGACCACGCGCTGTGATTCGAGGCAAGTTACGATGGCCCGAGTGGGGCCACCCCAAGGGAGACGGCCCTTGTCGGGTGGATGTGCAGGTAACCGGACATACAAGACCATCAGGTATGGATGTCGTAGCTTCCCTCAGTATCGAGCTTGGTATGGACGAGAATGTACAGCGTATCAGCGATCCAAAACGTAAAGCCATTCTAAAGAAGGCCTTCGATCTACTTCAACACAAGGGTATAAATCATGTGACGCTTGAAGATCTGAATCAATTGGAACGAGAGGGAAAAATACCCAAAGGAAGTCTACAACAGCTGTTTCTATGAAAGTCGATAACGTCAGGGCAAACCTGACATGAAAGGAGATGTCAATGCGAAGCAAATATGGTTTGATAGGGTTGATTTTGGTTGTATCGATTATGGGATGGGCTTCTGTAGGAATCACAAAACCTAGCGACGAATATTGTTACATACCACCCAAATTCATCAACGTACCCAAAAAAGGCGCTGGTGTCGTTTTTCCTGCCAAGGGTGAAGTTGTGGGCAATATGATAAAAGCCTTGGGTGAGAATTTTTCGCATATCATCACCGTCGAGTCACTCGATGGAACGACCTGCTCACATACCACTTTCGTTCCCGACACCATCAAGCAAACAACCAGTTGCGACCTGCCTTTGAGTAAGGATTCTCTAAGGTTCGGCTGGCCCGGGGTTCAGCATAAAAAGCCATGTTATTCTCTCGCGAATCATTTTGGAGCGAGGGGAGATGGTGTTTATATTTGGCAAGACACCACGAATGGTTGCTCTTTTTCCGCCTCAAGATATGAGATAAGATACCACGGCAACCGAAACTTCAATACCATTGGCGGTTGCTCGGGTTATGCAGATATGAACTGCGGTTGGAATGTTAAGTCTGTCTGGAATTACGACAATGGTGCTATCGATCGTGCCTATAATCAAGTATGGGACACGACGTATAATATCTGTCTCAACAAATCTTGGAGCGGATTCATGAAGTTTTTTGCCAGCATTATCGGCTGCAGCAAGACCGAAGCATGCAGACATGCAGCCTCCCAAGTAGCCAATGAATTTTTATACGGAGGATGGGATAACAACGTCAAACTCCCTAAACCACATACCAAATACAGTCACATGTCGCCTGCCTCTCCTGATAAACTATATCATGCCGCCAAAGGAAGAAAAGCCGCCGAGAAAACCAAAGGCAAGATAGTAAAATGTGATTCTTTATAACCAAAAATTGAGTTTATTCTTCTAGGCTCCGCAGCCACCCATCATTTTCCACCAAAACACTTCAATCAACAATACATCCCCGGATTGTAGGCCTGCACATATCCATTATTTTCATCACGTTTTTCAATTTGCCTCTTGACAATTATGAACATATGTTCATAATAAATACCAGAGGTGAACGCACATGCCGCGACCATTTTGCTGCCGCCGGATCGAGGGACAACCGGCTTTATCGATTTTCAAGCCGATTGGAGTTCCGGTGGTCGAGCTCGACGAGGTCGTCATGACTCTCGACGAGTTTGAAGCCCTTCGTCTGGCGGATCTCGAAGGATTATACCAGGAGCAGGCAGCTGCCCGGATGAACATATCACGTACGACCTTCAGTCGGATAATCGAATCGGCGCATAAAAAAACGGCGGACGCGCTCGTGCACGGTAAAGCGCTGAGGATCGAGGGCGGGCCCGTGCATGTTGCGGGAAACCGATGTTGCCGCCGACGTACAAACCCCAACAAAACCGCAAAGGAGAAATCGAAATGATGATTTGTGTTCCTATCGAGACGGATACCGGCCTTACCAGCCCGGTCTGTGCCCACTTCGGCTCCGCACCCGCATTTATGATTGTGGATACGGACACAGGTGATTGCCGGGCTATTGCCAACGCCAACCAGCATCATGGTCACGGTATGTGCATGCCGCTGCAATCCATACAAGGCGAGCAAATCGACGCGATGGTCGTAGGCGGAATCGGCATGGGAGCGCTGAATAAGCTCAATGCCGCCAACATCAGAGTTTATGCGGCCACGCACGCCACCGTGGGCGAAGTGGTCAACGCATTCAAAGCCGGCAGCTTGAAACCCATGCAACCCGGCATGGCTTGCGCCCATCACGGGCATGGGCACGGACACTCCTGACGGTAGTGCTGTCGCCTCAAGAAATGATTTTCTGATAAATGCATTTTGCATCCCCCGGGGCGAAAAAATCATCCAGTACCGCGGTCAGATGGTAGCCGCATCGCTCATAAAATTTTCGGGTGCTTGTGTATTGTTGGCGTCCCGAGGTATCCACGTATATGCGGCCGCCTCCCTGCAGCGCAACCCTCCGTTCGGTTTCACGCATGAGCAGCCGACCCAAACCCTGTCTTTGACAATCGGGATGAACGGCTATCCAATACAGATCCCAACTCGAGTGGGTCGCCGGAATGGGACCGAAACACACATAGCCTTCCAATCGTTTTTGCCGGCATGCAAACAAAAAATGATATCCGGACAACTCACCCCGCTGGAGAGCCTCTTCCACCAGCTCAACCGCGATTTGGATTTCCTCGTTTGAAAAATATCCCGTTTGGGTAACCAACTCCTTGACAATCTCTGGATCCTCGCAACCTACCTCATCCCGTAGGCTCCAATGCGCCGTGGTTGCCATTACCAATGTATCCCTTCTTTGAGGCCGGAAAAAAAAGCCGCTGCGTTGTTTCCCAAGGTACGGGTACGATACCCGCCTTCCTGCACCACCAGCACGGAAGTTCCCAAGCCACCTATTTTTTTTCCATTTTCAAAAAAATCCCTTGCCTCGAGTGTCCAACTACCGGTCGGATCGAGCTTGGCGGTATCGAAACCCAAGGCCACAATCAAAAACACGGGCTTGTAATCACAGATCCGGCGTAACGCCCGATCGAGGGCTTTCACATATCCGGCTCCATCCAACTTTTCAGGCAGAGGTATGTTCAAGTTGTAGCCTTCGCCCGGTCCCTCGCCTCGCTCATTTGCAAAGCCTGAAAAATATGGATAGGCAAAATCCGGATGGCCGTGCAATGATATGGTCAACACATCCGAGCGCCGGTAGAAAACATCCTGCTGTCCATTTCCATGGTGATAATCAATATCCAAAACAGCCACCCGACCATGTCCGGAAAACATCTGGGCGGCTAAGGCTGTGTTGTTGAAATAGCAAAAACCACCAAAATAGCGCTTTTCCGCATGATGCCCGGGGGGACGCACCAACGCATAGGCAAGCCGATGTCCCGACATGATGAGCTGTGCGGCAGTCAGAGTGCAATCTACCGCCCTGCAAGCCGCCAGCCACGCACTTCGGTTCAGAGGTGTAAAGGTGTCGATACAATAGTAACCAGCCCGTATAGACAACTCTTTTGGAGGTCTGGCCCTATTTCGAATCGGAAATACATAGGGATACACCGAGGTGGTCTCTCCCAACCGGTTGCAGGCCCGCTCGAGGTAATCGACATAGTCCGCATCGTGCACCGTCTTGAGCACCCGGGGGGTAAATTGTTTCGGCTCAATGATCTCGATATCGGCGGATTTTTGAAGCTCGTTCAAAATCCTGGGGATTCGCACGGGGGATTCGACATAACCCCGATCCTTTACATGGTGGATATCATGCTTGTCGTTGACGACCACCGGAATGGTGTGCTTGGCCATTCGCCGCGCGGGACAACTTCGGACTGGCTCGATACGGATATAACGGTAATCCCGCAGGCGTACCGGATCCTGCCGGATGGAGTCAACCACCGCTTCCACGTATTCAGGAGGACAAAGCTCATGGTACTTACGCTCCAAGACGGCGCGTACGATTTTCTTCAGTTTACTCTTTCGCAAAAGCTCTGCAGTATCCAATCCATCATACACCAAATACGGCATACAGGTGTCGTTTGGTTGAATGGGACGCTGGTAATCGGTGCCTACAATCGGACGCGCGCCGTAGTTTTCATAGAAACGCAACCGAGCCTTGGCCGCCCTGAGCTCTTGGGGATCTTTGCACTGGGTTGCATCATCGGGCAGACATTCAAAAAATACCCCGATCGATCCCAGCGCCTTGGCCTCATCGCGCACATATTCATATAAGGCTCCGCCGACTCCTCCACTGGCCAAACCACGTCCCGACGCCAGATAATCCAAAAATACAAACCTCAGTTTCGGATCGTGCATGACGAGCGCGAATCCAATCACTTTTTGTTTCTGGGATTGGGCCGCAAAGAGCATCGATCGAAATCGCTGTTTGAAAGGATTGCGAAGTTTCTCACCCAGCGAGCTCACTTCTTGGGCGTCAATTGCGCTGAATCGTGACAGGAGAATTTTTTGTACCTTTGCCAACACCGACTTGTTGGCCGGCATCACATCGTCATAAATTCTACGGATGGCAAACATGTTAGGGATGCACCTTTGCAATTGGAGGGTTACAGGACTGCCACGTCTGGAATTTTCAAGATGCGCGTTTCTGCAAGCACCTTTTGTTCCTTGGACGTTGTCGAGCCGCTGTTTGGGTGATTTGTGCAGCACGTCCCGATACCATATCGGCGACCGTAGGACTGCGCGTGCCTTCGACCGGCAAAGTGGTTACCGAGGCGGCGTATGGCTCGGGATAGGAAACCAACTGACCTTCAAAGTTTCGCAATACCGTATGGTGCGGCCCCATTGAGACAACATAGGTAGGTAGCACCGGGATTTTGCCGCCACCATGGGGTGCGTCCACCACAAAGCTGGGAATCGCCAACCCGCTCAACTGACCACGAAGATTTTCCATGATTTCAATGCCCCGTGACAAAGGGGTGCGAAAATGTTCGACGCCCTTTACGAGATCGCACTGAAACAAGTACATGGGTCGGATACGCCGACGTACCAACTCCCGGCATAATGTCTTAATAATAAAAGGATCATCGTTCACACCCCGAAGCAACACCGATTGATTGCCCATGGGTATACCACTGTCGATGAGTTTTGCACACGCTTGGGTCGCCTCATCGGTCAGTTCGACCGGGTGGTTGAAGTGGGTATTGACCCACACCGGTTGATAGCGTTTCAGCATCTGTACCAGATCGTCCGTCACCCGCATGGGCATGGTCACCGGCACCCGGGAACCCACCCGGATGATTTCAACTGTGGGTACCGATCGCACCGCATGCATCACCCTCTCCAGGGCTTCGGTCGACAAGGTGAAAGGATCACCACCCGAGATGATCACATCCCGGATTTCGGGATGTTGATGCAGGTAGCTCGTCATTTTATGTAATTGGTTGGCGCTCAACACCGATTCTCGTACTCCTGCCACCCTTTTTCGGGTGCAGTGGCGGCAATACATGGCACAGGTGGTCGTGGCAATAATCAAGGCCCTATCATGATAACGATGGACCAAACCACGCACCGGCATATCGTGATCCTCGGCCAAGGGATCCTCCAAAAGGAAAGGCGGATTGCACAACTCGTCTGCCTGGGGGACGGCCATGGCAAAAATCGGATCAGACGGATCGGCTGCTTTCATCAGGGATGCATAATATGGAGTAATGGCCATGGGAAACCGATCTGACGTACGATCTACCTCTTCCTGAGAATCAAACCGAACAAACAACTCTTTCAGTTGTCCGGTCGTGCGGATGCGTTGACGCATTTGCCAGCGCCAATCATTCCATTGCTTGGATAGACTTTGCGAAAATGGGTTGGTTTTGGAAGTAACAATTCTACCGCTTGGTTCGCAGTCCAGTAAGGGCACACATTTTTCTTTGGGCGGGGGTTCGTCCAGCTCGTCATCCATGCAAAGGGTGGTTCGATTCATTTTGAGCTATCTCCTTGTTTTCGTTTTGTTTGAAAGCTTATCGGCCAACAATGCGCAGCCTCCGGCTACGAAAGCGCGCTTGATAGACTTGATTCTCTCTCTCGACTCCGCCTCGGATAAATCCGCGGGTGCATACGATAAGATACCATACACCATGCCGGCCAAGGTATACGCCATCAAGCGAAAACCCTGCGTCTTTCCGGACCGTAATGGGACCAAGGACACAATCTGCTGCTCGATCGTCTGTAAGTATATGGCCAACTGCTTTTCCAAATCCTCGACCAAATCACGTTCGCTCTGTAACAAAAGATGCCATTGAAACAACATCAAAAAATCGGATCGATGTTGCAGGTAAAACTTGGCGTGCACGCTGAAAAAATGCCCCAAGAAATCATCGGGACCCTCGAACGTCCGGGTCTCGACCCGTATGAGCTTGATGAGTCGATTTACCGTATCTTCGATCAACGCCAAAATCAGCTCATTTTTACCGCTGAAATGTCGATAAAACGTGCCTTTACCCAAATCCGCCCGTTCGGTGATGGCTTCGATGCTCACAGCGTCCAAACCTTGTTCGGCAAACAAATCCGATGCCGCTTTCAGGAGTTTTTTGCGTGTCCGAGCCACCCGCTTCTGTGTGCGGTTCGCATTATCGGCAAACAGCTCCTCGGTGTTAACAGGAAGGTTGACGAGGCCATCATTTTCCGGGTACGATATGGTCATTACGGACCTTTTAGTCACAAATGACTACTAACTCACAATTGACCACAAAGAGCAAAAAATGTCAACAAAGAAAAAGGACACTCAAAATGAAAATCGGACTGTGCTACGACCTGAGAGATGACTATCTCGAAGAGGGTTTTGGAGAAGAAGAAACCGCTGAGTTCGATAGGCCCGATACCATAAAGGCGATCGAATCGGCTATCAAAAATCACGGCCATGAACCTGTGCGCATTGGGCATGTGCGTTCGCTCGTAGGCAGGCTTTGCGCTCAAGAAAACTGGGATTTGGTATTCAATATCGCGGAAGGTATGTACGGCACCGCCCGGGAAGCCCAGGTACCGGCGCTCTTAGACGCATATCAAATCCCCTATACATTCAGTGACGGAGTCACGTTGTCGGTTACGCTTCACAAGGCCATGACAAAAAGGATATTGAGAGACGCCGGCCTGCCGACACCCGATTTTACCGTCGTGTATGCCGACAATGACATCGGCTCGGTGGATCTCCCCTTCCCGATTTTTGCCAAACCACTGGCCGAAGGAACCGGAAAAGGCATCGACGCCCTTTCGAAAATCGACCACCCGGACGACCTACGGCGCGTGTGTGTAGATTTGTTGGAGCGTTTTCACCAACCCGTCTTGGTCGAGACATTTCTACCCGGCCGCGAGGTTACCGTGGGCATTGTCGGCACGGGACCCAAAGCCCGGGCAATCGGAACTTTGGAGGTAGTACTCAAACCCGGGGCCGAACATCAAGTCTATTCGTACATCAACAAAGAGCGCTGCGAGCAATTGGTGGAATACCGCTTGTGCACGGACCAATTGGACCATGAGGCTCGTGAGATTTCTCTGGCGGCTTGGCGGCTTTTAGAATGCCGGGATGCCGGCAGGGTGGATCTTCGAGCCGATACAAACGGCAAGCTCCAAATACTCGAAATCAACCCACTGGCAGGCTTGCATCCCGAGCACTCGGATCTGCCCATTTTAGCCACCCTTACCGGTATGCAATATACTGATTTAATAGGTCAAATCATAGAGTCGGCCGCAGACAGAATACTGCCTGGGGTCAAAGGTCGACCTTCCAGCGGGGCAAAACCATGCGGGTAGCCATCGTCTACACCCCCGCAGCCCCAAACTCTCCGGCTGAAGATTTGGACGGTATCGTTCAAATGGAGGAAATCAGCGCGGCGCTGGCTGGATTGGGTCACGAGAGCGTACCCGTCGCATTCGGGCTCGACCTCGACCGTGTGAAGAGAGAGCTGGAACAAGCTTGTATTGATCGGGTTTTCAATCTGGTGGAGTCGGTGGCGGACCAGGATCGGTTGCTCGTGTTGGCGCCTATTCTTTTCTCGTCGATGAAAATCGCCTACACGGGCTGCGGGCCGGACGCCATCACCACAACCACCAACAAAACAATTGCAAAACACTTCCTGTCGGCCCATGGCATACCCACACCCGCCTGGTTGGAGATTGGCTCATGTTCCGCCAAGCCACCGGATCGCAATGCCTTACTCATTGTAAAACCTGTCTGGGATCACGGATCGGCGGGGATTACAGAAGACAGCCTCTGCAACCAAGAGACACTACCCGCCAAGCTCCAGGTGATCGCCAAGACAGCCGCCCGGCCTCAGGCAGACTATTTTGCAGAGCAATACATCCACGGCCGCGAGTTCAACCTATCGGTTTTATCCACACCCCAAGGTATTTGCGTGTTACCGGCGGCCGAAATCCGTTTTGATGCCTACACCCCCGAAAAGCCCCGCCTGGTGGGCTACCAGGCCAAATGGGATCCTAGCTCATTCGAATACCAAAACACCCCTCGGTGCTTCGATTTTCAGGACCAAGACAGACCATTGCTCGGCGAGCTGAAACGGCTGGCCCTGGATTGCTTTCGCCTTTTCGGTTTGAGCGGATACGCCCGGGTGGATTTTCGGGTGGACGAGGGCAATCAGCCATGGATCTTGGAGATCAACGCAAACCCCTGCCTTTCCAAAGATGCCGGATTCATGGCGGCGGCCGAACGGGACGGCTGGTCCTATCCTGAGATCATCGACTGCATCCTACATGCCTGCAAGGTCTAAACCGACAGTGCAGTCTGCCGGCATTGCACTAAAAATCTTCTGCAAGAAATCTTGTAGTATCTTTCATCCAACAAGAGAACTTCCTACCCCCGTATCACCAGATTCCAATCACTTGGAGTATTGACAGGGTTCTACAAACATGCCAATCTACCCAGAATGGTTATATCCGGTACTTTCCATTACAAAGGAGCGGACCCACCAAATACAAGGAGGAGCTGATGTCAAGTGCGAGAAAAAAACGTTACGCCGTTCTCACCGCAATCATGTTGGCGGCCATGCTGGCCGGCCCCTGGCCTGGATGCATCCACCCTACCGGGAATGAAGACATTACACAGGCGGATCTATCCGAACGATCTACCACGACACTACCCGGCAACCGGAAAATCATCGCATATTTCCCCCAATGGGGCATCTACAACGCCGCCCACTACAATATGGTGGTCGGTGATATACCATGGAATCTGGTCACTCACATCAACCATGCGTTTCTGACTGTCGACACAAGCTTCAAGCTCGCTTCCATCGATCCGTTTGCTGATTTCGACAAAGCCATGGCACACTCCGGTACGGATTTGAAAGGACATTTTGGTGAATATAAACATTACAAATCCATCTACCCGAATGTGAAAGTGCTCATGTCGGTCGGAGGTTGGACCCGGGGTGAAAACTTTCACGCCATGGCTATGACCAGTCAGGGCCGTCAGACCTTCGCCGACAGTTGCGTTGCGTTTATAAAAAAATATCCATTTATCGACGGTATCGACATCGACTGGGAGTACCCCGGCATCGACCGGCCCAAAGATCCCAACGATCAATATGATCACGGCTGTCCCGGGGGACCTGAAGACAAACTCAACTTTACCTACCTGCTTCGCGATCTCAGACAAACCTTCGATGCAACCGGTTTGTCGGACAAATTGCTGACCATCGCGGCCCCGGGTGGATATGAAAAGCTCGATCACCAAGAACCCGCAAAATATATTCAGTATCTGGACTTCATCAATGTGATGACCTACGACTTCCACGGCGCATGGGAGATGGTGACGAACCATCACGCACCCTTGTACAAAAATCCGAACGATCCTTCGCCCACTTCGCCGACCGACATCAAAAACAAATACAATACCGACTATATCATGCGATTTTATCGCGACAACCTCGGCATCCCGGCTGATAAGCTCTGCGCAGGCACTCCGTATTACTCCCGCGGCTGGAGAGGTGTAAAAGATGCTACCGGAGAAAACGGCTTGTTCGCCGATGCTACCGCCGCCGCCGTGGGCATCTGGGACAACCCGTCCGCGCCCGGCGGTCAAAACCCTTTTTTCAAATTGAAAGAGCTGGAGGCCACCGCGGGTTGGCAAAAATATCGTGACAGCTACACAAAAGTACCCTACCTCTATAATCGATCGACCCAAACCATGTTTACCTACGAAGATGAAGAGTCATTACGTACTCGTTGTGACTATATCATCGAAAATGGATTCAATGGTCTTATCATTTGGGAAATTTCCGGTGACACTCAGCCGGGCTTTCCGTTGACCAACATCATCTATAATAAATTCTCTCAAATCGATCCCACTCCGACTCCAGGACCCACTCCGACTCCAGGACCCACTCCGACTCCAGGACCTACTCCGACTCCAGGACCTACTCCGACTCCAGGACCTACTCCGACTCCGGATCCCACTCCCACGCCTTCTCCCACCCCAGAGCCCTCTCCAACGCCTCCGCCCGAAGAGCAAGAGTTGTTCAATGGAAAAACCGTGGTCGTCTCAGGCGGTCTTCATGAGTGGAAACATTTTTTCATCCAAATCCCTACCGGAGCGTCGAATTTGGTCATTCAAATATCCTCGGGACAAGGAGATGCGGACCTGTACACCCGGTACGGAGCCAGACCGACTCTGAGCGTATATGATTGCCGGCCATATAAAAACGGCAACAGCGAGCAATGCACAACCGCAGCCCCCAAATCGGGCAAGACCTATGTCAGCTTGTACGGATACAAACAGTTTACCGCAACCAATTTGGTGGCTTCTTTCGACGCCGATCCGATCACCCAATATGATCTGAATGTAAGTGTATCCGGCAAAGGATCGGTCAGCTTGGACCCCCCGGGAGGTAGATACCCTGCGGGCACAACCGTCACGATGACCGCCAACCCGGAGTCCGGATGGAAATTCAGCGCTTGGAGTGGGGATGCCGGCGGCAACCAAAACCCTTTTAGCATTATCATGAACACAAACAAAAATGTGGGCGTTACGTTTACGGCATCGAACACCAATTGCGAAAACCCACCCTGGGATCCCGAAAAAGTCTACTGGAGTGGTGATCGTGCATCGCATAACCAGCACGAATGGGAAGCCAAATGGTGGACCAAGGCAGATGAGCCCGGCACGGGGGGGCCCTGGAGCGTGTGGAAAGATCTAGGCCCTTGCCGAAACACACCCTAGGCTTCCACCCTTGGAGGTATTCATACTGCGGATTTTCCATACGCAAAATCACTCTTTTCCAAAATAGATTTGCACAATGATTGAAACCATCGTCATTCCCGATCCTCATGGTAAAATCGTAGTTTTTCGACAGAGATCAATCCGTGGATGGGCACGTATAGTTATCCGCGTGTGAATCAAACCGATGCATGGATGACTCAAACCCCTCATACTCCGCCATGATATCATCCACAATTTCTTTTATCCGTTCGGGAGCTTGTTTTTTGTGGGGTCGTGCTATATTCCTCAAGAACATCTTGTATATTTTTACAGCCAATACGGCTTTCTGAATCGGATTTGCCGGAACAAAACCGCTCGGAAATGATCTTTTGTACTCATCCAAGAATGCCGCTGCAGTCCGAACAGCGTTCGACTGTATCTTGGACAACTCGCTCGAAAGCTCAAACCGCCATCGATGAACCCGTTCGTTAATCATAGGTTTATCGCTACTTTCTCTCAAACCCGCGGCACAGAGTATCCTGCAATCATAAAGACGACAGGTTTGTGGTCGATATGCATAGATGGAGCACCTTCCTTCAACCAACATCGGGCAGCTGCCGTCTTGCTTATACCCAAGTACGATATCGCCCTTCTTTACACCCGGCGCATTAAATCGAAGTTCTTTGGGGATTCTTGATAAACTGGCGGTTTCATAGGATTTGATATGAACAAAGTAGGATGAGGTACAACATGCAATGCAATCACCACACGGCACTTCCAGGTTTCCCTGAGTACGTAACGCATTTCTAACCCGAATCAACCAGGCAGCAAAGTCGCCTGCCGTGATTTTTTTTACATTTTTTTCAGGCATGGTTTTTCGACTCAAAACCTCGTTTGTTAAAGGCTCGAAACCAGCAACTCTTTGCATTTCTTAAACTTTATATCCGGTATTTACGGCTACCTGCAAAAGTCGGCGACGGACTCGAGCTTATATCTGCAATCCTTCGAAGCCCAGCCGCTATGTCCGTCGGAAAACAACCTGCTGCCTGCCAAAAATCCGTACCGAGGTTTCCAACCATCTGAGGCAAACAAATCCATGGCGGCATTGTAATACTTCACTACACCCAAACAAGGAGAAAATCCAATGCGTACGATGCACTCGACAAGTCTTATCATCTTGAAAGCGGTTTTATGCATACCACTCTTTCTTTTTCCGGGATGTGGACCCAATCAAATGACGAATCCATCGGATCACGACGATCTGACTCAGTCGATGACCAAACCAACCGGAGGAGCAGAGGCTAAACCGGTTGGCTTTGTTATTCACCTTCCATGGAAGACTGGCAAAACCCATCGAATTACTCAAGGATACACATCCGGCGCTCATAAAAATGGAAATCGTACTTTCGGTTTCAACGACCTGTACGCGCTTGACTTCAACATGAATACCCTCGGAGGAGAAATCGACGAGGTTTACCCGGTTGCATCCGGCACAGTGCTGTATGCGGGTGAAGCGCTTGGCAGGTGCTCAACCGATGGTGAGGTTGGATACGGCGATTTTGTCGTCATCAATCACAAGGTAGGCGACACGGATTTTCAATCTTTGTATGCCCACCTCAGCGCAATCTACGTAACGATTGGCGCCGCAGTAACCCCATGGAAACCAATTGGAGCAGCCGGAAAAACCGGAACCGGTGCCGAGCATTTACATTTTGCATTATACAAAGGCGCGCGGATTGTACGCTGCTCGAGCGAAGAAGATACTGGATTTTCCTTTTCCGCCGATGACATCAATGCTTGCATCACATCAAAAGGAAAATTTCCTTGCTCGGAAAAAAAATGTCCGCAAGGGCCTGCATGTCCAGTAGGAGGTGTTGCAATCGTACCCGAGCCGTTTTCAAATTGCCTCAAAGAAAAAACAGAGAGTTGTACTCATTT
>JBFFBT010000095.1:0-18416 GCA_041560255.1 Myxococcota bacterium | reverse complement strand
TCCGACTCCGACTCCGACTCCGACTCCGACTCCGACTCCGACTCCGACTCCGACTCCGACTCCGACACCGACTCCGACACCGACACCGACACCGACACCGACTCCGACTCCGACTCCGACTCCGACTCCGACTCCGACTCCGACTCCGACTCCGACTCCGACTCCGACTCCGACTCCGACTCCGACACCGACACCGACACCGACCCCGACACCCAGATCATGTGTGGGGTATTGTGGTAAAAAGGCTCCTTGCGGCTGCTGGTGTGATGATCATTGTGAAAAGTACAACGATTGCTGTGCAGATAAGCAAGCGGTTTGCGATGATCCTACACCGACTCCCACGCCGGATCCAAAATCCTGTCAGGGTTATTGTGGCAAGAAGGCTCCGGGAGGGTGTTGGTGTGATAGCTGGTGTAAAATATATAAGGATTGTTGCAGAGATAAAGTAGAAGTGTGTGGTGAGGATCCGGATGTCGATTTTGACAAGTAGTTTCAGGTTTTGATGATATTCGAGTAGTCTTCGGCCGTATCCAGGCAGATGTCATCCGATCCGACGTGATCGAAAGGATCTTCCAGGTCTTCTTGAAGATTGTCCAGGCTTACCAGCACGAGCGCGTAGAGAGCAGCTACCAGATAGCCCACATAGGGAAAAGATTCCGATTTGGTGGATAGCCAAGCAAAATAGGGTCCGAAGGCTATGGGAAAGATGTTGAGAAACACACGGCTGTAGGCCCTAAGAGTAACCGGAGTGCGGTAGTCGGCGATGTTTTTCAGCCGTTCGAACTCGATCATGGTTTTGCTCAAATATTGGTTGGCCCTTGATATCTCGCTGTTGGTGACTTTAGCTTTTCTCAAGGTTTCTAAAGATTGAGAGAGAGCTGAAAATCCTTCATACACGTTCACGAGATTATCTTGGTTACGTCCATCTGGTCGCAGGTAGGCGTGCAACGCGTGAAACATATTTTCGATGAGATCCTTGGCTCGGCGTACGTGTCGGTGGTTGATCTGGTTATCTTCGTCCGGCACCCAATCCCGGTGGGTGTAATACAACGCGACCGCATGCGCGCGTAGGCTGCCGAGGTATTTCAGAGCTTCCTCCCGGCGACGGTAGGCTGCGGAGATGGAAAAAACGATCGGAAATACGACCGCAAGGCCGATGAGAGAAGTGGGGATATCGGCTTGAAGCTTGTAGTATTCGCAAGCGTAGGTCGATCCAATGGCGAGCATTGTGACGAGAATGGTTTGTAGATCCACCACGGAGAAAAAATCTTTAAGGGTTTTCATGGTTGACTCCTTTGGTCGTGTCTCACGGTTCCACAGGGATTGGATAGAATCAGGCTCATGGCAAGTTCCCGGTCATGGGGTCGATTGTGCCAAAGGATTATGAATGGGTCTCATTAAAAAGCAAAGGAATTGGTCGTGCCGGCTGCTTCTCATATTCGTTGAGAATCTCGCGATGCAAGTCGGAATTTCCTGTGGAGTTTTTTGTAACTATATGGTACAACATAACAAAGGAATAGATTGAGTATTGGTTTTACTATGGAGAAAGATACTGTTCAGTGTCGGGTTGGGTGTACCGACAGTATGCGAACAGAATTTGTAATGCCCTAAGGCATCATAGTCGAGTTTAGGGTGTGTTTTTGACTGTGAAGCATGTCAGATCACCCAATTTGACTCCGAATGCTGAACAAATACATTTTTTTGATCCATATCAAAGGAGAATAATATATGCGGCGATTTGTAACCAATGTCAGGCGTAATGCCGGCAGATTTTTTTATACCTTGATGTTGGGTTGTGTCTTCTTGTTTTCATGTGGAGAGAGTAAACTTGATAGGGTATTGGTGTTTTTGGTTCAACCAAGCGAGATCTTGGTGAATGAGATTTTTGTACCTAGTATTAAGGTGGCCATACAAGATGTGGATGAAACTACCATCCCTACGGCAACAGATCAAGTGACACTCACCATTGAAACCAATCCAACGGGGGCCAATTTGGGAGGGACTCTCACCGTCAAGGCTCAAGATGGTTTTGCCGATTTTGCCGATATTTCGATAGATTCGGCAGGCAGAGGATTTGTTCTTGAGGCAAAAGCGGATGGTATACAACCTGTGAGCAGCAAGATCTTTGACGTATGGGCGTCGCTTCAACGATTTGTTGACGTATCATTAACGGCAACCACATTGACCATAGAAGTTGATAAGATCAACTATGATGCAACGGTATTCAACCATAGTAATGAAACTCTCGAAAATGTAGTTGTGCAAGGTTATGTAGACCAAGGTGAAGCAAGCAGAGCTGCCGGTGGATCGGTAGTGCATTGTACCGATCTGCTGGGTGTGCTTCCACCTGGTGAATGCAAAAGCGTATATGTCCTATGGGCCACAAATACGGGTTCGGGGCATGGTACATTGGTTCCAGGAGAGGCCAAGGCAAGGTTTGATCTCAAGATTGGATCGGTGATTTTGGACAGTGTTTCTATTCCCATCACCCTGGTTGACTGATCAGATCGAAAGCAAGACAAATAAATCTAAAATATCTCAATAGACTATGCATTCGTATCGTACATGCTGTCTGTTCGCCTTGTCATTCACATTATTTCGAACCGCCACACATCGATGTTCTGCTTGCTGTTTTCAACAAAAAGCGTCTATTTTTCAAGGCAAGTCGAAATTTCCTATGAAATTTTTTAGAAGATATACGATATGCCTACTTGCGGCATGAGCAGCATTGGTTTTGGATCGTAAAATGCCATATACATTGCGTCCAAACCGGCTCGGATACAAAGGGATGATTGCTCATAGCGTGCGAGCGCAATCTGAAGACCGGCTCCGAGGGCGGGATAAGGTAGGATGGAACGTACACCCATACTTGATGAGGCCAAAAATCCGACTCCCACGGAGAGATCGAGCGATATTCGATCCGAGGCATCGATTGTGGTGCTAAAATATGTGGAGGGCAGCAGGGTGACTTGGTGCTCGAAAGAATCGTCGTGTTTGACACCCGGGGTCGGCTCACCGTCATAGTTTCCGTAGGGGATCCACGATATATTGAAGCTTTGCCGTATGCCCATGCGAACCTTGGGAGACACCGGCCATGCGAATCCGATCGAAAGCCCTCCCAAGCCGCTGAACTTGAAATCACTTAGGCCCGTGGCCACGAAGCTGCCGAGGTTGGTCTGCAAATTGGTGGTTGTATCTGCCGCCATCGAGAGGTTGCTTGCACATATGAGGGCCGAGAGTAGAAGCATTTTGGTTTTCATGGTTGGCATTCCTCCTGAGATTGTTTTTAAAAGCAAACCTCATGCCAGGGAGATAGGTTATGATTTTCGCGGAGTTTGGTTAGTTCTTGACCTGCCGTGGGATCAGATTGTTGTGTTTTTCATACAACAGTGTTCTTTTCGGATACATTTCAGGGTTTGGGGTTGGTTCGGTTTCGAAGTAAGACAAACAGGATGGCGTCGAGCCGATCGAGAAGTCTTTTAAACAACCCTCCGTGGCTCTTCTGATTGGAAAACAACTCTTCTCGTAAAGACACCACCCGGACGTCGTTGCAATGACGAAAGTTGATGCGTTCTTGCTGCATCAGGAGGGCTTCTCGGGTAAGAAGCTCTTTGCTTTTGTGCGAGAAAACCCGCATCCATTCTACGGTTTCCTCCAACTCGGCGCACACACTCTGGGCCCACTTTGTCTGTTCGGCACACAAATCGGCAATTTCGCGGGTGATGACAAAAAGCGTGCAAAACTCCAAACCTCTGACGCCCCGGCGCCAATGCAGCAGAAAATCGCTGCGAAATCGCCATAGAAAAAGTCTTTGACCCAACCGGATCAGATCCCGGGCGGCTTGGTGGAGGATTTGTGCGGGTCGATGAAGTGATTTGGAAGAGGTGGAGGATTGAGGTCGCCCAGCGTATACCGGCTCGTATCCTGTATGTATGCGCCAGAGATTTTGCAAAACCTTGCGACCCATGGGATCTCCGGGGGTATCGAAATGAACCATGGAAAGCACGACCCGGCCTCTCCCATAGTGCCCGGCCAATACAGCGGGTTGGTTTGCGAGTCGTTTGGGGTCGAGGAAAATCCCGTAATGTTCTTCCAATGCCGCCCACGCAATAGCATGCTCCTCGATGTCCTGAATGCACAAGTCGGAGGTTGTTGATCCAAAAAGCGGTTTGTGATAGCCGGCGATTATCTCGACTGCTTCAGGTTCATTGACAGAAAACTGGGATGGCCACCACGCGTACGTCTCGAGGGTTTGGCCGGTGGATTGCGGCGGGTCGTTCATGGGGATATCTCGCCATATTGGGTGGTTCGGTTTGGTCAGGGTGATGGCCACCGGGCCTGCAAAACTCGGCACTCTTTGAGCTCTCGGCACCCGGGATACCGGCAGCAGGCCGAGGCCGTTTTCGGCCTCGAGGGCCAGTCCGGCTCCTCCGCAAATGCCGATATAGCTGCCGCCAAGGCGCACGAAATCGCGGATATAGGTTGCTCCACTTTCTTGGATGCTTTGGATCTTGTTGCTGGCCCAACCTCCAGGCACGAACAGCAGCTCGATCTCTTCGGGGTGGTGTTCAATAAGCTCATGTGAGCGAACGATCTCGAATTGGAGGCCGGCATCCTCGAGCGACTTGACGGCCAACAAACCCCATAGCTGGGACTCGTTCCACAATACCAAGGCCTTGGCTTTTTTTGAAACCGGCGTCAATTGTGATCTCCCGACATCAATATATGTACCGCCGGCAGGATTTCTGAAGATCGGCAGGTAGGCGCATCGGGTCGAGCAGGTCTTTTGATGACAATGATTTTGAGGTTGCGTTCTTTTGCCGCCGCAAGCTTTTCGTCCATGCCGCCTTCGGGTCCGCTGTCTTTGGTGACCAACACTTCGATGTGGTGGGCATCGATATGTGAAAGGTTTTCTGTGAAGCTGCAGGGAGGCCGGCAGGTGATGAGATGGGTTGCGGGTATGCCCGCGTCGACGGCTGTCGTGATAGGTTCCTGCCGGTCCAGTATTCGGGCGAACAGGGGGATTTTACCGCTGGATGCAGCTTGTACATAGGGCGACAGATTGCGGCTTCCGATAGTAAGCAGGGTCGGTTTTCCGATATGGAGCATGCGAAAAGCTGCTTGGATGTGAGAGTCTGCCCAGTCTACGGCGTTTTTATCCCGGATGCTCTCGGGGCGCTCGCAGCGTAGATAAGGTATCTTGGCGTCCAGACAACTGTATAGGGCGGTTTGTTGCGCCCGGGCGGCATAGGGGTGGGTGGCATCGACAATCAAGCGTATGTTTTGTCGGTGTATCAACTTACTCAGGGTGCTTTCATCCAAGCGGCCGTATCTTGTATGGACGCCGGGATCGATGACTTCGGCTTGCGGCCAGGATGTAAGGGTAGACAGCATAACCTCATAGCCTGCCGAATAAAGCCGGTTTGCAAGCCGCAACGCGTCCGAGGTGCCCCCCAGCAGTAAAATCATAGAGAATATCCTCTTGGTGTTACCAGCCAATTGTCGAGCCTGGTCGTTTTGGTGTTGCCCACCACGATCGTGCTGCGCATGCCGATATCATTTTCGAGCAACCGATCCAAAGTAGTAAGCACGACCTGCTCTTCTTGGGTTCCGATGGCGGTTGCGACGCCCGCAGGCGTTGTGCCCGGTCTGTGTTCCAAAAAAATCGATACGGCATCATCGAGTTGATGCCGTCGCTTCATCGAACGAGGGTTGTACAACACACAGACCAAATCTGCCAGGGCGACATGCTCCAGGCGGTGGCGTATGGTTTGCCAAGGCAGCAGCAGATCACTCAAGCTGATACAGGCAAAATCAAGCATGAGAGGCGCACCCAGCCTGGCCGCCATGGAGGAGCCTGCGGTAACCCCCGGAATGATTTCAATGGCTGCTTTTGATCCTATATGGTGGGCCGTTTCGATGAGCAACCCGGCCATACCGTATATTCCGGGATCTCCGGAAGATATCAAAGCGACCCGAGATCCACAGGCAGCCTGCTCGAGAGCGATTCGGCACCTGTCTCGCTCCTTGCGCATTCCGGATTGAAAGATCTGTTTTCCCGCGCACAGATCTTCTATCAATTGGACATACCGATGGTACCCAACAATCACTGAGGCGTTCGCTATGGCTCGTTCGGCTTTATGGGTCCGGTCCAAGGGATCCCCGGATCCGATTCCGACCACAAACACTGTTCCCTGGCAAGCGCTACGGTCACGCCCTCGTATTTCGTTTTGGATAGTATGAATCTGGTCCTCCTTCCTGCCAGCAACGCGCACGGCTCGGCCACCGCATCCAATCCCAGGTGTTTTGCGGCGGCTTCAGATTTGGTAAATCTCAAAGGCCAGGCGCGGATCTCTTCTTCTTGAATCCATCGTAGCGGTACGCCGAGCAACCGAGCGGCTTCCAACAAGCCGGGCTCGGCTGCTTTGTGGGTAATCGAAGCGATCAACCGCAACTGACGGTAGTCGCTTTCAACCTTGGAGAGTGAAGCGGTCAGGGCCGCGATGATTCTCTCTGCCGCGGTGCCCTTTCTGCAGCCAACCCCTGCAATGATGCGCTTGCGGGCCTCCGTGGTGGTGGTAATCACTGGTTCGGCCGACAAAGCGTTTCCGACTTCAACGGCAAGGAGGTTCGCGCCGCCCTCGTGTCCCGACACCAGGCTTATCGCATGCCTGTGGGTCACGTCCACGACCACCACGGCCGGGTCCAGGGTTTTATGCTTCAAGTGGGGTGCGATGGAGCGCACCACCGCTCCGCAGGGAGCTACAAACACCATGGCGTGGGTTGTAGAGAATATTTCTGCAACCAGTTTTTGTAGGCTGTCAAATCGGATATCATCGCCTTGGGTCTCAACGTTACTGTGAACATACACCCTGCTGTTCGGGAAAGCTGAACGCAG
The DNA here is from genome assembly GCA_041560255.1 of Myxococcota bacterium. GTDB lineage: Bacteria > Myxococcota > B64-G9 > B64-G9 > B64-G9 > JBFFBT01. The sequence continues at coordinate 11,518 of JBFFBT010000095.1, read as the reverse complement.
GGTGTGCAATACCTGCAAGCCCTCGAAGGAAAGTGTTACCAAATCGATTGTCATAGGGTTCATGCCGTTCTATATCCATGCGAAAACCCTGGATCGTAGAGCCGGGAGGCAGCGTGCGGGGATCCGAGCGACCATCCGATCAGAACCATGGCGGTTTTCTGGATGCCGGCTTTCTCTACCCGGGTGGCAATGTCTCCAAGACTACCCTGGATGATTTTCTGCGAAGGTTGGGATGCCCGGTAAACCACTGCGGCCGGACAACCAGCTCCATAATGGGGCGTGAGCAGTTGTACGATTTCGTCCATGCGGTGGACCGATAAATACAAACAGAGTGTGCTTGAAGTTGCGGCCAGTTTTTCGAGAGCTTGTTTTTCGGGTACCGGAGTTCTCCCGGAAAGCCTGGTCAAAACCACTGTTTGAGAAATCTCTGGAAGGGTCAGCTCGCATCGAATCGATGCGGCGGCAGCCTGAAATGCCGAGACTCCCGGTACGATACCATAGTCAATGCCGAGTTTGTCGAGCTCGTGCATTTGTTCTCCGATGGCGCTGTAGAGTGAAGGATCTCCGGTATGAAGTCGAACCACATCCAGTCCATGTTCCTGAGCTTGTTGGATGATCTTGATGATTCCGGGTAGATCGAGCCCGGCCGAGTCGTACAGAGCGGCATCTGTCGGGCAGAGCTGGACGATCTCGGCCGGCACCAAAGAGCCGGTGTAAATGCAAACCCGACAGGTCTCGAGCAACCGAGTCGCTTTGACCGTCAAAAGATCGGGATCTCCGGGACCCGCGCCGACAAAAAATACCGTCATGGTTTGCCCTCCTGCTCGACATGGATGATCATGGTCGCCATATAACCGATTTTTGTGTCTGAATGAAGTAGGCGGGTCAAATCAGTTTCGATTTGTTCGCCCGCTTGACCCGCGCGCGAGACCAAAACACCATGTTGCAACAAGTTGCGCCGGGCCAGAATATCTAAAATATCCGAAAGTCGGTTTCCTATTTTCATCAACACCACCGAGCCCGGACGATCGAGTGCCTGGATAAGATCGGTCGGATCGTCCGCGGTCGGAACAATAGTGACGGTGGCTTTTCCTTCTCCGATGGGGAAGTTGGTCCTGGCCGCCACGGCGCTCGCTGCGGTAATGCCCGGAATCGTTTGGCAGTCGAGATTCGGCATGCGTTTTTTCAATGCGCGCAACAAGTAAATGTAGGTCGAATACAAAAGCGGATCGCCGAGGGTCAAAAAACAAACGTCGTTGCCGGCCGCCAAAATCTCTTGGGCTTTTTGGCCTGCCTCGCTCCAGTGACGATCGAGAGCAAGTGTGTCCGATACCATTGGAAAAACCAAGGTATGGACGACCGCGTCGGATCGAAGATGCGATCGGGCGATGTCCAGAGCCAGGCTCTTGCTCCCGTTTTTTGGTATGGGCGCAATGATATTTTTGACGGATTTCAAGATATTTGCAGCTTTGAGGGTCAAAAGCTCCGGATCTCCCGGACCCACACCGATGCCATAGAAAGTTATGGGATTCATGTTACGGTCTTTCTTTGCTTTCAGGCACAATCACAATCGTGCGGCTGGATACCTGTTGGTTGTAAAGTGATTGCGGTTCATACCAGCCAACCCGCTCTGTATCCAAACCCAAATTTTCCAATACTGCAACCCTTTTGGAGCAAACTTGGTTGACAAAATCGATGGTCCAGCTCCAGCTTTTTGGGTCGCCTCCGGTAAGCACCGCAATGGGTCCGCCGGTGTAGGGCTCATGGGCTGTCTTGGGAGGGGTCCGACCGTGCGCGTTGATGATCTTGATCCGGGTCCAGTCCATTCCCAATCTTGCAAACGCCAGCTGGAGCGAGCTGATACCCGGAATGATCCGGCAATTTTCCGGTCCGAATTGATCGACGACCAATTTGGAGAAGCTGGCCAATCCTGGATCACCGGATACAATCACGACGATTTTTTGTGGCATGGCTTGTTGGACCGCCTGAAGGGTTTTGTGGATCTCGGGTTGAAGCACAATCCGGGTTGCCATAACTTCCGGAAACATATCCAACAAATGTTTCGATCCCACCAAAACCTCTGCGGATTGAATGGCCTTTTCGGCCAACGGGATTACATATTCTCTTTTCCCCGGCCCGCAACCGGCGATGGTGATGGGTGGTTTTGGACTGCTCACGGTAGGTACGCTCCAAAACCGCCGATTTGCAGTCCTTGTAGGTTTGTCAAAAACACCGAGGTGTCGATCCGGTATTGCTCCCATACGGCCAGATGGATTGCCCGTGCGGTGCGATCGGCGCCTCGTTTACGGGTGGCTTCGTCCATATGTGCAAAAAACGCTTCCACCGTGATACAGGGTTGAGACCGATCAAAGCGAAGATCGGACAGGTTCGCATGCAACCAACCCAGGGCGCTGGGCGAGCGGCTCGAGTGGGTATTCCAATGGCCTGCCGCCAGTTTGGCAAGTTTGCCGGGATGTCCCAGAAGCACGGCTCTTTGCATACCGGATCGACGCATGCGCCCGAGCGCGTAATCCCAGGCATTTCCCACCTCGATGATGTGTTCGGGCGGGCAGTTGAAAAAATCTTTTGCACAACGCTCACCCATATGGCCCGGAACCAAAACCGGCAGTGTGACCCCTGTCCATTTGGCCACGTTGAGGCTGCAGGCGATGGTTTGCAGCACAGCCCGGGTGCTGAAGGGGCGCACCCGGCCGGTGGTCCCCAGGATAGATATTCCTCCCAAAATTCCCAGACGTGGATTGCAGGTACGGCGGGCGATGTCTTTTCCGTTGGGTACGGATATGGTGACCAGCATGCCACCGTGGGTCAATCCGCGAATTTCTTTGGAGATCATTTGTCTGGGGACCGGATTGACGGCGGGTTGGCCGGCAGGTAGGGCCAATCCCGGCAGGGTGACCGTGCCGACACCTTCTCCTGCGGCGAATTGGATTTCTTGGGTGGTACGGGGCTCCAAGCGCACCAGGATGTGCGCACCGTGGGTCACGTCCGGATCATCTCCAGCGTCTTTTTGCACGGCGGCTTCGGCCCAATTCCGGCCCGATTGTGATTTTGCGATCTGGATGCAATCCCAGGTTCCGTCCGGCAGATGGATTTGTACCTGGTGCGGGACTCGGTATCCAGCCAAGAGCAGTGCGGCTGCCTTGGCGGCCGCTGTGGCCGCGGTCCCGGTGGTAAATCCGCTACGAAGCTGACTCATGGGGTTGATCTTTCAGAATTTGATGAATTGGTCCGGGAAACCAAAATTTCTACGAGACGTTGGTGCGCATCTTCCACCGAAAGCGGCAGGGGTCCCTCTGGTAGAGCATTTTCATTTTTCAAGCGCAACATGAGCTCGCCGATGTACGGCAATCTGAGATTGGATTGCTCAATGAGCTTGGGGTTTGAGAAAACCTCCAAGGGGGTTCCTGCTGCAGCAATGGATCCGTCTTTGAGGATCAGAACCTCGTCTGCAAAACCCGGGATCAGATCGACCGAGTGGGTGGCTGCGATAACGGTCGTGCCTTGGGTTTGGTTGATGGTGTGCAACAGACGTAAAAAAGCATGTTCGCCTTGGGGATCCAAGCTCGCGGTGGGTTCGTCCAGCAACAAAACCGAAGGCTGCATTGCAATCACCCCGGCTAGACAAATGCGTTTCTGCTCTCCAAAGCTCAAATGCGAGGTGGATTTGTATCTCAGCTCCTCGGCTCCTACCGCCGTGAGCGAGGCAGTGATTCTTCGGTGCACTTCTTTTTCGGGTAGATTCAGATTGCGTGGGCCGAAGGCGACGTCTTCCTCCACCGTATTGGCAAAAATCTGGTCCTGGGGGTTTTGCAGCACCAGACCGAGCTTGTGGTAGAGAGTCTTGGTGGTCATTTTATCAATTGCCTGTCCGTCCAAAAGCACTTTGCCGCGCCGGGGTTTCAAGAGTCGTGCAATGATTTTGAGCAGGGTGGTTTTACCTGCGCCGTTGGGGGCTAAAAGCGCAACGATGCGACCACGGGCGACACGAAAGTCGATGTTTTTTAAAATTCGGGCGCCGTCGGGATACTCGAACCAGATTTCTCGGCACTCCAGCACAAAATCTCGGGTTGGGCCGAAAGTCATGACCAAGCTCCACCAAATAGCGCAAACAGCATGCCTGTTGCGGCCAGCATGAAAACCAGGATGAGCGCGTCATGTCGTGTCAGGGGTTTCATAGGGCCTATGGGAATTTCTCCTATGTATCCCCGAAGCAGCATGGCTTGGTATATGCGGGTGCTTTGCTCACAGGAACGAATCAATATGCGGCCCATCAAGTCGCCGGCCGAACGTGTGGAGCGCACAAAACCCTGGTAACCCAGGCGGGTTTTTTGTGCGGTGTGTAGGTTGAGTGCATCTTTGGCGAGCACGAGCACATATCGGTGCATCAAAAAAGCGATTTCCAAAAAGAGCTTGGGCAGGCGCAACCAGTGCAGGGCCCGAAAAAATTGATGCGCCGGGGTGAGTGAGAAAAAAAGCGTCAAGAGATTGATGCAGGCCAATACCCGAAGTCCGATTTCGGCCCCTAGGATTATGCCTTCTTGATACATTGCAAGATTTTGCCCAAACAACGAAAAAGCCGCCAGGCGAGTTTGACCGTATGTCAGTGCTTTGATGAGGACAATCACGATAACGATGCCCATTGACGGCCACAGACGGCGCACAATCCGCCGCAGTCCGGTCTTCATCCATAAAAATGCGGCCGAGCATAGAGCAAAGATGACAATCGAAAACACCATACGATGGGAGATGATGAGAGCCGCATACAATACAATCAAACCAATCAAGCTGATGCGTGGATCTATCCGATCCGGGATGCGGGCTTTGGGGACTCGGTTTTCTGAGATTGGAAGGATAAAATCGGTCATTCCAGGGGCTTCTCCGTCGTGGTTCTGAGAGCCCGGTAAGTATATCCAAGGGCGAAACCCGCCACCGCTCCGGCCAACAGAAATAAAAACAACAACAGATCTCCTTGATCGGTATTGATGAGTGGATCTATGGGTACCCGCCCGGCTTGTTGGGCGTGGTGTTCGATGACCGATTCGTCCACACCCGTCCAGGATCCGTCGGTGGATTGAAAAGCCACCCACAAGACGGCCGCCGAAAAGATCAACCCCATAACGATCAAAGTAGATCTAGACATCGAGCGCCTCGACCCGGTTGGTTGGTTTCAAAAAGTTGGGCAAGCGAACCCTAATCAACCGGAAAGCCCCCATGGAGAGCACACCTTCTAAAACTCCGAGCGGAAGTTGGGTCGGAGTGAAGGCTAAAAGAAACGTCTTCAACAAGGGGACGAACGATTCATTTTGAGAAAGCGCGGTGGCCAGTACGAACGAAGTGGCGGCATAGCAAGCCCAATCGGAGGCAACCCCTGCCAAAAAAACCGCCCAAAGCATGGGGATCCCGATGATCCGGGCCAAGCGGTATACGGCATATCCGATGAAAGCCCCGGCCACCCCCATGGCAAACAAATTGGCGCCCAAAGTCGTCAAACCGCCATGCGCCAAAAATAAGGCTTGCAGCAATAGCGCGATGCAGGCCACCACCACGGTAGGGGCGGGTCCGATCAGGATGGCCGCCAGCCCGGTTCCGCAAGGGTGGGAACAGCTTCCCGCGATGGGTACCGGTATGGGCATGCAGGATATCAAAAATACGCCCGCACCGACCAGGGTGACAAACAACTTGTGCTCGGGATTTTGCAGGCTCTCTTTTTTGATTTTGGATAGGCCCAGGTACAAGAAAGGGATGCAGGCCAAAGACCAGACTACGACGGATGTACCTTCGAGGATGCCTTCGGCGATGTGCATCGCAAAAGCCGTATCTGGCAAAATCACCGCCACAGTCATTGTGATCACACCCACAGTCGGATTGAGTCGGGCAGATTTCATGGATGCACCTCCCGAATGCGTTGATGCACCAGGGAGACGAGCTTGTCGTCGAAGCCCAAATACGGGCCAAGGGTGATTTTAATGTTTGGGTGGCGGTCGGCTCGATCCCGCACCATTTCGGGGATGTCTTCGTTCAAGTGTATGCCGTTATGCAGAAAATAAGGTATGACGACGATGTTGGTCGCACCCGATCCCACACACTCATCCAAGGCTTGCACGAAGCTGGGCTCGGCGTTTTCCATGTAGCACACTTTGACCAAATTGTATCCGTGATGCTCGCACAGCTTCACGGCGACACACTCCATGGATCGGCCGGCTTTGGGCATACGGCTTCCGTGGCCCAGCAGAATGATCGCGGGCTTGTCTCCGTTCGAGCTCATGATTCCTCCGCATTTTGGCTTGCCAGAGTGCATAGAGCGTGCAGGATGCTTACTGCAACGGGACTGCCGCCTTTTCTCCCCTCTGTGGTGATGCTGGGTACATCGAGCCTGCATAGCTCTTGTTTGCTCTCTTCGACATGCACGAATCCGACCGGCACTCCTACCACCAATGCCGGTCGCAGGTTTTCCTCACGTATGAGTCGGCACAACTCCAAAAGCGCAACCGGAGAGTTTCCGATCATGACGACGGCGTTTTCAAGATGGGGGCGCGCCTTTTGTACCGCAAACAGTGATCGGGGTTTTTGGGTCTGCTTGGAAAGCGTATGTACATCCGGATCGGCGACGTGGCACCGGATAGAGTCCGGCCGGTAGCCGGGATAAACGCTACCGAGCCGCTCGAGTGAGATCCCGGCCCGGATCATATTGGAATCGGCGTAAATCTTAGAGCCGTTTTTCAAAGCCTGAATGCCTTGCATGACGGCCCCGGGAGTAAACCGGGTGATGTCGGCAAAATCGAAGTCTGCCGTTGCATGGATCATTCTGCGCACAACGATCCATTGCCGGGCATCGTAGGCGTGAGGGGGCGCTTCGGTGTCGATGCGTAGAAATGATGCGGCTTCGATGTCGGCGCCGCTTTGAGGAACATTGTTGCATTGGTTTATTGCGGATTTCATGATGCAACCTTTCGGTTTTCGTGCGTAGTGGATTGGTGAGTGCTTTTTCGTTGATTGATACAGTGTTGTACAAACCAATCCGCAGCTTCCGGGTGAGATGCTATCTGCAGGTGGACATAGCTTGCCAAGATGGATTGATGCTGAAATCCTTCCACCCGGGTATCTTGTTGTTGTCTTGATTTCAACCGGTAGGCACCCAGCCATCCGGGTCGAGAAAGCGGATCTGTATCCAGGGACGAATAGTGGTATTCGTGTCCCCTGAGGCACGTGCCTGTTTTGCCTAAGAACGTGTCTCTAAGAAATGTCACTTCGCAGTAGGCCAGGCGTTTGCGGGTATTTGACATGACCGAGCCGACCGGAATGATGTCTGCCAACGGAAATGTCCGCCCGTCGATGGTCTCGATCTTTTGGGTAAGATAGATGAGCCCGCCGCATTCGGCGTAAATGGTTTTGCCGGCACGGGCGAAGGAGCGCAACTCTTCGAGCATGCCGTGGTTTTCAGACAGAGCTTCTGCATGCTCTTCCGGATAACCGCCACCCAAATAGACGGCGTCGAGGTTTGGAGGAAGTCTTTCGTCTCTCATTGGAGAGAAAACCTGCCAAGATACCCCCGAGCGCTCGAGTGCATCCAAGTTGTCCTGATAGTAGAAATGAAATGCCGAATCCCGGGCAAGCCCGACTCGGACGATTGTTTTGGGATTTTTTTCGAGGCGTTTTGCGTGGATGCTCTGGGTTTGCTTGGCTCGGGCAAAAAGCCCATCCAAATCGATCGATTCACAAACTGCCTGACCCAGGTTATCGAGAACCGCAGGCTTGAAGATTTGATCGTCTGCGGTCACCAAACCCAGGTGTCTGCTCGGCAGGTGCATAAGCGCGCCCCGCTGAACCGCACCCAAAAGTGGGGGGAGCTCGGCGGTATGCAGAGCCTTGGCGAGCAGGTTTGCATGCAGCCTTGAACCGCAGTGGTTTGCTACCACGCCTGCAATCTCGACTCCGGGTGCAAAACCCACGAAACCGCGCACCAGGGGCGCCAAAGTGCCCGACAGGCCATGAGTATTTACGATCATCAGCACGGGCGCTGCGAGCCAGGCGGCGATCTGGGCGCTGGTTCCTTCCAGAGAGTCCGGGTAGGCTCCATCAAACAAACCCATGGCGCCCTCGATGATGGCAAGGTCCACATCTCGGGTGGCTTCGGCGAACAAGCTGCAGACGTAGTCGCGGTTGGTCATCCAGCCGTCCAGATTGTAGCAGGGCCGGTTGGATGCCTTGGCGAGATAGGTAGGATCCAAAAAATCGGGCCCAACTTTAAAAGTCTGTACCCGAAGCCCACGTTCTCGATATGCTGCGATAAGTCCTAGAGAAATCGAAGTTTTACCGCTTCCACTTTGGGTCGATGAAATCAAGATCCGCGGGCAAGTGGACGACAGATGGATAGTCTGTGGCGGGTGATTGTCCAAAGCACTACACTCCCTGCAATGTGCCCGGGGTCAAAAAAAACCCGGATCGACCAATTTGCCGATCCGGGATTCCGTATTCAACCCGAAGCTTCGCACTCCTGTTCCACGAGGAGGGCGCGATACCTTTTTTGCGGGCAGGTTTTCTGGCTCCCGGATCATCCTACCAGCCGCTCCTTCCCACCTTTTTTATAAAAGGCAGTGGTTACAGCGACGTTCGTCCCCGGTTACAGCGGCGGGTCCGCGACGGTTTCACACCGTCTTCCCTTACGCGCAGGATTGAGCGCTTCCCGCAATACGTAATTTGATATGTCCGCAAGCAGGCAAAGTCAAGCAAAAACCCTAAAGATCTACGAATCCACATCGATCTCGATCCTCCTCATCGGTCTGCAGCCGGGTGGGCTGGTGTCATCCGGGACGTTTCCGGTATGCGCGGGTGGATCGATGCGTGGGGAGGCTGCGATACCCGCAAAAGGACGATTTTGGTCAAATACGTTTTCCAAAAACTTGCTTGAGGTATTCTTTTGTCTTACAGTGTGGGATAAAGACCGATAGGAGGAAAACCATGAAAAGACCCGAACCGGAGCGGCGGCGAAATCGAAGCAACGAATGCAAGCGAGCAATCGAGTTACAGCTCGAGGCTTCGGCCGCGCGCGGCAGCTTCGAATCGATGGTGTTGGCCGATGAGCTGGGCTTGGTGGTGGCAGCCGTGGGGGATCGGGATGAGACTGAGTATTTGGCGGCTGTCTCGCCCCGGTTGATGGATGGAAAAGATCTTTGGCAGGGCAAGGTGCAGACCGTCGAGCACAATCTCGAAGTCAGTGTCGCCAAGTTGGATGTCGAGTACGGTTCGTTCTATCTTGCCGCCATCGGCGATTGGGAGACCAAGACCGTTCAAGGTCTGGATGATACAAGTAGAGGAATATGTAGGATTATTAATTGATTATCGTCTCAACCCCCCGTTGTATACAACAATGCAAACCATACATCTTTGCATTTCTCACTCAGATTCCTGATTTCCTAGGTGATGTATAGGGTTGCGATTGAACCTTGCTAGAACAACCACGCAAAGGAAAGCTGCGTGATGGGAACATAGGCGGAAGAATAGGCATGTCCTTTATTTCAGGTTGTATTGATGTACCTGATCGAATTTGCGATCCATCACGATCTTCAATTTTGCTTGCGATAGGTTGTATACGATGGACCAAAGCGTGGAGTCTTGGGCGACATCTCGAAGGAGAGCCATGGCCTGGGATTCGTTGATAGATCCCTGGTTGCTTTCCAAATGGCGCCAGGCGGTTCGATAGCGCATGCACGCATCCAGGGCTTGTTCGTGCGATAGTCCGGTGAGGATAAAGTTGGTGGAGACCTGGAAGTCAGGACCGTTGGGCAGTACGTTGACCTGGTTGTTGACAAACTCCACGATCACCGATTTTTTGGTTGCATCGGTAAGCATGTAATGCAATGGGGGGCCTTGAGAAAAGTCGATGTTGTAGTTTTTGATAAGTGTCACGGCCTCATCGACATTTTTGGCTTGGTCGAGCATCAAACGTATGATCCTCAGGCTGCCTGCGGTTTTCTTTTGAGGATCATGAGGTGCTTGGGCGCTTGGTACGGCCATCATGCCGACAGACAATCCGTGCTCGTTCAATCCATCAAACGGGATGAGTGGAGCTGAAATGAGATTTTTCGGATTTTCAATGACATCCTCGTTCCGGTCATATCCCAAGTAATGGATGTCCACCAGGCTGACCGACGCATAGGCGTCTTTGGGGTGCGTAAAAAGCAGTAATGCCGCGTGTTCGTACCAGTCAAAGTTGCGACCCAACAAGGTGTCCACATCGGCCCCCAGCACCGAAAAGCAACTACACGCCCAGCGTATCTGTTTTTCAAACAATCCTGGTTCGAGCCTGCCTCTGTACGTCATGCCATCGAAAACATCATAGCTCTCATAGTAGTGCATCAGGTACAGGGGTGCCTCATCGATCTTCTTCAAGCTGGAAAGCGTTCTTGGATCGTGAAACCCAAAATTTGCATCACGGTTGCTGCAGGTACAACCTGCTTCGAACAGGATGAAGAACAAATAGGCATACAATAAATGTCGTTTGCTCATTTTTACTCCGGTTGTATTTCGGTCCCAAACCGTTTGAGCTCTTCTTGTCATGGTTATGATTATATTGAAGATCATATTTTTTTACAGGAGATAATCGTATTTTGTTTTTGCACCAATTTCTTCGCATCTGTGGGCAAGAGATGTCCCAAAGGCATTATTCAGCCAGGTGAGGTATCGGATATATACAAAAAACAATTGACCCGCGGTATCGGGTTGGTGTAGGGCTCGGTTAGCTGTCAGTGGCCTTTGGGCCTTGATAGGGAAGACGGTGTAAATCCGTCGCGGACCCGCCGCCGTAACCGGGGACGAAAACCGCAAGTATCGCCACTGTCTTTATGATGGGAAGGCGCGGTGAGTAGGAGGAGCCGGAAGCCGGAAGACCTGCTGGCAGGTGTATGATGGACCTTGCCCCTCGTGGAAAAGGGGTTAGGCAGCTTTGGGGTTGAAAACGGAATCCCCGGACCGATTGATGGTCCGGGGATTTTTTTATTGCAAGGGGAGAAAGTATGGTTGGGATGGGATTTCGATGGCTGGTTTTGCCTATGATCTTGATCGTCACCGGGGTGGTGCACGCATGGGCCGCAGAGCCGGATGGTTCGAAGAGCCTGCCCAAGAAACAACGAAAAGAAACCCAGACTGTCGAAACCATTGTGGTTACCGCCGAACGTTTTCCGGTCGAGGAAAAGGAAACCCCCCGGTTGGTCACGGTGGCTTACTCCGATTGGTTGAAGACTTCGGGCGCCAACAATCTGGTGGATGCGCTCAGGCGCTTGGGTGGATTGGGTTATCAGGCTTTTGCAGCTTTGGGGACCAGTCATGGCGGGATGAACAGCAGTGTGTCCATACGGGGTATAAAAGACGGCGAGTTGGTGTTGGTAAACGGACTGCCCGTTCAAGGGGCGGCCGGACATGGATACGATCTCGATACCATTCCCGTCGAGCAGATCGAACGCATCGAGGTCATGAAAGGAGCCGCATCGACGCTCTACGG
>JBFFBT010000094.1:0-18606 GCA_041560255.1 Myxococcota bacterium | reverse complement strand
TGGTTACAGGATCCCTGATTCGACGTAAGGATTTGACAACGGCCGCGCCGGTTGCAGTAATGGAGAAGATGGAGTTGGATGCTGCCGGTATGGCCTCGATTGGAGATATTCTCCAAAATCTGCCCGCGCAATCCAACGCGATAAACATCCAGTCCAACAATGGTGGTGACGGTTCTACGCGTATCAATCTGCGTGGTATCGGCGCCAAGCGTACGTTGGTTTTGGTCAATGGTCGTAGGATGCCCTATGGTGGTATTGGTGCCGATACGTCTGTCGATCTCAATTCTATACCCACTGCGGTCATCGAGCGGGTCGAAGTTTTGAAAGACGGCGCTTCCTCGACTTATGGCTCAGACGCCATTGGTGGTGTGGTCAATATCATTACGCGCCAAAATTTCTCGGGGGTCGAAACCAGCGCCTATATTGGGACAACCCAAAGAGGAGATGCGACTGTCTATGATTTGGCGGTCACGGCGGGTCAAAAATTTGACCGGGGTCATTTGTTGTTTTCTGCTGGCGTGTACGAAAACAAACCCGCTTGGGCAGGTGATAGGGATTACTCGCGGTTTGATTTCCAGGCTGGCGAATGGGGCGAAGACATCGATCCGGATGACTGCGCGCCCGGTGTTGTAAAGGGCAACGTGTGTGTTGTCAAGGGTGGCAGCACGGGGGTTCCCGGCGGTACGATCATCGATAGGTTAGGCCAACAAGGCAATCCTGCACATCAGTCCAAACTTACGAAATACATGGGCGACTCGGGCTTTTGGTATCTGGACTACCTGGATGCAGGTATAAGACCATTTAATACAGACGGAACATCCGATGTCGGAGAGGGTGATTTTTACAACTATCAACCGGAAAACTACTTGCTTACTCCCCAGCAGAGATTCAGCGTGTTCAGTTTGGGTAGTTATCAACTGCATGAATCGGCACGCGGTTACTTCGAGGCGTCATATGTGAGCCGCCACTCCGATCAGCTGCTTGCGCCCGAGCCCGTATTTACCATCAATGAGGGCCTGACGATATCTGAAAACAACTATTACAATCCATTCGGGAGGGACTTTATCGATATCCGTCGTCGTATGCTTGAAGGTGGACATCGTAATTTTGTCCAAGATCTGGATACATTTCGCGCCAATGTGGGGATTGAAGGATCATTGCCCTCTGGCCTGGGGCCCTTGAGCAATTGGCATTGGGATATTGGATATATGTATGGGCGCACCTCTGGTACCCAAACAACTCGGGGTCTTTATATGTTGCCTCGGTTGACGAAGGCCTTGGGGCCCAGTTTCATGGATACCGATGGTATCGTAAAATGCGGAGCTCCCGGGGCCATCGATCCGGATCCCGCTTGTGTGCCTCTGGATATCTTTGGCGGTCCCGGCACCATCACCCAAGAGATGTTGGACTATATCGGTTATACCGGAGTAGGGAGAGGGTTTAACGAAAGCGAAGGTGTCCGGGCACTTTTGACCGGTGATGTGGTGGAGATACCCTTTGGCGGCATGGTTGGGTTGGCGATTGGATATGATTACCGGGAAGAATCCGGAGGGAATCAACCCAACGTGATGGTGGCTAAGGGCCTTACGACCGGTAACAAATCCGAGCCGGTCGAGGGAGAGTATTTCGTGAATGAGGTTTTCGGTGAGCTGCTGATCCCGCTCGTTGCCAATACGCAGTTTGTGGAGCTTTTCGAGTTGACCGGATCATTGCGCTATTTCAACTACAACAACTTTGGCGATGATGTAACTTGGAAAATCGGTGCGCGCTGGCAGGTTATCCCGGATTTATCCATTCGAGGCACCTTTTCTACCGCCTTCCGCGCTCCTTCGGTTGCCGAACTCTTCTCGGGTAACTATGACGATTTCCCGCTTGCAAACGATCCGTGCGCCGATGTGCCGGGAAGCTTGTTCAGAAGCAATGATACTGTAAAAACCAACTGTCAAGCTGACGGCGTCTCTCCGGGATATGCCGATGAGACGGATCAGCAAAGAGCCAGGAGGGGCGGAAACAAGGAGCTCCAACCCGAAACCGCAGATGTATATACGGTAGGCGTGGTGTTTCAGCCCAATTTTGTCGAGGGACTTACCGCCACGGTGGACTATTGGTATTTTAAAATTAACGAATCAATACAAGAGATCGGCGTGGATGTCATCCTGAATGCCTGTTACACCCGAACTCCTGCGGAAGGGCGTGCCGAGTTTTGTAAATATATCGACCGAAATTCGGACCCCACCAGCCCCGGAAAGGTCCTCGCTATCAACTACATTACAGATATCTTCCAAAATATCGGAGGATTGGAGACATGGGGAATCGACTTTCAGGTCAAATACGATTGGAAGACCGATTATGGCAGATATCTGTGGAATTTCGAGGGTACCTATACGGGTAAGTACACGCAGATCAACGCCGACGGATCCGAAACCGAGGGTTTGGGAGTCTATGATTTGGAGCTCGCACTTCCCAAATGGCGGCTCAACCTGGGTGTGATTTGGAGCATGGATCAGTATAATGCAGGTATCAATGCAAGATACTTTGGATCGTTTGAGGAGTGTGAGAACAACGACTGTAGTGAAGACGCTCTGCGTAGGGACGTCGATGCCAACATTACATTTGATATCTTTGCCGGATACCTCATCGAGAGCAATATCGGCGATACAAGATTGACAGTTGGTGTGAACAACGTTTTGGATGCGGATCCTGAGTGGATCTATAATGGATTTACAGCGACTTCCGATCCGACTGCATATGATTTTCTCGGGCGATTCTTCTATGCAAGGCTTAGCCAGACGTTCTAAGCTGCGGGCCAACAAAAGGAAGAAGGAGAATGATAATGCGTAGCTATAAAAAAAACCGTCTCTTTTTTGGAATATCTTGCATATTGATGCTTAGCTTGGGTGTTTTGGCTTGCGTCGATGAGACTCGAGAGCTCGATCCACCAGATCCTCCCGTAGACGAACCTTCTTTTGATTGTGAAGCGGATACCGCCGGATTTTCGGAATGTCATGGTGACAGGGTAATCTGGTGCCGGGGTGTCAATGGATTGCCTGCACAGTTTATCAAAGGCGATCGGTGTCGATCGCTTGGTATGGACTGTTACGATAACTCGAGTCATCAAGCAGCTTGTGTGCATAGAACCGAAACCTGCACAACAGCCGAGTGTGATGAAGAAAGCAACATTGCCTATAGCTGCTTGGATGGCAAAAAAATGGTTGAATACTGCGGTTGGTACCAGAAATGCGTAGTCAGAGGATCGAAAGCATACTGCGATGCCGGAGATCAGCTTGTATCATCACTCGATGATACGGGTGTCGTGCAATACGATCTAGACTATGTTTGTACATCGTACCGAGAAAACAAAGGCCAGTATCTGTCATCGGTAGCCACAACAGCAGCCACCGCCATGAACAGCGAAATCGCTCTAAATAAACCGATTACAATAACCTTGGGAAAAGACTCCGAGGGTTATGTCGGGTTTTTCCCAGGGTACAATTACGCAGGCGCTAATCGTGGCGGAAGATTTGTGGTATTTTTGGATACCGAAGATGTGTTTGATAGTCTGAGCAAAACAGATGGCTCGACTGTGCTTACAACCGAGGGCGATGAGGATATTTCCTGCGGAGCAGTCCTGACCGAGCAATATGTGACGGTAGGTGAGCTTACAGCCGGGACGAATTACGCCGTAAAACTTGTAAACACAGACACTTCAAACCCGGTAAAATTTACCATGATGGTATCGAGGATCACCGATCGGGATGAGGTGGACTGTGAGGCCGCCAAGTATAAAGTATATTACGAAATGGCAGGTATTCGCGGATTCGTTCCTGGTCAAACGGTGGAACTTGAAGATGAAGACGGCAATTTGCAGACTGTAGAAGTGAAGTTGGATGCTGAGTATACATCCGGAGCCTATCGGGCTATGTTTAATACGCCTGTTGCGGTAACTCTGAAACCCGCCGGAAAGACGAAAGTCAAAGATGACTCTTCGAGCGCGGTTGACGGAAAGAAAGAAGTAGATATTACGGGCACCAACTATGTCAATTTCTTTTTCAGTATACTTGATGCCGATGATAAACCGATCGTCGAGGCCAGGGAAGTGGAGATCTTGTTGACCAAAGCAGATGTCATCAGCAAGCTTAAAGTAGTCCAAGTAGATGTCATCCCGGGCGAAACCGACGAGGATCCTCCTACATACGAAATAATAGAAGTGGACCTGAATGATGACGGCTCAACCAACAGTGTTTGTGGAACCAGTGCAACTGAAAAAATATTGGTGCAGACCTATACCACGGTTCCATTGACTCCAAAGTATAGCGGATCGGGTCAACCGACCAGGTTTTTCGCCATCGGGCTCGACAACAGCAACACCGGAGAAGATGCTGAGAACATCGTGGTTACAATGTTGTTGAGACTGAAGGAAAAGCCATAATAATTCTGGCCACTATACAACATCTTGTTTTATCCGCGAACTGTTAAGTAAACCTTTCAATCCTATTTTTCCCCAACAAGTTGTTCCAATACCTCATGTTCTAAAGGCAAAATCTTTAAGGACAGGAACAAAAACACATTGATTTTTTGCGTTGGAGTGATGGGTGTTCTGGTATATAATTTGCATTTTTATATGAGTTTTCATTGCGAGGTATCGCTAAAATGATATTCGTGATTTTTAGGCCTCAGTTCCCCCCGCGTGAAGCGCGGGGGGAACAAAAACACATGGTGAGATACAAACGAGATAATAAAAACAAACAGTTACGTCGATATTGAAGGAACTAGGGTTTTGGCGCAAGGTCTTTGAAAGTAGTAGCATCATAGAATTCATTCATGGGAGGAATCGTAAATGAGAGAATCAATTCAAACAACGAGCTATATGGTTTCTCAAAACAAATATCTTGAAAAATAGGTAATTTTATTGATAATCAAAGTCATATGACTTTGTTTGTCAATACTATGATAAAGACACCATATTAAATTTAGAGGAGTTTGCAATGAAAAAAAGATACTGTATTGCTTTGATGGGGGTGGTTGTATTTTCAAATTGTAGTGTCGATCTGAAAGGCATGTGTGATGACAATGATGATTGTGTCCCGGGATACCTGTGCAAATCTTCAGAGTGCTTGGAAATTGATCCTGTTCAAATTACTACCGGTAAGCTGATTGATGCCACTGATGGAGTAGAATATAGTCAGCTTATCAAAGCCTCTCTTGGAGTGCCTCCCTATAAATGGATACTGACGACCCATCCTGATTGGATGTCTATTCAACAAGAGAGTGGAAATTTACATGGTGTGCCGGTGAAGGAATCAGACATCATTGAAATAGAAGTATCGGTAGTGGATTCTACCCAGGGCCGTGATAATTCCGATACCAAGAAATTTCAAATTATTGTGCATGATTGCATACATGAATCAACAACAGAATGTTCGAAGCCGATTGAAGAAATTTGTTGGGAAGGGATACGTACCTGTAACCAAGGGAACTGGGGACCCTGCGAGGAATCGCAATTGTCGGATGATATTGATACATGTGACAAAGACTGTGGGCCATGTCCAAAACAGGCGGATGGATGTGTTGAAGGATTATGCGTTTGTGGAACTGGGACGGCATGTAATCCAGAAATGATCTGCTGTGACGGTCTGTGTATTGATCAGAATACAGATCGGCAAAATTGTGGAGATTGTGGCATTGACTGCAAAGATGTCATTGGAAAAGATCATATAGATGGCATCTGTAATAATGGACAATGCGTAGAGTGTAGCATTGATGGCGATTGTCCAAACAAAGAGTGTAATCGCGCTTCCTGCTCAGAAGGTGTTTGTGTGTATACACCTATGAACGAAGGAAATCCTTGCGGTGTTGGGATTCAGTGCACAGAATACAGTGACTGCGATTACTCTGATTTTTGTGATCAGATGGGTGAGCGAAGCAGGACCTGTACTCCATACAAATGTTCAAGCGGTCAATGTAATGCCGGGACACCATATCATGATACCGATTCTTGTACTCGTGATACGACAAATACGGTTTGCGAATCCGAATCATGTGGATCATGCGAAAGTTGTGATTGGTCGGGAACTTGTGATGAATCGGCTCCAGGCAAGGCATCATGTATGAAAAAATTATGTAGCGGAGGGCTTTGTAGTAAGGAAGAATCATACCAGAAGGATTGTGACTGCACACGTCATACCGATAACATGGTGTGTGTTGCTGAATCGTGCGGATCTTGTGAGAATTGTGGTTGGTCTGACAGCTGTGATGAAGCAGCTTTGGGTAAGGTCCAATGTTCCCAAACCGTGTGCCAAGCAGGTGCATGCAGTAATGTCAGCAGTTATGAAAAAGACTGCGATTGCAATCGGGACACTGATGGTGTTGTATGTGTAGCGGAGTCATGTGGACCATGTGGTGGTTGTGATTGGTTGAATTTATGTGATGAATCGGCAACCGGTGAGGAGTCCTGTACAGTAAAAAAATGTCAAACCGGTACCTGCAGCAAAACTATAAACTATCCAAATGCATGTACATGTACCCGGGATACTGATGGTAATTTTTGTAAAGTTCAGATGTGTACAAGCCCGCCAAATACTTTCAGAGATATTTGTTGTTCCGGTGGAACCTGCGGTGTTGTTTGTAGTCCATGTACGCAATGACAACAAAAGATCGAGATATAACAACTTGGTGCTTGTTTTTAGAGGTCAATATCCCGCTGCGAAGCCGTCTTTTCTCGATTCAGACGCTCCGATGTACACCCGATTCTGGTTATCCCAGCGGATGGCCTGGTAGCCGCCGAAATATGCGGGGTGGGTGCGGCCGATTTTGTGGCCTTGCAGGATGAGATCTCTTTCTGCCTCGGGGTCGAATCCCGATTCGAGGTAGACGGTTCCTCCATCGGTCATGACCTCACCGGTGGGTTGGCTTGAGCCGACATGCAGTATTCTGGGGGCGTCTCCGGCTTCTTGCAGGTTCATGCCGAAATCGATGAGGTTGATAAGCACCTGCACGTGCATCTGGGGTTGGGCGGCTCCTCCCATTACTCCGAAGCTCATCCAAGGGCGTCCGTTTTTGGTCACGAAGGCCGGGATGATGGTGTGAAATGGTCGTTTTTTCGGGGCGTAGGCGTTGGCGTGCTTTGGGTCCATGACGTTGAAAAGCTGCCCGCGATCCTGCAATCCGAAACCCAATCCATCCGGCACCAGCCCGGAGCCCATGCCCCGATAGTTGCTTTGGATCATGGACACCATGTTGCCGTGTCTGTCCGCAGTGGTCAGATACACGGTATCGCCTTCTACCGGGCCTGCTTCGACCGAAAGAGCGGCTTGGTCCTTGATGAGCTTACGTCTTTCGGCGGAATAGCTTTTGCTGACGAGTTTTTCGATAGGAATGGTATGAAAGGCCGGATCGGCGTAAAACTTGGCGCGGTCTGCAAAGGCCAGCTTTTTGGCTTCGACGAACAAATGTATGGCTCGGGCGCTACCGAAACCCAATGATTGTAGATCGTAGCTTTCGAGCATATTGAGAATCTGTAAAGCTGCAATCCCCTGTCCGTTGGGAGGCAGCTCCCATATCCGATATCCTCTGTAGGTCGTCGATACAGGGTCTACCCACTCGGATCGATGTTCTCCAAGATCCCGGAGGGTGAGAAAGCCGCCTTGTTTTTGTACATACGATGCGATGATGCCGGCGAGCTTACCCTGGTAAAATTCGTCTCTTCCGAGGGTTGCAAGACGCCGGTAGGTCGCAGCCAGGTCCGGGTTTTTGAATATTTGACCTTTTTGGGGGGCCTCACCTTCGGGCATGAAGGTTTTTTTAAAATTAGAAAAAGTATGCAGTGTCTTCGCATTGTGGCTCCAGCCTTCGGCGATCACCGCGGTTAGAGCGAAGCCCTCCTCGGCATACTGGATGGCGGGGGCCAAAATGTCCTGCATGGGCATTTTACCGAATTTTTTATGGAGCTCAAACCAACCGTCTACCGTCCCGGGTACGGTAACCGGTAGAGGTCCATATGGGGGTATGAATTTAATTTGGTTTTTTTGAAAATAATCCCAGGTCAAGGTTCGAGGTGAGCGGCCGCTTGCGTTGAGGCCGTAGAGTTTCTTATCGGCGTCGTTCCAAACGATGGCAAACAGATCTCCGCCGATACCACATCCGGTCGGTTCGGTCAGGCCCAGCACGGCGTTGGCCGCAATGGCTGCATCCACGGCGTTTCCGCCTTGCCTCAATATGTGTATGGCGGTTTGGGTTGCCAGGGGTTGTGAAGTCGCGGCCATGCCGTGTCGTGCAAATACCTCCGAGCGGGTTGCAAAGCTACGGCCGCACACGCGATCCTCGGCGTATAAAAGGGTTGATTGCATGACCGTCAATACGAGCAGCCACATCGAGATCTTTGGTCGCATGCGGATCTCCTCTCGAAAAGTGATTGAAATTGATGCTATAGATCGAGTTTCGCTTTGGCAAGATTGAGGGCTCCTCCGTGTATGAGCATGTCACGTTGACGGGCGGATACATCTAAAATGGTGATGATCTGCCTTCCATCCACCAAAACCGGAATCTCCCGATCGCCCTGCTGGATGTGTTGTACGATGTTTTCAAACACCAGCTTGGCTCCCGAATCGATGTGGTCATAATCCGAAGGGTTTTGCAGTGTCAGTGGGAGAATGCCGAAGTTGCACAAGTTGGCTTTATGAATTCGTGCAAAGCTCTTTACGATTTTCGCTCGAACACCCAAATATCGAGGGGCGAGCGCGGCGTGCTCACGGCTTGAGCCCTGGCCGTAGTTTTCTCCTCCAATTACGATCACATTATCGATTTTTTTTGCCTTTTTCGCGAAGTCCGCATCAATGTGGGCAAATACATATTCGCTGATGGCCTGGATGTTGGACCGAAGCGGTAAGACCTGATTGCCCGCGGGCATGATGCCGTCGGTGCTGATGTTGTCGCCTACTTTGATAAGCACTTCGGCTTCGAGCCTATCCGGTAAGGCGGAAAGTTGGGGGAACGGCTTGATGTTGGGACCTCTGACGATTTCGGTTTTTTGGTGTTCGGGGGCCGGGAAAATGATCGAGGTGTCATTGACCAAAAATTTATCCGGGTGTCTTACCCGGTTGTATTTGATTTCCTTGGAAAGTTTGCGAGGATCGGTGATTCGGCCTTTGAGCGCCGCGGCCACGGCGGTCTCGGACGAGCACAAGTATACCTGATCGCCTTGGGTGCCGGACCGGCCGGGGAAATTACGCGGGAAAGTTCTGAGGCTTACCTGTCCGTGCCCGGGCGCCTGTCCCATGCCGATACATCCCAAACATCCGGACTGGTGCATTCTTGCGCCTGCGCGTAAGAGACTGATGAGGCCTCCTTGGGCCGCCAGATTTTCCATGACCTGACGGCTGGCCGGGTTGATGTGAAAGGATACATTCGGGTGAATGACCTTGCCTTCAAGCAGTTTTGCAACCACCATGAGGGCTTCAAATGTCGAATTGGCGCTCGAGCCTACGATGACTTGATGTACGACCATACCGGCTACATCTTCTACCCGGGCGACATTGCCGGGTGAAGAAGGTTTGGCGATCAGTGGTTCCAGCGAGGACAGATCGATCTCGGTGTGTTCGTCGTACTCGGCTTCGGGATCGGCGGCAAGCTCGACCCATTGGGTTTCTCTGCCGACCGCCTGTAGATAGCGACGGGTGTTTTCATCCGAGGGAAAAACGGTCGAGGTGGCGCCCAATTCGGTACCCATATTGCCGATGATCAGGCGCTCCTCGGCAGAAAGCTGCTTGACCCCTGGTCCATAGTACTCAACGACCTTACCCACACATCCCTTGACGTCGTAACGCCTGAGCATCTCCAAAATGACATCCCGGGCGGATACCCAGTCGGGTAGCGCTCCGGTCAACTTGACGCCCAGGACTTTCGGACAGGGTAGATGATAGGGTTGGCCCGCCATGGCGAGCGCCACATCCAGGCCGCCCGCTCCCATGGCCAGCATCGATAGACCGGCCGCGCCTGGAGTGTGGCTGTCTGCGCCGATCATGGTTTTACCGGGTACGCCGAATCTTTCCATGTGCACTTGGTGGGAGATACCGTTGCCCGGACGGCTGAAGTGGATGCCGTAACGAGCGCATGCGGTTTGTAAAAAGCGGTGATCATCGGCGTTTTTGTGGTCGGTTTGCAGGAGATTGTGATCGACATACTGAGCCGCGAGCTCTGCTTTCACACGTTTCGTACCCAGGGCTTCGAACTCGAGCAGCGCCATCGTGCCGGTGGCGTCCTGCAGCAATGTTTGGTCGATTTTTAAAGCAATATCCTCACCGGGTATCAATCTGCCGGACACCAGGTGGGCATTGAGAATTTTGTAGGTAAGATTTGCTTGCATGGTTTGCCTTTCTTCGGGTGTTTGCCAAATTCAGGATTCAAATTGTTTTCTGGCCATTGCGGCGATGGTTCGGCCGATGCTGATAGAGGCGGTAGCGGCCGGCGAAGGCGCATTGAGAACATGAATCATTCGATCGGTTTGAACAAACCTGAAATCGTCCGCCAGCTTACCGTCCGGCAGCAATGCTTGGGCTCGAACTCCCGCATCTGCGGGCTCGACATCCTCGACGGTCACCTCGGGAACCAGCTTTCGAGCTTCTCTTACAAAGGCATTTTTGTTGAAAGATCGGGCCATCTCCCGCATACCGGTTAGCCAGTACTTCATGGCCATTTTCCAAAATCCTCCGTAAAACCAATAGGAGCCGATATCTTTTATGGACATATCGCCTTTTCGATATCCCTCGCGTCGAAATGCGAGCACAGCGTTGGGACCGGCTTCCACTCCGCCGTGGATCATGCGGGTCCAATGCACTCCGAGGAAGGGAAATTTTGGGTCCGGCACCGGATAGATGAGATTTTTGACCAAAAACTCACGATGGGGTTTCAAGCGCTGGTAGTCTCCTCGAAAGGGTATGATCTTGAGACCCGGGTTGACACCACAAAGGCGCGCGACCCTGTCCGATTGCAGCCCCGCACAGTTGATAAGATTTTTGCACCTTATCCGCCCGGAGGTGGTTTCGAGCACCAGGCCTTGCTGCTCTCGGATGCACTTGGTCAGTTTGGATCGGGTACGTAATTCGCACCCTTGCTGGATCGCCAGTTGGACAAATTTGTTACATACCGCAATATAGTCCACAATCCCGGTTTCGGGCACCAAGAGGGCGGAAAGACCTTGGCAGTGAGGTTCGATTTCTTTCATTTCGGAGGGATTCAATTTTTTGACTCCCTCGAGACCATTGGCCCTTCCTCTTTGCTCCAGCTCGTGCAGCATACCCAGCTCTTCTTCCCGGGTTGCCACCACCAGCTTGCCGCATTGCTCATGAGGCAGATCGTATTTTCTGCAAAACTGGTACATGGCTTTTCTGCCGTCGACGCAATTTTGGGCCTTCTGTGAGCCTGGTAGGTAGTACAATCCGGAGTGAATGACACCGCTGTTGTGTCCGGTTTGATGGGCAGCGGGTTTATCTTCCGCTTCCAGCAGCACCACCGACTTTCGTGATCCGGGTTGATCGGATAGTGACATGGCAACCGAAGATCCAACAATACCCGCCCCGATGACGGCCACATCCGCTTGTTGATCGGTCATGCTTTTGGTTTTCCTTTCGGTGGGAGACATCTGGGAGCTGCAATGCCGTATTCTTGCGCAAAGCTTTCTAGTGTTTTGTACACCTTATCCGCAAGAGGAATGCCGCACAACAATGCTTGTTCTGCCGCAAGGTACTCTTTTTCTCCGGGAATGAATATTTTTTCCTGCCCATGACTTTTTCGAGATCCTGCAATCTGCTTGATCAATGTGTCCATACGATCGCGAAACCCTTCGAGGGACATGAAACGTTTGATGTCCAAAGCCATGAAAAAATGTCCGACCAAGGCAGACTTGTTTTGGGTCGTCTCGGAGTGCAGATTGTCCACGTTCAGGGCAAATCCCGATCCCGAGAGCACTCCGCACAGGATATCCACCAGCAAGGCGAATCCGTAGCCCTTGTATCCGCTGAATTCTTCGCCCCGGCCGCCCAGGGGAAGAATCCCGCCACCCAATCTGTGGATCAAATTGTCGAGCACTTTGCCCGGATCTTGGCAATCCAGGCCGTTTTCGTCTACCGCCCATCCCACCGGCATCGTGCGGTTGGAGCGATGGTAGACTTCCAATTTCCCCCGGGGTACTACGGACGTTGCGGTGTCCAGCAAAAAGGGTCGATATCTTCCGGCCGGCGCACCGAATGCAATCGGGTTGGTGCCGAGCACGGCCTCGGCGCCGTGCGTCGGGGTCACCAAGGGCGCCGAGTTGGTCATACATACTCCGATCATGTTTTTCTCGAGCGCCATCAAGACATAGTATCCGGCAATACCGAAGTGGTTTGAGTTTTTCACCGTCGCGATACCGATTCCATGTTGTTCGGCCTTACGGATGCATGTGTTCATGGCTTGGACCGAGACAACCTGACCGAGCCCATTGTTGGCATCCAGGCTTGTCATGCTTTCTGAAAGATCGAGAAGCTCTGCTTTTGCATTTGGAACGATCGTGCCGGTACGTATTCCTTCGAGGTAACGGCCCAAACGGGCCACGCCATGGCTGGCGATGCCTCGAAGATCGGACGATACCAAAACCTCGGCGGTCGTGGTCGCGTTTTGGAGACAGACACCGTTGTTTTGCAACACCTCGGAACAAAACATTACGAGCTCTGATTTGGAGACGAGATGGGTTGGGTCGCATGTTTTGCAGGTACTGCAAAGCGGTTCATGATCCAGGGTATGTCGGTTGATCACGTTCTTATCTGCGGTCATGTATCCCTCGATGAATAGAGTGAAGAACCCTTGGTTTGTGAGGCGCCCTTATCAAGCTTCGGTATTGTACATCCATTGGCTAGACTGTACAATGCGGGTCGGTGAAAAAATTTTTTGGTTTCTGGCAAGTATGCAAGACCTTGGAGTGCAAAATGAAAAAGAGCTACAAAAACAAAATGTTTCTAGCAATGTTGGTGGTTTTTGGATTGGGACTTGGTATCGGTTGTGGAATGGACACCTCTGCGAGCATCAACATTGAGATGTTGACCGTGGATCAGGCGGCGGAATTAATCCAACAACAAAAAGAAAAGGTCGTTTTGTTGGAGTTTTATGTATCCACATGCAGTCATTGCAGGGAGCAAATGCCGATTTTACAATCCTTGGCGACGGCCAACAAAGAAAAGCCTTTCGAAATTATAGGTTTGTCATTGGATCAAGATCTCAGTGAGCTGGAATGGTATGCCCGGACCCATACATTGCCGTTTCCCCTAAGGGCACTGAAAACCACCACCCTCTCAGAGCTCAGGCAAGCCATGGAGCCGTTTGATATCGAGATAGGCCAAGACTTTCCGGTCCCTTTCATCATCGTGCTGGGTAAAGACGGAAAAAAAATTATGCAATGGATTAGTACCACCAAAGAGGATGTCATTCAGCAATCCATTGATCAGGGATTGAGCGTGTAGATTCGAACGGTAACTGCCCAGGTGAATCGATTGTAGCTATAATATGAGATCGAAGTTTCCCCCGCTTAAACCGCGGGATGCGCAAAAACAAGAAGTTACATATAGATAGACAAGCGTGCCGCTCTGGCAACGAGCTCATGAAAGCTACTACGTACCTGCTTGTTTGGAGAACCTCGGATTAGAAAAGCTTTGTAAAGACAGTAAGTCCCAGCGCGAAAACCATAAATACGATACCCGCCAAACCCAAAGACGTCACGGCTTTTGAGGGGCGCATCTTCGGATCTTCAATGTGCCGTACGACACAGTAAAGATTCAAGGCATACAATATCGGGGCGATGGCAAGGCTTATAATGGCGACAAGGGTGACCAGTGTGACCGGATTTCCAACCCAGACGAGGGTTGCCGCCGCGAATACGGCCGATAGAATGACAAATCCACGGTAATTTCGATTGATACCGTTCGGATGACCGTATTTTGGGTATAATGCGCCCAAGGCGTTTGCAAATGAGCGGGAAAAACCGTCGATAACTGTGTAGGTAGTGGAGAACATGGCAAAAAAAGCGGTCAACATAAAAACGTGATGCATCCAACGTCCCAAAATGACGGTGTAGGCCGAACAAAGCGCCTTGGCGAACTCGAGGCCTTGCAACTTGTCTCCTTGATCGGAAAGATGTACCGCTCCCATGATGACAAACATCAAACCAGTGCAAAGCGAAAGCAGATACCCAACGCGCATGTCCAGGAGCGAGATTTTAAGATAAGCCTTTTTGTCCGCCAAGCCGCCGTCAGGGGATTTTTTGTGAAGCAGCTTGATTTTCTCGAGACTCCAAAATGAATGCCATACCGAAACATCAATGCCGGTAGGCATCCAGCCCAATATGGCTGCAACCAATACAATGGACTCCGGGGGTAATGTCGGTATGATGAGATGACCAAGCTCGGTCGGATCGGGAAATATGGGTACAAACGCTGCAAGGGTGGAGAGCGCCAGAATGGCCATCATGATTTTATTCAAGTGTTCGAGCCAAGAAAAACCTCCAGAAAATAAAAGAAAAACCACGAAAGCCAACAAAAGAATCGAAAACCAGGCGGTATCCAAAAGCTCGGTCCAGCTGCTCAAGACACAACCGCTTATGTTCACAACACCTGCCAACACACCGATACCTTGCAGTATGGTGCCTCCCAAAAACATCCAAAGCGCCCAACCCCTCGGCCCGGGTAGGCGGGCGTATCCGGAGAGCAGATGTGTCCCGGTGGCCGCTGCGTATCTGGGTCCGAATTCGAAGGCCGGATACTTGAGTAAATGTGCGGCCAAGATGAGCCATAACAGATCGAAGCCGAACAACGCTCCGGCCTGGGGGCTCATGACCAAATGGGATGCCCCCACACTCGTTGCGGCAAGCAGAATACCCGGGCCCAAGCGTCTCCAGATCTTGTCAATCATCGATCCCGCCGTCCCAACGGCTTGTAAAACTGCACTCCGCCTCTGTGCCTGAGGATATTTTGCGCCAAATCGTAAAAATCATCATCAGACCCGTCAACATCGATGTCGGATGTATCTACCACCAAAAGTGGGGATTCTATATAGTGAAAGAAGTAGTCGCTATAGACGGCGCAAATGTTTTTCAAATATTGTTCGTCGAAGTTTCTTTCGAATGGTCTTGCGCGAAGCTCGATGCGGCTTTGCAATACCTCGAGTCTGGCCTGTAAGTATACGACCAAGTCTGGTTTGGCAACGCGTGTATCGAGGGTTTGGTAGATCTGATCGTAGAGCAGCAACTCGTTTTCAGACAGGTTGATGGAAGCATACAGGCGGTCTTTTGCAAAGATGTAGTTCGAGAATACAGTGCGTTGAAAGAGATCCGGTTGCAGTAGTTGTTGTTGTTGGCGGTATCGGCATAGGAGAAAAAACACCTGGGTTTGAAACCCATATTTCTCATGATCTCGGTAAAAGCTCGCGAGAAATGGGTTGTTTTCTTCGGCGTCGAACATCGTAAGGCACTCGAAAGTGTCTGCAAGTCGTTTGATCAGATTGGATTTGCCCACACCGACCGGGCCTTCTATCACAATGTATCTGGGTCGTTCGAAGGTGAATTTGTCAATCCGATTTGGGTTGTCACTTGGATCTTGATACATGTCTGTGGATTTTTTTTTCATCACGCCGGTATCCGTAATTGGGTCGAGCCCGCGACGACAAGGTTATTACTTAGGGGTATAATTACATTGACGGTTTCTCCAAATTGCAAAACCATCATAATACACGGTTTTCCGATTCGATCAACCGATGAGTTGCAGGTTGTGACTCGGAGGTGGCAGAGTGATCCTTCGTTGTGCATCGATAAAACTGTTCGGGAGGTATACATGTTTGAAGATCGGAGGTTTCGTGAGCTTGTAGAGCAAGGTTGGCGGCAACGGTTTGTTGCTTGTGAGCCGCGTTTGTCCGAGTTGGTTTCGTTGTATCAAGATTTGGGATATGATGTGCGTCTGGAGCCGCTGCCCGAACACTCTGACGATGCCGCCTGTCAAGATGAATGCTCGGTATGCTTTCAGGAAAACCGGGATGGGTATCGAGTTGTCTTTACCCGTAAATCCGAGTAAGCGGCCGCAACGCCGCATGACTCTCTGCAGGATGAATACGCGGCTGTTTCCATAATTAAAGTTGGAAAAAAGAAAAAATACATACTTTAAAATGATTTAATTTAAGCAGACATGGCATAAGTTTGCTGGTATACAGTGCAATCGGTTCAGTGTTTTTGGAGGATCATAGAGATGGAATTTCGGCGTATTGGAAATCTTCCCCCATATGTGTTTGCTCATATCAATGGACTCAAGGCCGCTGCCAGAAAAGCAGGGGACGATATCGTGGATCTTGGGTTCGGCAATCCGGATCTTCCCGCCCGGGCGGATGTCATCGAAAAGTTGGCTGAAGCAGCCCGTAATCCGCGCAACCATGGGTATTCGGCCTCCAGGGGAATACCCAATTTGAGAAAAGCAGTCACTGATCGCTATCAACGTGTCTTCGGAGTGGAGTTGGATCCTGAAACCGAGGCCATCAGCACAATTGGGGCAAAAGAAGGCATTACCCATCTCATGTGGACATTGGTTCAACCCGGTGATGCGGCTTTGGTCCCTGAGCCGACCTATCCCATACACTTGTTTGCGCCCGCCTTGGCAGGCGCCGAGGTGCACCGGGTGCAGTTGTCCCTGGATGCGGATTTTTTCGAACGCATGCGGGAGACTTTCATCCGGTCCTGGCCGAAGTCGAGGGTGATCATTACGTCGTTTCCGCATAATCCCACCACGGTTTGTGTGGAATATGACTTTTTCGAAAAGTTGGTTGCGTTTGCCAAAGAACATGAAGTGATTGTCGTACACGATTTTGCCTACGCGGATCTCATCTTTGATGAACACTACAAACCGCCCAGCTTTTTGCAGGTACCGGGGGCCAAAGACGTGGGGGTGGAGCTGTATACTCTGTCAAAGAGTCACTCCATGCCGGGTTGGAGAGTGGGTTTTGTGGTGGGCAACGCCAAGATCGTAGCAGCCCTGGCCAAATTGAAATCGTACTTGGATTATGGCACGTTTCAACCCATTCAGATCGCTTCCATCATCGCGCTCAATGAAGGGGATGATTATCCTCCCGTGATATCCGCCGTGTACAAATCCAGGCGGGATACGTTGGTAGATGGTTTGAATCGGATAGGTTGGCAAATCGAAAAGCCCAAGGGTACGATGTTTGTTTGGGCCAAGATACCCGAAGGTTTCGAGCACTTGGGCTCACTCGGTTTTACCGAGCATCTGCTCAAACACGGAAAAGTGGCCGTAAGCCCCGGAGTAGGTTTTGGTCCGTCCGGAGATGGTTTCGTGCGGTTTGCGTTGGTAGAAAACGAGCAACGTACCAAACAAGCCATACGAGGTGTAAAAAAGGCTCTTCAGGTAAGACCTTAGTCGAATCGGTTTTTCCCACCCTGTCTCCTACTTCTTATCCAATTTGGCTTTTTGCATCCAAACACAAGACATTGGCCATGGGAATTTCCTTGAGCAACCGGCAGGTTGTATGAAGCGTTTTTTTGACAGAATCCTCAAAACAGTTATGCTTCACTGCTGGGGATATAATAGAAATCATTCAATCAGACAAAGGAGCAAAGCATGACCGGGAAAAACGGTGGTGTGGGGTACGATCTCTTGGAGCCGGTTGCATTCGAGCCTGAAAAAGTCTGTCAAAATTTCGTTGAGATAACCAAATTACCGCATCCTTCCGGTAATGAGGATTCCGTTCGGCAATGGGTGGTCGACAAAGCCAAGGAGATTGCGGGGTCGTATTCGGACAATCGTTGTAATCTTGAGGTTGCCTACTACCATCCACAAGCTACCGATCCGGGAGAAAGGGTGATATTGCTGCGTCGAGCCGCCGGTGAAAAATACAAAGGACAACCGCCTGTTATCCTACAAGCCCACGTAGACATGGTTACGGTGCCATCCGATCATATTTTTCCTCTGAAGCTGGCTATGTACAACGAGGATGGGAAAACCTGGCTCAAAGCGTTTCAGGATCTTCGAGATCCGGATAAAGGAGGAACCACCCTTGGAGCGGACGACGGTATAGGCGTTGCCGTCATTCTTGCTGTGGCGGAAGATGAGAATCTCAAAGACTTTCCAATCGAATGTTTTTTTACGGTACAAGAGGAGACCGACATGGGCGGCGCCGAAGGATTTCGCGCCGATCTGTTGACCGGAAATAAATACCTCAATCTGGATGCTGAAGATCTCACAACCATCATTTATGGCAGCGCGGGTGGTTGTGAAGCTCAAATCAAAGGCACCGTGTCAACCACAAAGTCGAGTGATGCCTATCGAGGGTTCGACGTGTGCATATCCGGGCTTCGGAGTGGACATTCAGGTGTTGATATCAATAAAGGCAGACTGAATGCCATAAAAACACTCAACAGCGTACTGACGAGACTCAACAATCGGCTCTATCATTTTGAACAACCAGGGGGTATCGGAAGCTATGATCTCGTTCTGTTTTCCATTGCCAGGGGAGATATCATCAAGGCCAACTCCATACCCTCAGAGGCTCAAGCGCGTGTGATGGTGAATCGGAGACAAGCGGATCGTT
>JBFFBT010000093.1:0-18850 GCA_041560255.1 Myxococcota bacterium | reverse complement strand
CTCCGACCCCGACACCACAGCCGACTCCGACTCCGACACCACAGCCGACTCCGACCCCGACACCACAGCCGACTCCGACTCCGACGCCCGAGCCGACTCCGACCCCGACACCACAGCCGACTCCGACTCCGACTCCCGAGCCGACTCCGACCCCGAATCCCAACGATAAATGCATCAAGTGTCACCCCGCATCCAGTTTGCCGCCCAATCATCCCCCCGGCGACAACTGTATCAGGTGTCACCCCACATTGCCGGATACCCATCCGCCGGTGTGATGCATAGCCTCAAAGACAGTTTTTCACCCTAGCACTTCTCGATCTCCATATAGCCTCAAGAAAAGATTTTTTTTCTTCTCGAGATCTATCTCAATCCATCCTAGCTCTACGTAATTAATTTCGATAGTTCACAAAATACTTGTTAATTTTAATGTAAAATTAAAAATCACATTTTAATGTTGTAATATATGGAATTATTAACAAATTTAATTCACGACAGAAGACCCCCGAAGTATAGAAATAACACATTGAATTTAAAGACCTTTATATAAATTATCACGGAAAATGGTGTATTTTTAACCCCCGTTGACATTTCATCCTAATTATGTTAACAGTCAGTGGGTTGCATCTTTTGGTGTGACCATCTTTCAATTCGTACGACCAAGGAGGTGTCATCCCGAAGGATTTACCTAACAGGAGTCGAGAAAAACTGAAATCTGAAGTACGGCGAGAAATTTTGAATTCAGTAAGGAGGGCTTCAAGGATGCAAATTTTTGGAAAATCATTTGTCTTGCTTGCAATCGTTGTCATGGCAATGGGCTGTGGTCCTACCAACCCCGTAGATACACATACATCCGATACCGGTCTCAATGTCATAATCAGCCGGGATACGAGCGCAGATCTGGACCCGGACACCATCCGCAGCATCGTCAACGAAGTAGTCGACGGCACCGAGATAGCCAGTGTGTATGTCATCGGTGAACCAAACTTTTTGTATTTGATGACCAACGGAAGATACACGTACACCACCGGTTTTCTCAAGATCGAGCACGCCTTCGGCCGGATAGTTTCGATCGAAGACGCCGAATACTTTCCAGAGACCGTCGAGCACCGTGAATTTTATCCCAGTTGCCCCGATTCAAACATCGAAACCTACTGGACCACTGAATGCTCAACCATCAAAACAGCCGTCGATGCCATCAACACCAACCATCAGGTTGCCGAACAACGCGGTTACAAATCACAAAAGGGTCTTGGAAGCGCCGAGAGCAAATCGAACGTCTTGAACTACCTTTCCTGCTCCAACCTCGTTCTTTGGGGGCGTGTCGGCCATGGATACACCGGAGGGCTCCAATTGGCCAACCACGAAATGTTGGGTAGTTTTACGGGTGTGGATCTTACCGGTAAAGGCATCTATGCCAACTCCTGTCAGGCATTCAACAATCCATTTCACGACCGAGTATTTGACGCCGGAGCCGCCTGGTTTATCTCCGGCATCTCGAACCTTTCAATCGGTCCTTCCGAAGCCACTTTTAAATGTTGGTGGGGCAAGGCCAAGGATCAGGCAAATATCTGTAGCTCTCTCAATTCTTGCGTCAAACCAGGCGCCGGCCAACACGGCTGCGAGCCCAATGATGCAATTGTACCGGCTCCCGGAGGCGTCGATCCGACACCCGAGCCGACTCCGACACCCGAGCCGACTCCGACACCCGAGCCGACTCCTACACCCGAGCCGACTCCTACGCCTGAGCCGACTCCAACACCCGATAAATCTTGCGTCAATCCCAATGGCGGAGACTACTGCGGCCAGAAATCCCCTGATGGTTGCTGGTGTGATAACCTATGCGCCCAATACAAGGATTGTTGCCCGGACAAAAAAGAAGTATGCAACGGTGGCCCAAACCCACCTCCAGATTCGTGCGAAGGTCGCTGCGGCAAAAAGGCCCCGGGTGGTTGCTGGTGCGACGATCTGTGTGAAAAATACAATGATTGTTGCAAAGACAAACAAGAAATGTGTGACGGACCGACACCCGAACCAACCCCCACACCAAATCCAAAATCATGTGAAGGTTACTGCGACAAGAAAGCCCCGGGTGGTTGTTGGTGTGACGACTTGTGTGAGAAATATAACGATTGCTGCGTAGACAAAAAAGAGATCTGTGACGAGCCGACTCCGACACCCCAGCCGACTCCAACTCCGACACCCCAGCCGACTCCAACTCCGACACCCCAGCCGACTCCAACTCCGACACCCGAGCCGACTCCAACTCCGACACCCCAGCCGACCCCGACTCCGACACCACAGCCGACTCCGACTCCGACACCACAGCCGACTCCGACTCCGACACCCGAGCCGACTCCGACTCCGACACCTCAGCCGACTCCGACCCCGACACCACAGCCGACTCCGACTCCGACACCACAGCCGACTCCGACTCCGACACCACAGCCGACTCCGACTCCGACACCCCAGCCGACTCCGACTCCGACACCAGAGCCGACTCCGACTCCGACACCCGAGCCGACTCCGACCCCGACTCCACAGCCGACTCCGACCCCGACTCCACAGCCGACTCCGACTCCGACGCCCGAGCCGACCCCGACTCCGACACCCCAGCCTACTCCGACTCCGACGCCCGAGCCGACCCCGACTCCGACACCAGAGCCGACTCCGACTCCGACTCCACAGCCGACTCCGACTCCGGATCCCAACGAAAAATGCATCAAATGTCACCCGGCATCCAGCTTACCTCCCAATCATCCGCCCGGTAACAACTGTATCATGTGTCACCCCACGTTGCCGGATACACACCCGCCGGTTTGATCATCTGTTTTGACTTACCCGAATTAATGAGAAAATTCAATTCGAGCTAGATTGCTTGCAAGTCTGTGAGCTTTGCAGAAATCGAATGCACACCTGGTTGAACGCTTGCACCGTTTTTTAGTGATTTGTAAGTTGCGAGTTTCTTGGGCCCGAGAAGCCATCTCAACTCTTAGAATAATTTCTAAGAGTTTTGATGCGGGCACGAACTAAACACCTATCACATCGGCGAGCCTTGATCGATTCCATGGTTTGGTCATAATATTGTGAGCTCTATGGTTGGTCAGGGCAAGCTTCAGCTGCCAGGTTTGTACACAACCTGATATGAGAACTCTATATATATCAGGATGATCCTCGGTCAGATAGTCTAAAATATCCAGTCCACTGATTGGACCTAAAAATAAATCTATGATAGCGGTCTGCGGTCGAAACTGTGGATGTTCGAGCCATTTCACCGCCTCCAACACAGTTGTAGCCGTGACCCCATGACATCCAATCGCTTTCAGGTCTCTTTGGATAGCGATACAGGTATTTGGACAGTCATCGATCACCAGAACAACGGGAGTGACCAGATTTATCGGACTCACCAAGATATTCGACTTCATCCCTTGCCCCCAATATAGCACTTCATCGTAATTCATTGCAGGAATCATGCCTGCAATAAGCGAAAAAAAACACAATTATTTCATTATCTCAACTTGATATATGGAGCCGATACTCAGAAAACAGCCCGGGTAAAACCTACCAATGAGGTGATTTTTACCCATGCCTTGCGCATAGGCAACCGGAAGTTTACATCGTGGTGCAAGGTGCGGGTTTTTTTATTTGAGAAGAATTTGCTTTTTTGCCAACACCACTGGTTTTCCCTGCTTGGCAAAGTATACCTGCAGAGTATGCGGTTTTCCTGGTGTCTCGGTCGATTCGACTGTAATCTGCGAAGCCAACGTCGTCTGGCCTCGTTGTGCAGTCACATTTGCCACCGCAACCGGTTCGTTCTTGGCATCCAATACCACGATCCCAATCTGATCATCCGGCAGCTTGCGATTGAAAAACGCAAGAAAATAGACTCTCCACTGTCCGTTGGCATCTTTTCTAAACTGATTGCGATCTTGAGAAAGCATTTTTTTGACAAAGTTTTTTGCGCTCTGGGGTATTTTCAATTCTCTCGCATTTGTGATGATTTTTCCCTTCAACGCTTTGGGTTCAGCCTTCGCGATGGCATTCATGCTCAATCCAACCAACAACAGCACAACCCACAGCATGGGACCATGATAAGGATTTCTTTTCATTTTGAGCTCCTATACATCCATATTCAGCCTTCTGTACTCCAAACACAACCATTTGTTTTTCATGAACATTTATCCCAGCTTGCATCGTAATACAGTTTTTTTTGACAAAGAACGATTCCTTGCCTCTCAACTCCATCGTCTCATAAATATGACGTCAACCTCCTGATCTATATTCCACCTGTTTGAAACATACATCCTAATGCATCAAAATGTCAAAGTATCCTGTAGAATTGCTTGGCTGACAACCCCGGCTATGATACATTACCGCTAGGGATTTTGGCCACAATATCACAAGGAGAGTATGTGTCCCAAACAGATCGACAGATCGAACACGGTGAAGAAAGAAGAAAAGGATTTCGGATACCGCTTTGCCTCGCGACCGCAGCGGGTTGCGACGCATGGATGAATGTCTGCTACACCAAGGATATAGGTCAAACCGGGCTTTTTCTCATGAGTCAAAGATTGCCGGCAGATGCGGTGGATTTTTCTATAGAGTTTCAGCTCCCAAATCGGTTGGGCCTGATCAGACAAACCGCAATGGTGGTCAGAACACAACCCGACAACCCCCGTGGATTTGCTTTGGTATGGAAAAATCTTACACAAAAAAACGCTTTGATTCTTGATGATCTCATGCAACGATGGAAATCCGCATTTATGATCAACAAAGAAGATCTCAGAGACAAATTGAAGACTTGACAACCTCGATGCGCTGTGTAGGATCATGCCGCAAACTTGCCGACAGGCGGAATTGAGAAAAGATGAATCAACCAACAGAAGGAACAGAGGGATTTGAAGTAGAAGGTACCGTGAAAGAGGTTCTTCCCGGCGGAATGTATCGTGTTGAAGTGGACGGAGGCCCGATCATTTTAGCCTATGTATGTGGGAAAATGCGAAAGCATTACATACGAATTGTCCTGGGGGATCGAGTAAGGGTCGCCTTTTCGCCCTATGATCCAAGTCGCGGTCGTATTGTATATCGAAACCGCTAGGAATCGACTAAATACCTGCGCTCACCTACCAGTTGAGCGCTTGTGGTACGCCGCATAGACGAGATCTTTGTTAAAACGCCACTCTCCATCCAACTTGACGGCGGGAATCTTTCCAGATTGTACCAACTTGCGAAGTTGCAACATAGGGATCCGAAGCATCGCCGCTACTTCCTGCATACCTACAAGCTCAACCTGACCGGAATCCGCACTCTGAGTTTTGACAGTTTTTTCGGGAGACTCATTGGTTTTTTTCGTGCTTTTTGTCGTCGCGGCCTTCTTGGCTTTTTTAGTAACCGGCTTTTTCGATGCGGCTTTCTTGACTGCGGGTTTTTTCACCGTGTTCTTTTTTCCCGCACTCTTTTTTCCACTCTTCTTCTCGGTCATGAGATCTCCTTTGTTCGTCACATTTTGATCACAAAAGTTCTTGTAATATTTTCAAGGCTTCAAGAGTACTCTCATCTTTGCGGGTCCGAAGC
This sequence comes from Myxococcota bacterium, assembly GCA_041560255.1. Taxonomy (GTDB): domain Bacteria; phylum Myxococcota; class B64-G9; order B64-G9; family B64-G9; genus JBFFBT01. The sequence goes on along the minus strand of JBFFBT010000093.1, from coordinate 13,279 downwards.
AGGTATTCAATTTCCTTCAGATTGCCCTGAACCCTATCCAATATCACCATTTCCTCAGCATGGGGAGAATCAAACGATGGCCGGGCACCGGCAATATTTTTCAGCTCATGTAGGGCATCCTCAATTTGTCCATCTTTCAACAAAGCGATACTGAGGTGAAATCGAGGTATCACGGTCTGATCTTTACTTACAGCTTCACGGAAATTACGAATGGCTTTCTGCACATCCCCTTTTTTGAGATAGATAAAGCCCAGTGTATCCCGAATGAACCCATTTGTTTTTCGATCGGGAAACGTCTCGAGTGCCGAGCGTGCAATGAATGCACATTGATCCAACGATTTTCCTTGTTTGGCCATGACATAGGCCAACTCGTTGAGCAACATAGCCATAAGATATGGATCCCTGGGATTGAGATCCAGGCCGTCCGAAAGCCACTTGGCAGCCATCTCGTATTGACCCAACACATTACAGACCGAACCGAGCGACAAAAACAAGTAGGGAGTCAATATCTGTAAATCCAACAGTACGGCAAGCTCACGATACAAACGTTGTGGATCGAAACATGATCCTATGGCAACAATCTGAAGAAGTATATGTTCATATACCGGATTCATGGCGAAACACAACTTGGCCAGAGAGTACGATCGTTCGAATTGACCGAGTTGAAACCATCCCATGGCTTTTTTCAACAATTTCTCGGCATTGACGGCCCCAAAAGGAATCGTAGACTGAAAAACCACCGGGGTAATACTCACTCTCTGCTGGCTTTCATATTCGTACAACGACTCTGAAATAATGAGAATTTCGCTATTCCAAGGCTCGATGCTCTCGGCTTGGAGAATATATTTTCGAGCTTTCGGAATTTGCTCCAACTGAAATGCGCACTCGGCCGCCAATCTCATGGCCGCAACGGACGTAGGGTGCTCGAGACAGTATTGCTCTAGATCGACCCAGGCTTGCTTCAGGTGATCGACCGTCTCGGCATGCTTATCTTCAAAAACATGTCGTCTCAACAATCCGGCAACTCGGGAAAACAACTCAGGCTCTCCTGAGGAATTTTTTCCCGGTTGTTCTTTGTCATCTTTAATCACGTTCTTGAAAACCTTTTTGAAAAGAAAATCCAAGTCAAGATGTAAGCATGATCAAAAGAAATGGCTCTAGGGAATCGTGTATTTTTTCTCCCTGGCCATTGATGCTCTTCGAAATTGCGATCGAGCTGCTTTTTCTATGGAAGCCAAGGCATGATCGTTGCGGCTGGGCTCATGATGGAACAACAGTAATTTTTTCACTCCGGCAGCTTGAGCGATTCTTACTCCTTCGTTCCAGGAGGAATGGCCGTATCCTCGTTTTCCGGTGCGGATCTCCTCATCTGTATAGGTCGCATCATATATGAGTATATCCGCACCTTCACAATGTCGAACCAATTTTTTATCCAGGCTGGATCCATGCTCGGTATCGGTAGCGTATACAATCGCCTTGTCTTGGTATTCGATACGATAGGACAAAGCTCGTCCGGGGTGATTGATTGCTTCGGCCTTGATGCAAGCCGGCCCCAATTGAATTTTCGATCCCGGGCCAACTTCTTTAAAATCAAACCGCGCCCGCATCACCTCAATCGGCACCGGAAAATAGGGCATTGCCATCTGACCGGACAAAATATCCTTGATGCCCCGGGAATCTCGGGTTTCTCCATATATCGTGAATTGGTTGTCCGGCACATACGCAGGGCCAAAAAAAGGAAAACCGTGAATATGATCCCAATGGTAATGGGAAAAAAACACCGAGGCCTTCATTTTGGGATACTGACGTCCCAAGGCCAAACCCAACTCACGGATACCCGAACCGGCATCCAGTATGATGATTTCGTCCTCGACACGAATTTCGACACAGGGCGTGTTGCCACCAAACTTATTGGTGGTTGGTCGCGGAGCCGGCAGCGAACCTCGCGTGCCCCATAGTTTCAGTGTAAAAGGAAGTTTCTTCACTTCCGCCCTGTAGTCTTGTCTATCGGCTTATCCTCAAGATTTAATTACCTTACAGAATGATATTTTGCAAGAATTTTACCGTATGTGAATGGACTATTTCACCCGAACATGCGTTCGCTGGGGAGTTTGAAGATCAATGATTTCCTGCGCCGTAACTACTGCGGTGATACCATCACCCACGGCGGCTCCAATTTGTCGTACCGAATCAGCCCGGATATCACCAGAGGCAAAAATCCTCGGGTGGGAAGTGCGCATGCGATTGTCGGTGATGACAAAACCATTTTCATCCATATCCACAATCCCTCTCAGGATTTCTGTATTTGGAATCAACCCGATGAAAACAAACACGGCATCCACATTCAAGGTATCGACCTGTTGGGTTTTGAGATTACGCACTCTGAGCGATCCAACGTGTGTATCTCCCAAGATCTCTTCGACCACGCAATCATACATAAAATCTACATTGGTTGCCTCGAAGATACGATCCTGCAAATATTTCTCAGCCCTCAATTTATCCCGTCGATGAATGATGGTTACATGCGATACGATGCGGGTTAAATACAGCGCTTCCATGATTGCCGAGTCTCCTCCCCCGACCACAGCGACCGGTTTGCCCTTGAAAAAGTTACCGTCACAAGTAGCGCATACGCTTACGCCCTTTCCCATCAATCGGCCTTCACCCGCCACCCCTAAAGGACGATGCCTGGCGCCACAGGCCATCAGCAATGTTTTGGTTGGATACACCTCACTGCCCACAACGCGAATACAATCAGAATCAACCTCGATTTGCTTTACCTGATCAAACGAAACCTGCAACCCAAACTGCTCAACCTGTTGCCGCATGACTGCGGCCAAATCCGCACCGGTCTCAAGACCGATCACACCGGGATAATTTTCCACCCTATCGATCATATTCATCTGCCCACCGCCACCCATCATGTCCAACAACACGGCATCCAATCCACCCCGACCGGCATAAATGCCGGCGGCCAAACCTGCCGGACCTGCACCCACGATAACCAAATCATGCACTTTCTTCTGATCCCCGCTTGTATTTTCCATGCTCACCCCTCACAAAAAAGGTACACCATATTCCCTATCAAACTACGAATGGCGGCTGAAAAGGCCCTTCTTTTTTTCATGTACTCCGAGCTTGGACACCTCGGCATACTGTCTCAAAAGCTCTTCCTGTTTGCTACCGAGTCTCTTGGGGATTTTCACTCGTACGTGCACGATCAGATCACCCTTACCAATGCCCCGCAATCTGGGCACCCCATCTCCACGCAAAACAACTGTGTCTCCGGGTTGGGTACCCTTGGGAATCTCGATCGATCTAATCCCTTCGATGAGCTCAATATCTACAGTGGTTCCCAATACAGCTTGTACAAAGTCGATCTCGGTTTCCGTGTGTAAATGTAGTCCCTCACGAACAAAGCGATCGCTGGGCAGCACATGAAGAAAGACATAAAGATCTCCGGGCTGCCCACCTCCCTTGGGATGCTCGCCTTCTCCACTCAAGCGCATGCGCGTGCCGTCATCCACACCGGCCGGTATTTTAACTTCGATTTTACGCCTCTTCTCGACCAATCCGTTTCCTTTGCAATCCTGACATGGTTTTTCAATGATTTGCCCTTCTCCCCTGCAAATCGGACAAGGTGTGGATATGGCAAAAAACCCTTGGGACTGCACGTATTGCCCGGTGCCTTGACACTGCAGGCAACTCTTTTTCGAAGAGCCCGGCTCCGAACCCGATCCCGAACAAGTCTTACAGGCAACCAAGCTGGTGATCACGATTTCTTTTTCAGCCCCTTGTATGGCCTCCTCGAGACGGATTTCCAGCTCATAACGCAGATCGGCCCCTCGTGCTACTCCTCGACGCCCCGATCTCGATCTGCCGGAACCCCCAAATTGGAAACCAAAAAAATCTTCAAAAATACTACCAAAGCTCGAGAAGATGTCATCCACCGAAGAGAACCCGGCAGAGAAACCCGCTCCTCGCAATCCTTCTTTACCGAATCTATCATAAAGATTTCGCTGTTGGGGATCCGATAAAACTTGGTATGCCTCGGAAATTTGTTTGAACTTTTCTTCGGCTTCTACACTGCCTTGGTTCCTGTCCGGATGATATTGTATTGCCAACCGCCGATAGGCTTTCTTGATGTCCGCATCCGTCGCATCCCGTCCTAAACCTAGTAGCTCGTAGTAATCATGATTGGTATCAGTCAATGATCTATTCCTATGTTTGGTTTTGCTTTACTCCCACCCTGACTCCCGCAGGTCTGACAACATGGTCACCCAGCGCAAAGCCCTCTCGCACTTCCTCCAACACCATTCCGTCCTGATCTGCGTCCACATCACCCGTCATCAGCGCCTCCATGTATTTTGGATCGAAACGAAGCCCGTCAGTGGGAATTTTGCGAACTCCAATCCTTCGAAATCCATCTTCGATCTGCAGCAAAATCAGCTCCATACCCTTTTGGATCTCATCCATTGCATTCTCGGCCGTACACGCTGAAGCCAGTCGTTTTAAATTATCCGAAATTTCGAGAAATGGTTCGATGGCCCGGGCTTTTTCTATCTCGAGCCTGCGCTCGAGCTCCTTTTCGATCCGCACCCTGGCGTCATCCAAATCGGCAACCGACGATTTGTGGGCTTTGATGTAGTCCTTCAAAAGCCGGTCCTTTTCGGCCAACTGACTTTCTAACGACTCTACCACCGTCGGCGGCTTGATGCGAAATTCTTCAACGTTATCACGTGCATCCAGGTCCTCGTGCAGCCACCAGCGTCCTTCGTTGATGGAAAATCCCTTGGTTTTCGTCGAATTTTTTTCCTCGGTCATACCTCCACTCCCTGAATCATTCATGTAACTCGTTCCTGTATCAAAACCCCATTTTATGAAACTTAGAAACCTTGAACTCACTGCATTTCAAAAACATTGTTAACAGTGTCCACAGCAAAATGCCAATTTTACGACGGACACCAACCAGGCAAGCTTAATCATCCTTCGGCAAACGTCAAGACACAAACATGCCGAGAATAGATGGTCTGGGTCGTAAGACTTTCTTTCGGCTATCGAAATCGGGAATACCGGGTACGATTTTCAGTTGATGATAGGTATCGCTCATTGAAATAGCGAATTTTTTACCGAGCTCAACCAGATACATATTCCAACAAGCCGCCGGCCAAAATTATTTTGATTTGACGAGGTTTCAACCCGTGACCAAATTTGATTTCGTAATTGCGTTCTTTATTCCTGACCGTAACCAAATCACTCTTGGCCAGCTCGTCGGCCAGCCAAGGCAACTCCAATTCGTCACCCGGGCGAATCAAGCCGTAGTCCTTTGGATTGATGAACGTCAAGGGAACGATGCCGGCGTTTACCAGATTGGAGCGATGAATCCTCTCAATGCTCTTTGCCAAAACCACCCTGACTCCCAACACCAAGGGACATAGCGCGGCATGCTCCCGGCTCGAACCTTCACCATAAGCGACACCCGCAACGATAATACCACACAGCCCCCGATCTTTTACCCGCTTTGCCCGGCGGGCGAAATCGGGATCCAACACATTGAAAGTGTGCTTGGCGTACTCAATCACGTCTGAACGGTGTTTCAACCACCGCCCGGCAGGCAGGATGTGATCGGTCGAGACATGATCCCGCAACACCAAAACGACTTCCCCTTTCAACTGTTGCGGCAGGGGACCGATGGATGGTGGGCCTACCAGGTTGGATCCACGTTGTACAGTCACATTTTTCGTTTGTTTCAGCGGCACTACTACAAGACCATCATTGATGGTAAAGCGTTGGATGATTTTGGGGGACGGCTCTCTTTTTCCAAGCTTCCTCGGATCCGTAAGCACACCATAAACCGCCGTGGCGGCAGCGGTTTGCGGGCTAACCAGATAAACCGAAGCATTCTTGGTGCCGCATCGGCCCTCGAAATTGCGGTTGCTGGTTCTCACACTCTTCCAACCGGCTGCGGGAGTATGCCCCTGGCCGATACAAAAACCACAAGTGCTCTCGCCCAGTCGAGCACCCGCTTCCAGAATGTCTTTGAGATAACCAAATTCCATCAAAGTACGCATGACCTGATGCGTGGCAGGAGCCACAACCATATTGATAGTTGGATGTATGGACTTTCGGCGCAACACCAAAGCAACCCGCGCCAGATCATCATAGAAACCATTCGTGCAACTTCCCACCGCTACTTGATCCACCTCGATGCCCGCTACTTCTTCAACCGGAACAGTGTTGTGCGGGCTGGGCGGCAAAGCCACCATCGGTACCACCTTGCTCAAATGCAACTGAATTTCGTCCGCGTAATCGGCTTTGGGATGGCTGCTGATTTTTCGATAGATGCGGGCCCGACCTTGGGATGCAAGATAGGACTTGGTGTTTTCATCCGATGGAAACCACGAAGTGGTCACTCCCAACTCAGCTCCCATGTTGGCGATCACAGCCCGCTGGGGAACGCTGAGATTGCCTACCCCCGATCCCGTGTACTCGAGCGCCGTGTCTATGAGCTGTCGGTCTCGAAGACGCCCGATGATATCCAAGATGACATCCTTGGCCGCACACCAAGGCCTGAGCTTTCCGGTAAGCACGACTTTGGTTACGGAGGGACAAACCAAATAATGGGGCACACCCCTGAGGGCCACCGCAAGCTCCATACCCCCGGTGCCTATGGCCAACATACCCAATCCACCCAGCGTGGGCACATGGCTGTCGGCCCCAAGCAGCAGCTCGCCCGGTACACCGTAACGCTCCAAGTGAACCTGGTGACCGATTCCATTGCCGGCCTTGGAAAAATGAATCCGGCCTTTGGCACAAGAGGTTTCAAGAAAACGGTGATCCTGCGCATTTTGCGGTCCTACCCCCAACGTATTATGATCCACATAACAGATGGCAAACTTTCCGGCCAAGCGCGGCGGACCCAGTTTTTCGAGATGCAGAAACACCATGGTGCCGACTGCATCCTGGGTCATCATTTGATCGGCGCGTACGCCTATCTGTCCACCCGCCACAACCCGTCCATGTACCAAGTGCTCATCAAGGATCCTATGAATGGCGCAAAGACTCATGCGGGGCTCATCCTATCCACATTCGAGGGTTTGTATGTACCTGCTTGTTTTCATTTTGTTATTCAAACCCCATTATCCGCATCCTTTCACATTAATCAAGAAATTTCAAACCGTATCAGGAAATCCCTTTAAACCGGGAGCATTCGGCGGGATCATCATGAGGCGCTGATTGTATACCTGGTTGCCTTTATCCGGAGGATCGTCACCTGATCGGCCAAAACCGTCACAGCACGGAGCATGGGAACAAAAACAAAATATGACATATTGATTGGTTAGCGGGCTGATACAAAAATGAGTCAAATAAAAACATAAACTTACGTAATTTGCTTGGAATTCTGGAGACGAGAACCGAGCCCCGTCAGGCTAGATCCTGTCCCGTATATCGTTGTTTACAAAACACCAGAACCTAGCATGCTGCGGATTTAAACGAGCGTTCGAATAAATCTGAAATCGCCTGCTTCCCTTTTGCAGACAACGCCCGGGTTCCGGTGCCTGCAAACCATGCGTTCCGGATGTAAGGCGGATCGATGGGCTCCCAGGATCCTTTTGACCAGGTGAACCAAGAGAGCTTTTCTTGATCGAAAATATAGAGGGTTTTTCCGAGATGTTTGGCCAACTCCACCGCCCATCCGGTTCCACCCTTGACCGTTGCATCCGTAAGTATGGTACCCACCACGAAAACTTCCGCCGCCGGGCTCACCTGATGCCAAATGGTTTGCAAAACCTTTCGAAACTCGTCGGTATCCCTAAAATCGCGGTGCATTCTTTTTTTCACATACGCGATGCTCACATCACCTTGCTTCAAACGCTCCGCATCGAGATACACCAATCCTCGCTGCCTGGCAGCCACACGTCCCTCAAAAGTAAAATTCTTTTCATCCAAACCATGCCGTTCGGCGCATGCGCCGAAAAACGATTCGGCGCCTGCAGCTCCTCCCGAAAGCAGCGTAAAAGATTTCGGCTCGACCGGCAATATCGGGGTGTGCGGCTCCATGAACCAAGCGCTGTTGGCTTTTTCAACCCCGAAAGCATACAGCAGCCTTACCGAAAAACGATCCTCCACCGGTTCTAAAAAAACGGCCCAAGACAAATCGTCTTTGTACGGCAACACAGGCTTGGGAATACCGATGGGATGAGCGCCGGATTCGTCCCGATGTGTCCTCACGCTCATACATATGCTCGCACCTGCATCCTTACCTATCCGCTTTATCGCCCGAATCAATCCCGAGTCGAAAGATTTATCACCCCAGTCGAGTCCATCTATCAACAGCAGGGATAACCCGGCACGCAAGTGCTTGGAAAAATCATCCCAAGCTTTTTGAAGCCGCTTTTCGGACAATACTCGATCGGAATAGGCCTGCACCGCAAATCTCGAACTCAATTGCGACATCAAACCGGCTTTCCCATACAAGAGACCGTACATGGTTTTGTACCTGGTTTGAACATCCGACAGGCTCTGACCCATAGCGAAATGCGCCACACCTCGGCCCGCTTTGAGCTCCTCGAGCCCCATTCGCACCATGAATGTGCTCTTACCCACACCGGCACGGGCCATAATCACACCCAAATCGCCGGGTTTTATTTTATTTCCTGATTCCTGCTCGAGCTTTTCCAGGATGGAAATCTGTATCGGCGAAACCTGAGCCATATCACCTCCAAGAATTACCTATCGAACTTCTGTCGGGCCTGCTCGACCAACGCCTGCGCAATATTGAGCGGAGCGGGCATGTAACGTACAAACTCCATCGAAAAAGCAGCCTTGCCTTCGGTAATCGAACGCAAGGCGGTTGCATATCCGAACATCTCTGCAAGCGGCACTTCGGCTTCGATATGCATCTGGCCGGCTTCTTCCTGCTGGCCCAAAATCATACCCCTACGTTGGCTCAAACTACCCAAAATTGCACCCGAAAAATCAGGCGGCCCATCCACCGCCACCCGGACTATCGGTTCGAGTATCTGAGGACCGGCTTGATGTATCACCTGCCTCCAGGCTCCTTTGGCGGCCTCTAAAAATGCCACTTCTTTCGAATCCACCGGATGATAGTTGCCATCTTCCAAAACCACCCGCACGCGTTCCATCGGCGCATGAACCAAAGGCCCCTTTTTCAGCATCTCGACAAAACCTTTTTCAACCGCAGGTATGTACTGTCGGGGGATGGATCCTCCGGTGATCTTGTCCACAAACTCGCTCTGACCCTCTTCCATGGGCTCGATGTATCCGCACACTTTACCGTATTGTCCGGCACCGCCCGTTTGCTTTTTATGGACATAATCATAATGTACCGTCTTGGTGATGGTTTCACGATAGGCGACCTGCGGTGCAGAAACCTCTACTTGGGCTTTGTACTCACGCTTCATGCGCTCGATGTATACCTCCAAATGCAACTCTCCCATACCTTGAATGACGGTCTGTTGGGTCTCTGGGTCTACGTGTGTCCGGAAAGTCGGATCCTCCTTGGCGAACCTTCTCAAGGCCTTCGACATGTTTTCTTCTGATTTGATGTCGCAGGGCTTGATGGAAAGAGAGACTACCGGATCGGGGACATGCATGGCGGTCATCGATACCCTCCTGCCGCCATCTGTAAAAGTATCCCCCGACTGGCAATCAACCCCGAATATGGCCACGATATCCCCGGTGATCGCCTCTTGAATATCTTCCATACGATCGGCATGCATACGCACCAATCTTCCGACCCGATGCTCTTTGGAATTGCGGCTGTTGACCAAGGTGCTGTCACGCTTCAACCTACCCTGGTATATCCGCAGGTACGTCAACTGGCCGAAACGTCCATCTTCAAGCTTGAAAGCAAAGGCTACGGCCGGATCGTCCGGTTTGGCGCTCAGGGTACAGACACTCTCATCCTTATCAAGATCAATGGCTTCCTGAACGATTTCTTCCGGACCTGGCAAGTAACGTACCACTGCGTCCAGTAGAGCTTGAATGCCTTTGTTTTTGTACGCCGACCCCATCAATACGGGAACGATTTGGTGGTTTAATACTGCTTTCCGAATGGTCTGGTGAATGAGCTCTTCGTCGACTCTTTCCTCCAACACGGCCTCCGTCAACGCATCCGAAAACATCGACAGGCTGTCGAGCATCTGCTCGCGGGCCGCAAGTGCCTCCTCCATGTTCTCTGCGGCAATGTCACCAACCACAATCTTTTCACCCGCCGTTCCTTCGAACTTCAGCGTTTTCATCTGGATCAGATCGACAACCCCTACGAATTTTTCTTCCAAACCGAGCGGCAACTGCAACATGACCGGATTGAGAGCCAATCTCTCTCTCAAGTGAGTCATAACCCTGCTGGGATTTGCGCCGACCCGATCACATTTGTTGATGAAAACGATCCGCGGGATACCGTAGCGACGCATCTGCCGGTCCACCGTGAGCGATTGGCTTTGGACTCCCGCCACGGCACATAACACCAAGATGGCTGCATCCAAGACACGCAATGCCCGCTCCACTTCCATCGTAAAATCGACATGACCGGGTGTGTCGATAATGTTGATGCGATGGCCGGCCCACAAGCAATGTGTAGCGGCGGAAGCAATGGTTATACCGCGCTCACGCTCCAGCTCCATCGAGTCCATCGTGGCGCCCACTCCATCTGCACCCTTTACTTCGTGCATCGCACGTATGCGCCTCGTATAAAAAAGAATCCGCTCGGTCAAAGTCGTTTTGCCGCTGTCGATATGAGCCGAAATACCGATATTTCTCAGTTTGCTGATATTTGGTTCCACTGCAGCCTCCTTGCCGTCAGGCCGCACGGCAATTACGCGATCCTATCAAAAGGATCAAGCACAAAATCAACAAAATGGACAAAAATCTTCTCGACCCACATTTTTTGGCACCTTTGATCCAATGCAGTTGATCGCTTGACCAATTGGTGTATCATAAGCAACCAGAATTGATAAAGAGGTGAAGTCAGTTGAAGAAAGATCCCAAAGAGCCGAAGACAAATCGACCGGATAAGACCAAAGATTCGAAGGCGTCACAAAGTTTGGTACATCTGGATCCTCTTCAACGTTATCTTTCGGAGATCGGCCGATTCGATCTTCTCACTCCCGAACAAGAGCATGAACTGGCGGTCGAGTTCAAAAAATCCGATGATCCTTCGATCGCATATCAGCTGGTTACCGCAAATCTGAGACTGGTCGTCAAGATAGCCCTCGAGCACAGCAACTACTACCAAAATCTCCTCGATCTCATCCAGGAGGGCAACATCGGGCTCATGCAAGCCGTCAAACATTTCGATCCCTACCGAGGGGTCCGCCTGCCCAGCTATGCCCAATGGTGGATCCGAGCATATGTTCTCAAATTTATTTTGGAAAATTTCAGCTTAGTCAAAATCGGCACGACCCAGGCACAAAGGAAATTGTTCTTCCGACTCAGACGTGAACAAGACAGACTGCTGAAAGAAGGCTTCAGTCCGGACACGAAGCTTCTTGCGGAACGAATCTCGGTGCCCGAAAAAGATGTGCTTGAAATGGAAAAAAGAATGACCTCCCCCGAAGCCTCATTGGACGCCGAGCATCCGGCCACGGGTAAAGCCCTGATGGATACGATGCCGGAGGGCTCGGCGAACCCGGAAGAAAGGGTGGCCGAGGAGGAGATTCGCACCACAGTGCGTAATGCCATGGAATCATTTAGAAAAACTCTTGACGAGCGCGAGCGCGCTATCTGGGACGCGCGTATTTCAACCGAGCAACCCGCAACTTTCCAAGAAATAGGAGAAAAACATGGGATTACCCGACAGCGGGTGCAGCAGGTCGAACAACGCCTCAAAAAAAAGTTTAAGGATTACCTCAAGCTAAGCATCCCCGAGGCGGACAACCGGCTCTACCAGTAACCCACCGTGTATTGTTTTTGTCCTAGAGGCTTTTTCAGAAGAATGTATTTCAAAATAAAAATAAATATTTTTCAGCAGAATCGAGATAGTGTCGGACCGATACAGTCAGTGATTGACGGAGGGTAAGCGGCATGTTATAATTTTTCTGATTGGTTGAGAGTTGTACCTTGCCACGAACCGAAATCACATTATACTATTCTCCAAGGCAGTGCGTACACATCTATCCATGAGGCTGCTCGACAGCGGCAGAGAAGATAGGACAAAGAAAGCTATATAGTACAGAAAATACATGTGAATATGGAATTTGGCTCTTGAGCTCGTGCATGTTCTCGACTACAATGGAAAAGATGGAATTCTATATGAAAATTAATAAGGAGACAAGACGGTGGAGCAAATAATGGATGCGGGTATTTCCGCGCAACTTGGTGTTGTACAAGAAAGATATCGTTTTCTCGCCAAGCTCGGATCCGGGGGTATGGCGGATGTCTTCCTCGGTATTCAACACGGAGCCGAGGATTTCAAACGACTCGTGGTGATTAAACGGGTGCACAGCGCCTGGTTGAAAAAGGAAAACGCCCTCAAGATGTTTATCAATGAGGCGCGTACCGTAGCATCCCTCAATCATCCTCATATCGTCAAAATCTACGACTTGAGTAGAATGGGCAACGATATCTGTATTTCCATGGAGTATGTCGACGGGGAAAACCTGGAGTACATACGAAAAACCTCTTTGATGCGCAACCAACCGGTCCCCCTGCCGATTGTATGCAAATTAATGGTCGAAGCCTGTGAAGCTTTGCACTACGCCCACTCGGCCAAAACCCCAGATGGGAAAAAGCTCAATCTGGTGCATCGAGATATCGGTCCTCACAACCTGATGATCGACAGCAATGGTTATCTCAAAGTCATCGATTTTGGAATCGCGAAGACCACAGCCCAAACAGAGCTTACATCTCCCGGCATCATAAAGGGAAAATTCTCTTATCTGGCCCCGGATTTGTTCAAGCACGTCAATATCGATGGAAGGGTGGATCTTTATGCTCTGGGTTTGGTCCTGCACGAGATCGTAACCCTGAAAAGGCCGTTTCCGTTCAAGAAAGACGTGGCGGTAGCGGAAGTATTACGGCGCATCTCCAGTGAAGAGCTTCCTCCGGTATCCAGTCTCATGCCGGATTTACCTAAAGAGCTCGATACAATTGTCAAAAAGGCCACCCATAAGGATCGGGATCAGCGCTATCAAACCGGCGCCGCCTTTGCAGCCGATCTACGGGAGTTTGCAGAAAACCTGGGCGGAATCGCTTCGACCCAACAAGTTGAAAATTGGTTTCACGAAAACTATCGCGAGCGCATCGCCCGCCGGCG
>JBFFBT010000092.1:0-18857 GCA_041560255.1 Myxococcota bacterium | reverse complement strand
GCCATAAAGCCCAAATACACAATGGTTTTCATCCCCTCATTCCTCTCTATTCGCACTCGTTAGGCCTTCCAACCCATCTCGTACACAGCGCACCCGATAGGTACTGGTGTGTTCGTCGACGCTGACGAGCCCATCAAAAAAATTCACGTACCATGCATACGGAGTGGACAAAATGCCCGCAAATCCAGAAGAAGACCAAAACCAGGCCTTGGGCGTATTGGGAAAGGCCGTCGGATCAATGGCCGGTTCGGTCGCAGCCCGAGAGTAATCCACGATGGATTGCAGCTCGCATCGACTTGGCAATCGCCAGTCGTCCTTATCGGCCCACTCGAGTTGGTCACAGATCAATAAGGCATTTTTCCAGGTGGCCAGCACAATCTCTCCGGCTCCACAGCTTTCACCACTAAGCCCTTCAGGACACCGTTTCCATTCCAACCCGGTCGTGTCATCGATGACCACTTTCCCGCCAATCGGGATGGTGTAGGGTTGGCCGGTTAACAGAGGCAGATCGAAATCAGGTCCCGGGGCATTGCAGCTGGCATCATCACAGGTACCGGGCGATACACAGGTTGTGTTTTTACAGATATCATAACCGAAATCGAACGGTTGGGTCGTAAGCAGGCAGGGCGTAAAATCTTTCAAGTTTCCGAATACACATTGGTGATTCTCACACCTATTTTCCGTGCACGGGTTATCATCCTCACACTGGGAATGCTCCTGACACTCCTGGCAGTCCACATCCTCTATATCGCTCGCATGGTCACAATCGTTATCCAAAAGATCGCCGCAAGTCCCCTCGACTGAAATCCCTTCTTTGCCGGGGATCTCATTCCAAACATGGTCGCACTTTTGCTGTTGCTCGTTGCACAAATCCTGGGTACATACTTGGTCGTCCGAGCAGTCACGCTCAACCCCCCGGCACACACCCTGCAAACAGGCATCCTCCACGGTGCAGTACAACCCATCGTCGCATTTCACACCTTCGTCGGCCGCCATTCCAATGCACTTTTTTGTATTTTCATCACACTGCCCCAGCATGCAGGCAGTCTCGAACTCGCTACAATCCACAGGATCGCCCCGCAAACACTTTCTTTCTTTACTGCAAGTCTCGACCCCATTGCAATACACCTCGTCCCGACAGTCTTCATCCACTTCACAATGCAATACTTCGAGAGGAATATTGCAACCCCAGATCCACACCCAAACCATCATGATCCAAATCAACCCGTAGAAAATCGGTCGCAAGACAACCACCTCCCCCGAGCAAGGGTAACGCCCGCATTTTGGACTTTTACATCAACAGCACGACCCACCGGTCCTTGTCAACCCTGATCTTTCGATGATATTTCCGAGCCACCAGCTTACAAAATACCCAGGTGCAATCGAGATTGGTCTCGGTTATACTGCTTTTTAGAAACGAAAGACTCGAAAGAGGTGTGACATGAAACGCGTGGGTGTTGTCTGCTTGGTTATCAGCTGCCTGGTTTTATTGGATTGTGGAGGTGTCCTCGAACCGACCCCGACTCCGACTCCCAACCCCAATCCGACTCCTACACCTACGCCCGAGCCGACGCCGACCCCCACGCCTCCCCCCGGCTGGGTGCTCAAATACCACGAAACCTTCGACGCGGCCTTCGACGAGCCTTCCGAGTGGGTAGAGGATACCTATTCGGACAGCGGTCCGTATCATGTAGGTCCGTTTGACGACAACGGAGAGTTTTTCATCGAACGGGGCGGCAAGGACTTCAAGACCGCTTTGGCCTCGTTCCGTTCGTACCGTAAGTCTTACAAATACGGTACGGACGCTTGGCTTACCGTAGAGCTGTACGGCCGGGACAGCGACAATGACGGGATTCCCGAAAGCGGTGGAAAATTTTGGTCCGAAGACGGCCGGGCCAGACTGTTGTCCACCCGGCATTACGATGGAGCGATCATTCGCTCCACCTACCCCTTGCCTCCCCGGTATCGAATCGAACTGAGCATCAGCGACATTCATTTCGGAGGCAAGCACAACGGAGGTTGGGTGGATGACAATGGTCATTTCAACGGATACGACGAAAAAACCGAGACCGGTGATCCCTGGCGCTTTACCGACGGCAGCACGACAGCTCTCAACGCGTACCATGAAAACGGCTTGTACTTTTTGTGCATCGTCGACTTTGCCAACGCGGCCCCCCACAACAATGTGCTCATGCACCATCACCGCAAGGTGGTCATGGACACCGACAACAACTTCGATGAGTGGTCTTACATATACAATCCCAATACAGACCAACTGGAGCAAGACGGTTCCCGGTACGTGAGCATGATCTGGCTCAACGGAGAAGATTTCGGCCACGACTGGGTGGGAAACGGTCTGCATTCCTACATCCCTCAAGACGGCGGCAAGCTGCTGGATGGAGCGTATTTTGCAGACAAATATTTCGACGACGAGACCTACCTGTTCGTCATCGAGCGCAGCCTCGAAAGCTATACTTTATCAGTGTCCGGGCGCTTTTACTATGGGGGGCAGCGCACCTACACCCATACAAAATCGTTTCGCACCTATCCCGTGGTATGGCACTACAACCAAACCCCGCAGGAGTACGACATCGACAGCAAAGATCAAATCAAGACTTTCAACGGCAAGTCGTACCACACCTGGCCCAAGGACACGGGTTATCCGGACTATTTCCTTTTCGGCGATCCGCACATCAACTACTACGAAGGCAGCGCCCGGTTCGACGATCTCAAGCTGTACGTGCCTGCGGACTAATGCAAAAAAGGACATGTATTTCTTGCCCGGCGGCCAGCTTCGTAAAACGGAGATCCAGGCAACTTCGCATAAGCCTTTTGCTTTTGCAAATTTCATGTCTTGGTGCTTTAATACATGTGTTTTCGAACAGTTTCACCCATGGAAGATATGAAACCGTATTCCATCGACCAGCTCTATCGTCAATACGGCCCTTCTGTATACCGAAGGGCTTTGAATATACTCGGTTCTGAGCAAGAAGCCCAGGAAGCCATGCAGGAGGTGTTTGTCACCCTACTCACCAAGGGAGAATCGTTTCGAGGTGACAGCTCTTTGATGACCTGGCTGTATTCGGTCACGACCAATCTTTGCCTCAATCAGATCAGAAACCGCAAGAGACGAGCCATGCTGCTATCTGCCCGTTATCGTGATCTGCATCCCGAGGATCGCCCCCACCCCGAACTCGTGCATATTGTCGCAAACTTGCTGGATTGCGTACCCACCGATCAAGCCCAGGTTGCGATTTATTATTATTTCGATGATATGACCCAAGAAGAAATCTCTACGATGATGGGTTGCTCGCGAAGAAAAGTCGGCGATTTGCTGGAGCGATTCCGAAGCGTCGTTGCAGGCTTGGAACATCATGAGAAATCCCTTCATCCGCCTGCATCTCTCTCGAAAAATAAAGCCGGCGGACGAGAAAAATGATTGTGAAAACCATGAAAAAAAAATCCGCCCAAATCAGCCCGCTCGGGGGTCGAAAAAACTGGAAGCACACTCCTCGCGATCGATATAACACACCGGGCGCGACCAGTGTGCTGGATTTGTGAGAGCGCCATGTCCCGAGATCCCGAAAAGCTCCGCAGAAGAACCTCACCGGAATGTCTCAGTGACTTCCAACTGGACTGCCTCCTATCCGAAAACAACCCACACCAGTCAAGCGCGGTCTCAAAGCATCTTCGGGACTGCTCCTCGTGCGCCCAAAAACTTCGCTTGCGCAGAGAATCGATATCCGCTTTCAACACCGACTTCGATCTGGCCGCTTTGTCTACTCAGATGGAAAAACGGCTTGGCGCCCAAAGAAAAAACAAGCACCGCCTCTGGCTGCGGCGCTTTCTCATTTTAGCTCCAGCAGCCACAACCATCCTGGTATTGGTCGTGGTTCTGGCCCTCCCGGCACATCACCAATCCACGAACGGTGTCAACCGGGTGAAAGGCGCACCCGGTTTCGGTGTTACGGTAAAAAGAAATCAAACCGTATTTTCGGGCGAGAACGGGGGAGTGTACTACGCGGGCGATCAGCTGGTTTTTCATGTCGAGACGGCGAAAGAATCGTTTTTTTCCCTTTTCAACCTAGAACAAAGCGGTAGGGTTACGCGGTTTGCACCCACGCAAGGCTCTCAATCCATCCATATACCCACCGGGCAAAAATACCCTTTGCCGCAAGGCATACAGTTGGACGATTCGACCGGTATGGAGTACCTGGTAGGTATTTTCTGCCCGCAAAACTACGATCTGCAAACTATCCATCGTGCGCTGAAAGATTGGGATCGGCAACCCAATTCATTGAGGGCGATTGTTATCACAACACTTTATTCTGACTGTACCCACGCTTTGTTTCGCATGACGAAAATCAGGGATATGCCGGAAAAACCAACCGCCGCCGACCAACCCATCCCCTGATCGAGCAGATGTCCCGTCAGAGCAGCGTGCCTAGTCGCAATCTACTTCTTCGTACGCATAACCGACTGACTCGAGTTGGGTTACATTGAATGTGCCGGTAAACTCGGTACCGTCACTAAAGGTCTTTTTCACCGTACCGGTGGTAACCTTGTAATTGAGCCGCTCTCGCAATTGTCCGCATGTATCGGGTCTGTTTTCATGTGAAAACGAATCCGAGATGGATTTGGTTACCGATTGGCCCGCTTTGACGCCGGTCGTGGTTTCGATCTCTCCCACCGCGGCATTTCCCACGGTACCGGATATACTTGTGCTGACTTCCACCGATTGGGTCACGGAAGTGCCCTGGGTGTAGGTCAAGGTCCCTCCCGGTCCATGGGGGCCCGCCAAGATCCTGCCTGGTTCCCGGCGGTGGGTAACTCTCACGTTGGAGGTGGACGCACCGGTCTCACGGTTATGGACGAAATGCTCGCTTCCATACTCTCGTGTGCTCCCGTCGGGAAAGGTGACTTCGGCCCTTACATGGTGGGGGCCTCCCAAAATGGACGCGTGTTTGGGGAGCTCTCTGCCTCTTCGGGTCCAGGTGCTTCCGTCCGCATTCTTGACTTTCCACACCACGATGGCATCCGCCGGAGGCGCCGGATTGACCCGATTGGTGACCCGATCCGACTTCTCCCAATGGTATTCGGGATATCCCGCGTTAAATGTAATATCTTGCCAGTTGGTAAAATAAAACACCGGTCTACCCAGCCCCAATTCGAGACCCATGGCGGACACCAACCCCGTATCATCTCCCCAAAGCGCGAGCGCGCTGCAGTATAGGCTTGCCCCAGACGAACCCAGGGTCACTCGAAAACCCATGAAGTCTTTGGTCCCAAAAACGTCTTCAGCTTCGAATGCGACTTGCTTCTGGTTGATGATGACTTGCGAATTGGAGCCCACCTTGACGGGGTTACCGTTATCATCCCAACGAAAATACTCGATCAACACGGCGTCGGACACCGGATTGTCCGCTATGAGATTCAATACGATGGAGGTTTGTCCTTCTATCGCAATCACTGGATATTGAAAATCGATCCCGTTTTGGGGTTCGGACCTCCACCCTCCGCTCAAGGTCACCGGCTCACCACTGCGCGTGTTGACATACATAGCCACATGCTGATTGAGCTCGAGCTGATTGAGCACCAGCTCCTGAAACATGGCCGTTCGATCCTCCTGATCTTCCATCATGTTGGTTGGATCCCCATCCGATACTACAGTAATGAGATTCGAACGGATATCATAGGATCGATCCTCCCCCAGGTAGAAAACCGTCGCAATGAGATCATAACTACCCGCAGGCAAGCCCGCCAAGGGCACCGGTATGAGCTCATCCACCTGCCCTTCAACCGTGCTCATGACGACTTGCTTGTTGTCGGCTTTCAAATCAGCGGTAAGGGTTACCCGAATAGCGCCCTTGGCAGGCGAAGGCAGCTTCGCACTGTCTACCTGCACAACCACGAATCCATCCCACATCGGCACATGCGGCTCCGGCTGGCTAAGATCCACCGGACTACCGCTTGCAAGCGGCAGATAATGATTCATAGAAACCGGTCCTTCCGGCAAATCGGCATACATATGACTTTCGTATATTCTTGATACCGCCCGAATGATTTTTACCTGTTGATCATTTTTGTCCGTCACTGCAACCATGACGAAATATCCACCTGGAGGGACAGCGGAGAGATCCCAATTGAAAGACCAACCATCGGATCCATCCGAGTCCGATCCCAAGCTGTTCCAATCGATCCCATTTGTGCTGTAGAGAAACTCAACCTTCTTCCAGTTGGCCGTCGAATGAAACTGATCCACCTCTATCAATGCCGTCCCGTTTCGCAAGGTGGTATCAACCGGCGCTACGAAATACGGTCCGGGAAGACCTCCCAGAGTATGAATGTCTTTGGTTACCACCTCGATGTCACCATCTGCAAACACCACCTCCAACCCAAGGGTGTACTGGCCGGCCGGAATAGTTTCCAAATTGAGCTCAGCATGCACTCCATCACGCAAGTTTGCATCCAAAACCAGAAAATCCAACTTCGAAGAACCATCGGTCAAGTACAACTGGGCTTGTACGGCATCTGCAATATTGAACGGCGCAACAAAAATCTCGATCTCAGGATGAACGTCGGGATCGTATCCACCCTGCGGCTCTACAGGCGCGAGCTCCAGCTGCAACGCAGTTACAGCTTTTTTTCGATCCGGCGTATCGCTGCTGTTTCCACACCCCGAAAAAATCTTTGCCGCTACAATTACAAAAGTCAAACACAACCAAATCGTCAGGGCTGAATGTACAAATTTTGTTTTCGATCCAGATATCATCGCGATCCCTCCTTGGACTGATTTGTATATCGTATTGTTATACCATCCTGGGGTTCGAAAACAATATTTGTTTTCATACCTGGGAGGGTTGTGGATTTCATGGCAGCTTCAATTCTCGACTACCCAGGGACTTACTTTGATTGCGCCTGCGTGCAGATCCACGGTTATCGCCCCGTGATGATCGGTGCGGTATATTTCAATCTGCTTTTCCATCAGCCTATCGAGCAACTCGCGGTGTGGAAGATTATGCCGATTATGTGCTCCTACTGAAATCACAGCGATTTTTGGTCGGACCCGTTCCAGCAATTCATCGCCAGCGGCTTGTCGGCTGCCGTGATGTCCGATTTTCAATACATCCGAACGGATGTCCAGGTTTTGCGCAAGCAGGCGCTGCTCACCTTCAGCTTCCAAATCACCCGTCAGCAACACCGCATGCTGCCTGGTATGGATTTTCAGCACCAACGAACGTTCGTTTTCTCCCAAATCCAAAGCCTCTCTCGAAGGCCACACCACATCCACCTCACAACCATCTTCCCGATACGCCTTATCTCGGATTCGAAGCTGCCTGATCTTGATTCCCACATCTCGTGCGAGCCGTTCGAGCCTGGATGTCAAAGGAACATCACCGAGCTTTGCATTGATCCAAAGCTCTTTGGGCTTGAACATGTTTACAATCGACCACAACCCGCCGGCATGATCCGAATCACGGTGTGTGACTGCGACAAAATCCAGGCGACGTATGCCCTGTCCCCAGAGAAACGGCGCGACCACCCACCTGCCGGTATCACTTTTGCCCTCCCAGGCCTGTCCGGCATCCACGAGCAAAGTCTTTCCACTCGGAAACCGCACCAAAATACCATCACCTTGTTGCACATCGATAAACGTCACCTGCAAGTGATCCCAAGTCCAATGTTGGTATTGCTTCCATCCAAAAATCGACATCAACACCAACCCGGAAAGAACTGCAATCCAACGCGCTTTCCGGCGTAACGACCACTCTTGCACCGAGGGCAGGTTTCCTTTGGGCAACGCCAGGATCAACGCACCCAACCCCGCAAGCCAAGCACACAATTCGAACATACCAGGCATGGACAGAATGATATTTGCACCAGACCAAGCACCCAACTCGGATATCGCGGCCGACAACCAATCTGCTATCCATAGGTTGAGTCCGATCACCCCATTCACCAACCAATCACTCACAAGGACAAACACCGCCGCCAACAACCCAAGCGGCACTATTACCCAACAAACCAATGGAATCGCGATGAGGTTGATGAAAGGCCCGATCAAGCTCAGCTGGTTGAAGTACTTCACCACCCAAGGAGCCGTACCCAAGGTGGCGGCTACCGAAACCAAAAACATGTACCCCAACCGCACGCCCCATCGAATATGCCGAGGTTTGTCGGAATACTGCCTCAAATCTCGCAATCCAACCGCTTTGGCAAACCGCGGCACTCCGATGACGATGAAAAACACCGCCGAAAAGCTCAACCAAAAAGAAACTTCGAACAACGATTGAGGCCAAGCTATGAGAATTATCATGGCCGAGGCCGCCAGGGTTTGGAGCGGATCCGTATCTCTCTCGAGCACCAGGGCCGAAAGGAATACCACGGCCATGACACACGCCCGAACAGCCGGAAGCGCGGCCCCCGCCAAAAGAGTGTAGAAGATCACCACCGGGATGACCATCAGGCCGGCCACCTTGCGCACATCCCAATGGGGTCTCCAAGCGGGCCACAGCATCAACATTCTACAAAATAGTAAATACATCCCAAGTGCAACCAAGCCGACATGCAAACCAGATATGGCCAACAAATGCATGAGCCCGGTGGATTGAAAACTGTCTTTGACCGTTTGGGGCAACAATCCCCGCTCCCCCACGCTCAAGGCCGCTACGATACCCTTGGAAGCCTCCGACGCCGGATAGCTTTCAACGGCATCTAAAATCTTATCCCGCAGCCCTTCGCTCATCCTGCGAAGCGAAAATCGAGGTGTGCTCTCCTCTACCCATATGGTTTCACAACCTCCGGCCGTCGCGAGCCAGTCTACTTTTTCTCGGCGCAATCGAGCGAGCCTATCCGAAACACCCGGATTGCGACTTGAGTGCGGCGGTTTCATCCGCACCCACACCGACAGGCGATCCCCCGGAAGAATCAAAGGACACTCGATCTTGGCTTCAGGATTTTTCCATACGGTGACCCGTAGCACCGCATCGATAAAATTATCGGAACTACCCGGATGTCGGTAGGACTCCGCCCGCATATCGAACCTGCACATCGAATCAAAGCGCTGCCATCCCGATCGCGCAACCCCCGTCACGACCACCCTTTCCGAGGTCGGCGGAGATCCGGATTCGACCCATCCACCCCCTCGCAATAATCCCAACCCGACAAAAGCCGCACTCCAAAGCAAAAACCGGAAAAAAGGTACCGATTTTTTAAGCGCTAAAACCACCGCCAAGGCAATCGACATCCCTACCAAGAGCCAATACAACCACTCCAACGGACCCAAATACTCCCGTAATCCGATTCCACCGGCAAAAAACAACACCAGCGGCACCATCGGTTTTCGCATGGGAAGTCGTTCATCATACGTGGGGGGATTGGATCGGTGGCTCGTCATCATCCATACATTCGTCAGGCATCACCCTCTAAGACCGCGAACAAACTCCTCATATTGCCGCCGGGTATTGATGTTTCGGATCACCGCGGGATCATCCACATCCAAGTAACCTACCCGATCGGATCCTTGCTCCTGGTCAACAATCCCCCGGGCTCCTTGATCGGCCTCGGGTGAAAACAACCGAGCGAAGATCTTTTTCGAAAAACCGGTCGGATGTCCCGCTACCGATCGATACCGAGTCACCACTGTGTCGTATTTTTTCAAAGCTTCACGCGTAGATCGTATGGTATCCACACCCACTCGACCCTGATCCACCAAAACCCATATCACACCAGAGGTTTGCGGATGTACTCCTAAAGCACATCGTAACGACGATATGGGTCCCAATTCTGGATTGGGGTTTACAACCACCTCGATACCCTCCAATCTGCATTCTTTCAGCACGGCCATCCGTATGGGTTCAGAGATAACCGCCACGACCGGCCGACATCCACCCAAAACCAACCCGTCCGCTAAAGTGTCCAAAAATGTTTTCGATCCGCACCGAAGCAAAGCTTTGGGACTACCCATCCTTTCAGACCTACCACCGGCCAACACCACTCCGAGAACGCTCTCAATATCCCCGTGCACCGTTCTTATCCCCGAAACTTTTGAATATGATGGAAAACCTCGTGCAAACCTTCGGCGGCCAAAGCGCTCACCATCCGCTTTCGATACCACATCGTGGATCGGGTATCATCGATGGGGCAGGCGGGCGCCTGGCAGGCTTCGGCCGCTGCCTGCACCAGATCGAGCGTCAACACCCGGCCTTCCAACACTTGTTCGGCCTCTTTGGCTTCCACAACGGTGGGCGCCACAGCCCCCAAAGCCATACGTACGTTGGTAAGCCTACCGTCTGCGTGGCGGGTGGCACAAAAAGCCACCGAGGCTTTCGCACACGACATACCTTTGCGTTGTCCGATTTTCTTGAAAAACGCAACCCCGCGACCCGAGTGAACCGGAATCCTCACTGCAAAAATCAACTCATGTGGTTCGATGCAAATCGCTCCCGGTCCCGAAAACAAGCGCGACACATCGACAGATCTTATTTGATCTTTAGATACAATCTCGACCTGCGCATCCAGGCACACCAAAGCCGGTAAAGTATCGGCCGCCGGAGAAGCATTTGCCAGATTTCCACCCAGAGTCGCACGATTGCGAATTTGATACGATCCAATCGATCGGCTCGCCAGACCCAACACGTGGGCCCTTCTCGAGATCATTCGATTGTCGGCGATCTCTTGATGGGTCGCCGCCGCCCCCACCACCACCCAATCAAGCCCATCCGACTTGATGTGTCTTAAAGCCTCGATCCGGGTGATATCCAGCACCAAACGTTTACCTTCAAAAGGATGCGGGCGGACCAGCAAATCCGTTCCACCTGCCAACACCACACAGCTATTACCTTCTTCATGCAAAGTCTCGCATACATCCTCCAACGATTTGAACTTCATATAATGCAACATTTCATTGCACCTTATCGGTCAAGGGCGTCAATATCTATTCAAGCTCTCCGCCGCGAGGAACTCTCCATATCTTTATCAGCTCGGCAACAATCGATACGGCGATTTCCGCGGGTGTCACCGCACCGATCTCCAATCCGATGGGTGTGTGTATGTCTCGAATGAGATCTTCGGCGACCCCCTTCTCCCGTAATCTCTCAAGGACTTTGTGCGCTTTGCGCTTGCTGCCGATCATGCCCAGGTAGGCCGGGCGTCTTTCTACACAACCCTCCAATACTTGATAATCGTGCTCATGCCCGCGCGTGACGATGATGACATGATCCTTGGATCCGGGCGGATGCTCGGAAAGCACCTGCGTAAAAGATCGGTTGATGATCTCATCTGCGCCGGGAAACCTGTCCCGGTTGGCCCACTCTTCCCTTTCGTCAACCACCGTAATGGAGACATCCAGGGTCTCGAGTACGCGTGAGAGCGCTGATGCAACATGGCCTCCACCAAATAGAATAATCCGCTTGGGCGATTCGAGCGGTTCGAGATACAATCCAACCTGACCACCACAGGTCATACCCAACTCATCCAACTTGTATTCTATCTGGCGGGGACCTTTTCCGTCCTCCATGGCTCTGAGCGCGTCCGCAATCACCCGGGCCTCCAAAACGCCGCCCCCTACCGTACCGCGGATGTTGCCATCCGGCAACACCACCATCTTGGCTCCCACCTTACCGGGCGCCGAGCCGCTCGAACGTATGATCAAAACGAACACACCTTCTTCCCGCCTTTCAATGAGTTCGAGAATCTCTTTTGAAATATAACGCAAACCATCCGTGGTCACAGGTTCCATCTTTATCTACCTCCCGTCTCGCCGTTTGGCCCGCCTGAAAGCGGTTTTACGAACGGCGGATACAATCCTTACATATCCGGTGCATCGGCAAATATTTCCGCTTAAACCTTCCCGAATCTGTTTCGTGGTCGGCCTGCGATAACGCGACAACAAGTGAGTCGATGCCATCACCATACCCGGAGTGCAATAACCACATTGAACCGCGTTCTGTTCGACAAACGCTTTTTGCAGATCATTCAAACCGCCTGCAGACTCGAGTCCTTCCACCGTGGTGATCTGCGCTCCTTCGGCGGCCACCGTCAACACCAAACAGGAAGCCACCAACTTACCATCCATCAGAACCGAACAAGCACCGCATTCTCCGATGCGACAACCCTCTTTTGTACCGGTCAGCCCGACCCTCTCTCGAAGAGTATCCACCAACCTCTCATCGACATCAACCTCGACAGGAATCACCACACCGTTGATCTTGAGATACACGGTCGGTTTCATTCTCGATCTGCCTCCAGGACATTGAGAATATGCTCGGGTCGCACGGGCAATGTGTAAAATCGAATTCCGAGGGCATCCTCGATGGCATTGATGATGGCAGGAGCCACCCCTACGGTCACAATTTCGCCGGCGCCTTTCGCGTCGTGCGGAGATGGTACTTCCCCGCGCATCACCGCTACGGTGCGGATCGACTCGGGCACATCCAAGCTCGACGGCAATACATACCTGTCGAAGTTTGTGGTGACAAACCGACCTCGGTCGAGCAACACTTCTTCAAACAGTGCATATCCCAGGCCTTGGGCTATACCTCCTTCGCTTTGCCCCTCCAACCCCGGCATGTCGACCACGTTGCCGCACTCGAGATACGCTTCGATCGCTTCGAGCGTCACCTCTCCAGTCATGGTGTCAACCTGCACCAAACACACATGGGTGGCGTAACTGAAAACCCGATGAGGCATGCCCTCGGTCATGGTAACTTCGGCTTCGGGCATGGGGAAAACCGCATCCGCGACCACAGATTGATCTTCCAGTAATGCTTCAAGCTCTATCTGTTCATTACCAATCTCAAAAACATGACCGCGCAATGCGATATGCTCGCAGGCATCCGCAGCATCCCGCCTCGCTAATCCAAACAGGCAGGACTCCAGCTTATCCGCAGCCAGCATGAGGGCGCGGCCCACGGCGAATGTCGATCGGGAAGCGCTGGTGGGACCCGAATCCGGCGCGAGCAAGGTATCGGAGCTTACCAAGGTGATCTTCTCGGCGGGCAAGTCAAACCTGCTTGCAACCATGTTCTGAAAAACGCTGTGGCAACCCTGTCCCATTTCAGTGGTGCTTATGCTTACAGTGATTCGGCCATCCGGATGCAACCTCAAGCGCACACCCGCCTGGTCGATCACACCCGCTCCCAACCCGCAACTCTTCATGGTACAAGCCACCCCTACACCTTTTTTCATGCTTGCGGCTTTGTAAGGATTCAATCCGGTGCGGTTTTTACGCAGTCTTCGCCTTTGGGAGTACAGCCTGCCCGCCCTGGCTGCCTGCAGGGTCTGCTCAGCTCCCACTTCCATCTCCATGCGGTTTCCCAAACAGGCCGTATCATTTTGGTGAAGCACATTTTGCAGGCGGAATTTCAATGGATCCATCCTTAATGCTCTGGCCATCACACCCATCTGGCTCTCCATGGCGAATGCTGCCTGGGTGCATCCAAATCCCCGAAAAGCGCCTGAAAATCCATTGTTGGTATACACGGAAAAAGCGTCGATTTTCACATTGGGCACGAAATACGGACCGGCTGCATGCTCCACCATCACATCGAGAACCGCAGGACCCAATGATGCGTACGCCCCGGTATCCGCGATGATGCGGGCCTGCAAGGCCGTGAGCTTTCCTGATTTTGTGACCCCCGTTTTGTAATACATTTTCACCGGATGCCGTTTGGTATGTGAAAGCATCGATTGCACCCGGTCCAACACAATTTTTGAGGGCCTTTTGGTATGATAGGTCATCAACGCGAGATAAATTTGAACCGTAATTTCGTCTTTTCCCCCAAATCCACCACCCAGAGCCGGCGATTTCACCCTGACTTGCTCCAACGGCAGCCCCAACGCACGCGCAATCTGCAGGCGATCCCGAAATACCGATTGCCCGCATGACTCTACCGTCAACAACCCGTCCTCATCGTAATAACAAAGACCCGCCTCCGTCTCCAAAAAGGCATGATCCATCATCTGAGCTTGGTAAACCTGTTCGAACACCCTTTCTGCTTTTTGAAAACCAAGCCCGCAATCACCTTTGTGAAAATGCCTTGCATGTAAAACATTGCCTCCCGGATGCAACGGTTTACATGCAGGCGACATGGCGAGCTCGGGATCCCATACCGGCTCGAGCTCGATAAGATCCACCTTGACCATCGAAGCCGCGCGGCGCGCTTGCTCTTTGCTGCCGGCGCCCACCAGCGCCACAGCGTCTCCCGCATAACGCACAAAATCCTTACATAGCACAGGCATATCCTGGACCTGAATCCCAAAGGCGTTCAGCCCGGGCACATCATTTGCAGTAAGCACCCGCGCTACACCTTCTGCCGCTTCGGCTCGGCTTACATCGATGGATTTAATTTTTGCATGGGGAACTACGCTTCGCACCACTTCGACCCATAACATACCATCCATCCAAAGATCCGATGGAAACAGCGTACGTCCGGAAACCTTTCCCTTGGCATCGATCCTTTGCACGACCTCACCAACCATCCTGCGACACATTGAGATCGAAACCCCGGCGCCAACCGAACATGCAATCCAGACACCGCCCCGAATCGCCTTCCTCTTTACTCCCCAGATGGCCCGGGTGTATGCATCTTGACGTGCTCACCCTTCAAAATTTCAGGCACTTTGCTTACTTGGATACGCATACCCCCGTCATGTTCCAAGATCAGCCGGTAAATCTTATCGGGTATAAATCGGGTGGCCGGAGCTTCGATCTGAGCTGTTTTTATTCCTGCGTCCCTTCTTCGTTTTTCATCCAAGGCAAAAGACCAAAATGACCGCCAATAGTCTTTTTCGATCTTCGACAGCTTTCGCTCGGTAAGACCGAGCCGATATCCCCCCGGCACCTCCATGGGTGAGTTCAGGTCGCAACTCTCGTAGGTATTTCCCTTCTCATCGAGCGCAAAGGCCCGGCGAAACAAATACACGCTTTTACCTTTTCCCTCCGTGATCAAATCATCGTTGAGCCGAATGACCAACGCCTCGAAATGAATCACGTCATTGAGAGAAAAATCACAATACACAGGAGCGAGCGGTTTTCCATCAGAGGAATACTCTAACACTTTGAGTCTGATTTTTTTTGGTTTCCCTTCATTTCCGACAACATAATCGTCCACCCAGACATCCGCGATTCTTTCTTCGGCGGTCAAACGCGTAATGATTTGCCGCAACACCTCGGTTTCGCGCTGATACTGGAAAAACCACCAACCGCCGGCACCCACAATACCCAATAGGATCAACGAAAGAATCCGCCGGACCCAACCCAGAATACCTACCCGCCTTCTGCCTGTCATCGACTTTCGTCCCTTGTTCTGAAACAAATTTATTTATAAAAATCAAATATTTTCAAATCACCCCAAGTCAAACCAATCGGTTTTCCCATCAAAGATAACCATCGTCCACCGCAAAACGTAGATTTTCCAACCCATACCATCTCACATATATATGGCAAACCTTGTGGTATTCTAATCTCGAAACAAGAAAAACACAAACCGAATCATGCGCGCACCCACCCCCGATTTCGTCTACAGTCCAAAAAATATGGATTTCATCCCGTATTGATCCTGGGCGTCGTTCGCGCTACACTTTTGCACTGTGCACTGGAGAAGTTAGAAATGCTTGTTTTTATTATCGGAATCTCTTCGTTGGCGCTTGGATACTTGGTTTACGGCGGTTGGCTGCAAAAAGCAGTACGACCGGATGCCCGACGCCCCATGCCTAGCGTGACCAACGCCGATGGTGTCGACTACATCGATTTGCCTACCTGGCGGGTATATCTTGTGCAACTACTCAATATTGCAGGGTTAGGTCCGGTTTTCGGCCCTATTATGGGTGCATTGTGGGGACCTTCTGTTTTTCTCTGGGTGGTTTTGGGATCCGTCTTGGGTGGAGCGGTGCACGATTTTTTGTCCGGTGTCATGTCGGTGCGCGCTCAGGGTGCGGGACTGCCGGACTTGATTGGGCTGCACCTGGGCAACACCGCCCGGCATTTCGCCGCAGGTTTCATCCTTTTGTTGATGGTGCTGGTGGGTACGGTCTTTGTCAAGGCGCCCGCCGAGCTGATGGCCGGCCTTTTACCGGCAAAAACGCTGGTTGATTGGATGTATACCGACTCCGCCGATGGGGTGGATTACGAAAAATTAGAACGAATTTGGCTCGTTATCATCATGGCAGGCATATACATATATTATCTGGTTGCCACCTTGCTTCCCGTAGACAAGATCATCGGCCGCATTTACCCCCTGTTCGCTGTCGCATTGCTGGTGATGGTGATAGGACTCGGCCTGCACACCTTGTTCGACGATCTGCAGGCGCCCGAATTTAACTTGAGCAACCCGCATCCCTTGCAGATTCCGGCTTGGCCGGTCATGTTTATTACTGTAAGTTGTGGAGCCATAAGCGGCTTTCATGCAACCCAAAGCCCCATGATGGCCCGCTGCCTGAAAACCGAGGGCCATATGCGTTTGGTTTTCTATGGCGCCATGATCACCGAGGCTTTGATCGCATTGATCTGGGCCTCGGTCTCTCAGGGTTATTATCAAGATGCGGCTTCCTTGTCTTCGGCCCTAAAATCCATCGGTCCGGCAGGCGTCGTGCACACCATTTGCACAGACACCATGGGGTTTTGGGGAGGCATTCTGGCAATCCTGGGCGTGGTGGTGCTTCCGATCACGTCTGGAGACACCGCTTTCCGCGTGGCGCGGTTGACCGTATCGGACTACCTCAAGCTCGACCAAAAACGCGTTTTGAACCGCTACCGGATTGCGTTTCCCATGTTTGGTTTATCCGTGCTCCTGCAGTTTGTGTCCTTCGGGATCATCTGGAGGTACTTCGGTTGGGCCAACCAGGCTTTGGCCGCCATCACCTTGTGGACCGGCTCGGTCTACCTGGCCAAACAAGGCAGATACTGGCTTTTTGCGGCTGTACCGGCAGTTTTTATGACCGTCATGACGGTTACCTTCATCCTGAGCTTTGATCAAGGCTTCGGTCTCGATCTTACCACTGCGACCCTGGCAGGCTGCCTGTGCGCCGCAGTTGCAGCCATTTTTTTCATACGGAGATTATCGAAATTTCGTACTCCATAACAACAAACTGCACCTTTGCGAAGTTTCAAAAAACGGGATTTTGAGACGGGCACTACCTTACAATCAACGTAGTGACACCGCGTCCATCTATGTACTCCGATACGCTCCAAAGAGTCGACTTTTCAAGCGGATTTATGTTATTTGAAAGATATGAGGAGAGATTGCATCAACCTGGTTTGGATCGTATTGTTTACCTCGGCATCGGCTCAGGTAGCTAGGTTGCAGGGTCGGATCACCGTCTCGGGGACGGAGGACCCCGTCACGGATGCCAAGATCGTGGTTCATGGCACCCGATATTCGGCCTCATCGGACGCATCCGGTCATTATTTGATTTCAGACATTCCTGCAGGCACCTACCGGATAAGCTGCCACCACAAACAGTATTTGGGAGCTCAGGAGAATTGGGTCGTCGTGGAAGGGGAGCGCAGGGTTGATATTGACTTGAGATCTCCCGAGGCCGATCACGCAAGAGTTTGGGGGGAAATCACTTGCGACACAGTCCCATGCGCCGATGTGATCGTAAGAGCGCTGCGATATGGCAGCGTACGGGCACTGGCTATAAGCGCTGCCGACGGCGGCTATGTCATGTCCGGCCTCGCCAAGGGAGATTACCAGATCCACGCAATGGCTTTTGGGCATCTTCCCGGAAGCGCCGAAGACGTAAGCGTTACAGTCGAGAGCGAGACCGAGCCGCAAACGTTTGAGCGCAATATCCAGCTCTCCTCGGCAGGCGGTTTTTCCGTCCGAGCCAGAGTGGGCTTGCGTGACAACCCTCTGGATAAAAGCGGCACTGTGATAACAATCAATGGACAAGTCCCTGCGCTCAGCACCCAAACCGACAAGGGCGGTAATGCAATCCTAATAGAAGTACCCGCAGGCCCACTGTCGTTTACCGCATCGCGCGATGGATACCACCCTGCAACCCGCTTGGACGTTGTGGTCGCTGGAGACATCGAGGTCGGCTTTGTCCTCAACGAATTGCCGGATCCAAACGATCCTCGGTTCTCGGTATCCGGCCGGGTCGATCTTCACGACAACCCCGCCGTTGA
The DNA here is from genome assembly GCA_041560255.1 of Myxococcota bacterium. GTDB lineage: Bacteria > Myxococcota > B64-G9 > B64-G9 > B64-G9 > JBFFBT01. The sequence continues at coordinate 727 of JBFFBT010000092.1, read as the reverse complement.
TGATCTTGAAGGCAGCCGGGTAAGCCTGTGGTCCCCGAGCGGGTTGGCACGCTATACGACCTATACCAACTCTCAGGGCAGATATGCTTTTTCCGGCATCAGAGCCACAGACGGCCCTTTTCAAGCAGGGGCCGCGCGCGATGGTTTTCTCCCACAGGTGGTCGAAGCTTTTTCGCTCGAGGCCGATATCAGCATCGATTTTCAATTGTCTTTGGATCCGGAGTACAAACCACCCGATCAAACCGATTTTGGCTGCGGCCATCACATATATTTCCAATCCACTGATTTTTCCGTATGGTTTGTCTTTTTTATCACGATAGCGATGAGGATACGAAAATGGAATCGGTCGAAGAAAGCTTGCTCGCCGAAGTAAGAGCCGCCGCCCGGGAAGCCGGACGTATTCAATTGAAAAACCTCATGTACAAACACCACATCGATTACAAGGGCCGCTACAACCTGGTCACCCGGGTGGACCGCAAGTGTGAAGATCGTATCATCGGGCGTCTGGAGAAGCGGTTTCCGCACATTCCTTTTTTGGCCGAGGAAAGCGCACCCGATTTGCACAGAACCGATCTTCGCGAGCACTGGATCATCGATCCGCTGGACGGCACCACAAATTTTACCCATGGCTACCCGGCATTTTGCACCTCCATTGCTTTGTCACGGGACGCAAAAATCGTGCTCGGGGTGGTTTATGAGCCCGTGCGGGACGAGTTGTTCGAAGCTG
>JBFFBT010000091.1:0-19045 GCA_041560255.1 Myxococcota bacterium | reverse complement strand
GGTTTCGGACCGCCTTGAAGAGGCTCGCAGCGCGCTGTGGAATGAATTCACGCGGCACCTCGATTTTCTTGTTTTAACCGGCTTTGCCGACAGCAGCGGCAAACTGACCGATGACGGCATCTGGGCGTCCAAGCTGAGGCTCGGCCAGCCCAAACACCCTTTCAGTCTGTACTCGGAAACTTTTCAGGTCGGCACCCTCAGACCTTTCGTCATGCTGCCCACTGCGGTCTATGGTCCGGGCGGAGTCATCGCCGAATTTTATAGGGGCATCGGCTTGACCGGCTCGGTGTACACAAACAGCGGGTGGGGTCTATCGTATGATCTGTATTTCGGAGATATGGACATTCCGGAATATCGATCCTGGGATGGTCTCGAAGAAGCCCAATCGGAAGAAGAAGAGATCGAGCTCAACGAAGACACCATCAACACGTTAGGCGCCAGAGTCACACTGGAGCCGCCCATGGGCGGGCTCTTGTTGGGTGTATCCGGGTTTACCGGCGAAGTCCCGGATGAAGACGCCCGGCGCATCTGCCTGGGCGCCTATCTGGAATATGCATGGCAATCCTTGACCATACGCGGCGAATACACCCGTTTGATGGAGATCGCAGATGGAGAAGTCGAAGAGACCATGAACTCGTTTTACCTGGAAGCAAGCTACAAACCGATCGAGTGGCTGCAATTTGCCGGGATGTACGGTATGAGCAAATTCGAGGAAGAAGACATCGAAGACATACCGACGTCGTTGTTCGATCACCAAGAAATCGCCGTGGGCATCAATTACATTTTCAACCTGAGCTTCATCCTCAAGCTATCTTATCATTACATCATTGGAAACCGCTACGCCCATCCCTCACTCGATACTTTGGGCGAGGTGATTGAGGCCGGAGATTTGACCGACAACACCCATGTACTGTTTTTCGGCACGGCTTTCAGCTTTTAAGCCGGTCTCGGGAGAAAACTCATGAAAACGCGTGCATGTTTCGTAGCAATGACCCTCACGTTGGTTTGCGGACTGTATGCAACCGCGCAATCGATCGATTACAAGATTATCGTCCATCCGGACAACCCGGAAAACTCGATATCCAAGGGTTTCGTATCCCGGCTGTTTCTAAAAAAGGTCACCAGTTGGGATCACGGTCAGAGTGTCGACCCGGTGGACCTCGACTATGCCTCGAGCGTACGCACGATCTTTACCAAAGAGATCCACAAGAAATCCATCTCGGCAGTGCGAAGCTACTGGCAACAACAAATTTATTCCGGCCGCAAGGTGCCGCCACCCATGAAAAACACCGACAACCAGGTCATCCACTACGTACTGTCCCATCCTGGAGCCATCGGTTACGTGAGCCCGGAGGCCAAGCTGGGGCGCGCCAAGGAGTTGGAAATCAAAGACTAACCGGCGTTACAACCATCCGCCTGCGAATGTTTGTGATTCACGGCAGGGAGGCAAATTTCAATCATGTTCAAAAATATCCGAATCGGTTACGTCATTGCAATGATTCCAGTGCTTGCCTCGATTGGATATGTCCTCATCATCCTCCAATCAATCTGGAAAGGCAACGAAAACCAGACCTATCTCACCCGGATAGAGAAAGGATACTTTCCTTCGTTGCAACTAAGCCGCGATCTGGAAGAAACCTTGGCTCAGACCCAACGCAGCCTTCAAGACGCGGTGGCGGCCGCCGACAACGATGCGCTGCACTCGACAACCGCCTTGCATGACAAGTTTCAAAATCTCATCAAAGATGCCGAGGAAAATCCCGTCCGGGACAAAAAAAAGCTGGAAAAACTTTCCAAAGAATTCGGCGCGTATTTCAACCTTTCACTCAAGGTAAGCAAGCGCATGATCGTCGCCGAGCAAAAAAGCCAGGAAGGCGGCACCCTCGAGGGAGAAAATTTCGTCAATCTGCTCGAGTCGATGCAGGCGAGCTACAACACCATTCGCACAGAGCTCGAGCAAATCACTGCATCAGATCGCAAAGACATGGCCCAAGCATTCGAAGCAGCCGCAGAGAGCCTGCGGGCATCCAAAAGACTTTCGATCTGGGTAACGGCCGTGTTTTTGGTATTGCTCGGATTGCTCTCCTACTATGTGCTTGGCAACATTTCTCGAGCATCCTCGACACTGGGCGAACTTACCGAGCTGAGCCATAGTTTGGCTTCGGGCGATCTCGGTGATAAATCCATCAAGCTGGACGGCAGCAACGAGTTCGCCCGACTCAGCCAATCCATCGACCAAATGGCGCAAGCCCTGCGCCGTCAAGTAGGCGCCATCAAGCAGACCGCCGCCAAGCTGCTTACCAGCTCGGCGGATGTCTCAAGCGCCACCTCGCAGCTCGCCGCAGCCGCCAGCGAGCAAGCCTCGGCCATCACCGAAACCTCCACCACCATCGAAGAGATGAAACATACCGGCATTGCGACCAAGGACTCTGCCAACCAAATTGTCGATAAATCGGGAGCTTCGGTAAAAATATCCGAAGAAGGCCTGCGCGCGGTGGAAGGCTCCACGCAAGAAATCAACCGCACCCGCGAGCAGGTCGGAATCATTTCCTCGGGTATCAATGATTTGCGATCCCAGGTAAGCGAGGTCGGAGAAATCATCTCCATGGTCAACGAAGTGGCCGAACAATCCAAGCTGCTCGCGGTCAACGCATCGATCGAGGCCGCCAAGGCAGGCGAAGCCGGCATGGGATTCGCCGTGGTAGCGCAAGAAGTCAAGAACCTGGCGACCCGATCCAAAGAGGCCACCGCACAGGTGCGCACAACCCTAAGCAGCATCAAAAACGCCATAGAAGCAGTCTACCAGGCCGTACAAACCGGAAAAGAATGCATCGAAAGCGGCGTCGTGAGCATCGATCATACCGGGGGAGTAATTAAACAACTCGCACAAAACATCACCAACTTTGCAACCTCGGCCCAACAGATTGCCATCAGCGCCAACGAGCAGGTGGTTTCGGTCGAACAAGTGGCCTTGGCGATGGAAGGTATCAACCAAGCGGCCTCGGAAAACATGACCACCAGCCAGCAAGTCGAACAGGGCAGTGAAACCTTGAACCAAATCGCACGCGAGTTGGAATCATTGGTTTCGCATTACAAATTGGAAGAAAAATGAAAGCCGAACCACGCCAACTCAGGCTAGAAAAAGTCGAATCTCATACGACAGCCACCCCAGGAGGCCATCCAAGTGAAGAATAGAATTCTCATTGTAGACGACATGGGCAGTATGCGCATGTTTTTAAAAACCATATTACAGGGAGAAGGATTCGAGTTGGACGAAGCCGCAGACGGCATTCAAGCTCTAGCCAAATGTCTCGGCGCCACGCCTCCGGATATCATACTCATGGACATGGTCATGCCCAACATGGACGGGTTGGAATGTTGTAGAAAGATCAAGGACGACAAGCTTACCAAGCACATACCCGTCATCATGGTGACAACTATGGGCGAAAGCCGACAAAAAGTCGCCGCCGTGTTAGCCGGTTGCGATGCCTATGTCACCAAACCGGTGGACAAATCGGATCTCATGAGCAAAATCCGCCGGCTGCTGAGTAAATGAGATGTGTGAGACGAGCACCACCAAAACCTAAATAACGATTCGGGTGCCTGCATCCGAAAAGAGTTGCTACGAATAATATTAGAGGAAAACCCAAGCATGCTCCTTCAACAATTGCCGAATTGTGTCGATATACAAACGAGAACCAATACATATACAAGCTTGACACGGCCCACATGAGGAACAAGCGGACTCGACATTTATCGAAGAGGTAATCCCATGCAGGACAACGACATATCGACACAAAAGAAAAAGAGAATCAAAGACTTACAAAGAAAATCGAACATCTTGGCAAATGGCGGATCACCACACTCGCAGGCCGAAATTGAAGATCTCCGCAAAACCATGCAGCAGATGCAGGCCGAAAATCTTCAACTCGCCGACAAATGCCGGGAGGCCGAAAAACGAAATTCCAATCTGGCCTCATTGTACGTCACCAGTTTTTTGCTGCATTCCAGCTTCGAATACGATCATGTCATGCAATCTATTTCGGAAGTGATCATCAATTTGATAGGTTGCGAGTGTTTCGGAATATATCTGTACAGTACCATGAGAAACTCGTTTGTGCTTGCAACCGGAAAATGCCTGGAAGACAACCCGAACCTCGAGGAAATCTCGTCAACGGACGTCCTGCTTGGCAACATCCCATCCGGCGGAAAAATGATACTCAACCCGTCGCCCGCAGAATCAGATTTCGATCATCCCGTAGCAGTCATTCCCCTGCGGGCGATGGAGGAGCTCATCGGGATGTTGATCATATACAAAATATTGGCACAGAAACAAGGCCGACTCGAGTCAATGGATATGGATCTGCTCGATCTTTTGGAAATCCACGCGGGCTTGGCCATCAAATCATCCCAACTTTATTCCATGCTTAAAAACGGTAAAACCAATGAAAAGATACCTTTGGCGAGATAAGACATCCACTCGGTCCCGATTGCATCCATTTTGTCCTGCTGCAAAGACCATGACAAATATCCATGTAATACCAATGATTGTATATCCAATAAGGTTTACAAAAATCGTTTTTTGCAAAAACCACCCGGGTGAACCTGCATGAGCAATCGGTTTGACAGCCAACGAGACCGAATCAAGGCGCTCGAACAGGAAATTCAAGCCATCAAACAGGCGATCGTATCTCAACCCCTCGAGATCGGCAGACCTACCCTGCCTCTCAATACGCTGACATTTAGGATTGAAGAAATATTTGTCGCTTTGCCGATCGAGTCGACCATCGAAGTCACACCTATGGTGTTGGTGACACCTTTGCCCGCAGCGCCCCCATCCGTACGGGGCACCATCTCCTACCGCGGTCGTCTAATCCCGGTGCTGGATCCAGGTCAGGCTTTTTTCGAGAGAATAAAACCTCTTACGACCGATAGGTTTTTGGTCATCGCCAAAGACAACCAGCGTATGTATGCGCTGGTGGCGGATCAACCGGAAGGGGTCATCAGGATCACCGAATCCGACTTGGATTCGGCCGCTCAGCTCGCTTCCATACCGAAATTCGTTCACTTTATCGCAAACATCGACCAACAAGCCGTGATTCTGCTCGATCCGGGCAGGCTGCTCGTAGAGAACAATCTCGACTCCCTGGAGGAGCTGCTCAAGGAAATACAAGGTGGTCGGGAGAAAGCATGACGAGTATGGATCATCAGTCATGGCTGCGGACAATGCGGGGTCGCTTGGAGGCCGAGTGTGGGTTCGTTTTTCCCGACTCCCAGTTGCCCATATTGGAAGCCAAGCTCAATCGCATTTTGCCGTCTCTCGGAGTTGATGTCACTGACAACATCCAGCATCTCTTGAATGGAAACCATAACGGAATCTGGACCAAGCTGGTATCGGCCCTTACCGTGGGTGAAACCTATTTCATGAGAAACCAGGCACAATTCGAGGCCTTACGGTCGCTCGTGCTTCCCGGGATGATTCATACAATCCCGCCCGGCTCACCGCTGGTATTTTGGAGCGCGGGATGCGCATCCGGCGAGGAAGCTTATTCGATCGCCATGTGTGTGAAAAAGTACGCTCCAGCATTTTGGCCCAATCGGGTGCGGATCATCGCAACCGACATCAATCCGAATTTTCTCACCCGTGCAAAGCTCGGGCGTTACAGCAATTGGTCGCTTCGCCATTTGGAAACCCGCTGGCGCCAAGACTTCTTCACGCAGGATAGAGACAAACACTGGATCATCGACAACCAACTCACCCAAACAGTGCAATTTCGACATCACAACCTGGTCTCCAGCAAGCTACCGGATCACATCGAGAAAAACTCGGTGGCGGTCATCTTCTGCCGCAATGTTTTCATCTATTTATCTCCCGGGGCGATCCAAAAAGTCTTGGATCTCTTTGCAAGCGCTCTTCAAACCGGAGGAATCCTGTTTCTGGGACACGCAGAATCATTCGTCGCAACCCAAAACTGGCAGGCCGACTACCACCACGGAACATTTTTTTTCCGCTACCAGGAAAATCGAACCAGCGATACAAATTTCAACAACAAACTGCAATCCGAAAAGCTCGGTACCACGAACCTATCCTATCCAACCCACCACCCCGAGCCATTACAATCCAAACGACCTCCATGGCCAAAAAGCCCGGCTTCAAGCCTACCGAACCATACGCCGCCTGTGCAAATCACCATTGATGCGCTGCTTCATCAAGCGCGGATTTTTATCAACCAAGGCAGGCTGGAAGACGCCGATAATTGTTTGAAGATCCTATTACGGCAAGACAAAGTATCCACCGAAGGGTATTTTCTAAGTGCGCTTGTATACGATCAACGCAAAGATTGGAGTTCGGCCCGTCATGCTCTGAAAAACGCCATATTTCTCGACAAACGGTTGGTTTTGGGTCATTACCTCCTGGCCACCCTGGATGAAAGAGAAGGCGCGATTGCGTCTGCATTGAAACGGTATCATACCATCAAAAAACTGCTCGGCGAATTGGACGACAGGAGCCCGCTCCCACTGGGCGACGGTCTTACCGCCGGACGATTGAGGGAGCTCATAGCGATGCGGATTACGGAGTTGTCGGTGCCGATATAATTTCGCAAAGCAAAGCTATCGAAAAGCTATACAGATCGAAATATATTTCCATGAAATACAAATGGTTATATTTCGCGTAGCTTGAAAAAACAATGTGTCACGAGAAAGAGAGCGGCCATGCGACAGACCGGCATGCCACATGATACGGTATCCACCGAAGATCTGGAGATCTTACGCCGACGGGCAAAAACCCTCGACCGAACGGATTTTCGAAGCGCTACAAATCTGATCAACGTCAGGAACCATCAAGACGTTTATCTATGCTTCCGCCTACTGCATGAGCGCTACGGCCTGCCCCTCAAGTCGGTTTTGGAAGTAATACCGGTACGCAATATCGTTCAAGTCCCCCGGGTCCCCGAACACATATGCGGACTTGTCAGGTTGAGAGGTAAAGTGCTCACACTGGTTGATCTGCGCCGGTTTTGGCACGGATCCGCGACCGGTTATGCAGACAGCGATATAGCCGTGCTGGTGCGCGAGGGCCGTATCGAGGTGGGCTTCGTGTGTACCGAGGTTGAAAATCTGATTCGAATATCATCCGAAGAAATCAAAGAATTACCTCATAATATGCCTGCTCATCTCACCGCGGGCCTTCGAGGTTTATACGAGCGCGATATCATGATCATCTCTCCCTCTGCATTGATACAACAACCCGGATTTGTCATAAGCGGGAATACAAGGAAATGAACCATGGCGGATCAAGACGCTTTTGATGAAATCATACAGGCTTTTCGGGATGAAGCCTTAGAGTTGCTCAACGGGTTGAGCGACGCGATGTTGAAGATCGAAAAAAAACCAAGCGATGACGAACAAGCCCAGCTTATCAATTTGGCTTTTCGATATGCTCACAACATCAAGGGCGCGGCGGCCTCTTTGGGGCTCTTTAGGGTTGAGAAGTTAATCCATAGCTTGGAAGATATATTTTCGGCTGTAAAAAAAACCGAAATTTCTTTCTCCGTAGAGCTTGCCGATACGATTTTTTCCGTGCTCGACCTGCTGTTGACCATGATTCGAGAAACCGATTCGAACCTGATCGAGATCGAACCGCAAGATCAAGAAGTCGTCGATACCCTAAATCGAATCACATCTTCCGAGCAAACTTCGGCCGAATCCTTGGAAGATCAGCGCAGAGAGACTCCCAAGACCGCTCAAGCCGACCAGTCGCAAGCGACCTCCTCCAGACAATCCAACCAGCATAGCGTTGAAGAAGAGTACACAGATTCGATCGTAAGGGTTTCTAAAAAAAAGCTGGACACAATGATGGGTCAACTCGGCGAGTTGGTCGAAATGAAAATCCGAATGGAAGAAATCCTCATCCGGATCACGGAAGTTGAAGACGACCTGCGACGGCGCGAAAAACCCGGATTTGAGCTGCCCCACAAACCACTCCGGCAGCTCGCCCGCGGAATGGAACACGACATTACCTATCTGAGCAAACTCTTGAAGGAAATCCAGACCGAGTTGCTGGAGTTGCGCATGGTGCCCGTACACAGCATATTTCCGATCCTACAAAGAACCGTCAGAGATGTCAGCCGAATACGCGGTTTGGCGGTCGATCTCAGGCTCGAAGGCGGCCAGATCGAGCTGGATCGCAAAATCGTCGAAGAGATAAAAAACCCTCTTATCCACTTGTTGCGAAACGCCGTGGATCACGGCATCGAGCCTGTGTCTTTACGCAAAAAGCTCGGCAAGTCCGAGACCGGCGACATCCATCTGAAAGTATCTCACCGAGGAAGCAGTATTCAGCTGGAAATTATCGATGATGGACGCGGCATCGACAGCCGGAAAGTCTATGATCGGGCCGTTGAGCTGGGCATGTTGAAACCCTCGGCCGGCATACCATCCTCAAGTGATATCTACCGCCTTTTATTCGTCGCCGGTATGACCACCTCGACGACCACCGATATGATCTCCGGACGCGGCGTCGGCATGTCGGAAGTGAAAAAGGCCATGGAGTCGGTGCGCGGAAGTATATCGATTGAGTCGGAAGAGGGAAAAGGCACGCGCTTCGTGATCAGCTTACCGTTGAGCATGACCACCGATATAGGTTTGTTCGTCTCGACCCAAGGAACCAAATTCGTCATTCCCCGAGCAGCTGTTCTACAAGTTCTCGCCTTGAAAGAACAAAAAATCACCAACACCAACGGCTTTTCCAGCTTACTCTACGACGGCATACATATTCCTCTGACCGTTTTAGAGCCTACATTGCATCTGCGCACATTCCTGCCGGATGCCGATCGGACGAATTCTTTAGCGATTGTGTTGAGCTCGGCGGAATCCATGGCGGCGATTGTGGTCGACGACGTAGAGGCCGAAGTCGAGATCGTGATCCGCACCTTGGGAACATTTTTCGAGCAACAGGAGATTATCAGCGGCATGACGATATCCGCATCCGGAGACATCTATTTCGTGCTCAATCCGGCCGATCTGGTTCGGATCGCCACCACGCCAGCATCGCCGAGCAATCATGTGACGGAGAACAGCTCAACTGCTTGTATCAACCTGAAACCTTCACGCGACACGGTCGTATTGGTTGTGGATGACTCTGCGACCTCGCGCATCTTGAACCAGAAACTCCTTTCGGCATCAGGATTCAGAGTTATTTTGGCCAATGACGGGCGTCAAGCTTTGGAGGTCCTGCGCAATCAAATCTGTCACTTGATTCTGACAGACGTTCAAATGCCACAGATGGACGGATATGAGCTGACAAAAATTGTCAAGCAGGATCCTCACCTCGCCTCCATTCCGGTCATTTTACTCACCGCGCTGGACGCAAGAGAGGACCGGGAGCGAGGTATTCAATCCGGCGCGGATGCATATTTGATCAAGCGTGAGCTTACGCAACAAGAGCTCGTTACCACGATTGAGCAACTCATTTGATGAACATATCCGACAAATCCATTCGAGTACTGATTGTCGAAGATTCCAAAAGCACCGCTTTGGCGCTGTCCAAAGCATTGTCCTGCTTCGATATCGTCGGCATCGCCCACAGCGGCAAGCAGGCTGTCTCCATGTGCGCGAAATTCGCACCTCATGTAATCACGATGGACATCCAGCTTCCAGACACAAACGGTCTCGAAGTGACCCGATTGATTTTGGCTGAGAGGAAGATACCCATCATTATCGTCAGCACCCTGGTGTCTCCCCGAAGACAAGGTCTGGTATTTGAGGCGCTTCGGGCCGGAGCCTATGAGGTCGTGGCGAAATCGAGCTTTTTTGATGCGGCCGGAAAGATAAGGACCGACCATAAGTTGGTCAGGTTGGTGCGCGTGGCCGCAAGACATCTACCCGACAAGCCCTCTTTGCCTGTAACCCGACACCTTCGAAAAAGCCGCCCGGAACCGGCCGAAACCCCGAAACGCACCGTTTTGGCCATAGGAGCTTCCACCGGAGGACCGGCAGCGCTTCAAAAACTTTTTTCGAGTCTGCGGACCGATTTTCCCCTGCCGATTTTGGTAGCCCAACACATGGCGCATGGTTTTATCGAAGGTTTCGCGCATTGGCTGAGCTCTCAAACCAACCTGACAGTGCGCATTGCAGAACAAAACACCATCCCTATGCCGGCATGTATATATTTTCCGCCTTCTTCGTACAACCTGATGGTTCGACCCGATCAAAGACTGGCCGTCGTCCCTTTTACCGGACAGGGACCTTGTCCTTCAGTCGATGTGCTTTTTTCCTCGATAGCCGATACATACGGATCGCAAGCCATCTGTATCCTGCTTACCGGAATGGGATCGGACGGAACCCAAGGCATGCTGAAGGCCAAAAACCAAAGAGCGCTTACCATCGCGCAGGACAAAGATAGCTCGGTGGTATTCGGGATGCCCCAAGCGGCGTTGAAGGCGGGCGCTGTGGAACAGATGCTTGCTTTGGACAAAATGCCGGGCTGGTTGGCATTGCACCTCATCAACCCAAGCAAACCCACTTGATCAGACGACGAAAAGGTCATAGTATTTTGCCACAGATGGGTATCGATCGATTTATAATCTCTGCTCACCCTATAGCCATCCGAGCAGGTTTGCTCGCCTGTTTTTTATCATGGGCACTCGCCCAATCGGGTTGCCAGAGCATACCGGATAGGAGGACGCCGGGCGGCGGATTGCCCGAAGCTTTTCGCACCCCCCAGGCGACTTTTTCGACCTGGGTGCAATCCACCCTGTCCGGCAACCGTCAGGAAATAGAAAAATGTTACTGGAAAGGCTTGGGCAAACCAGAGCTCGAAGCCTGGTTGCGGGAAAACCTGCGACCCGAGGCAAAATTGTACTTTCGAAACGCCGAGCTCATCGATGTGAAGTACCGTACGAAAGTGGAGGTGAACTTCCGGTTTCGCTTCGGTCAACTCGATGAAATGGGTCATGGCGTGATGGTGCGCACCTTAGATGGTTGGAAAATTCAGAGTTGGTAATATGGGTACGCGCCTCAAAAACCCCAAAGGAAATCCATCCATGCAAAAGAAAGCCGTCGTCTTCGATCTTTTCGGAACCCTGGTCAAAGGAGCAAATCAGATCAACCACACAGCCTATCTCGATACAACCATTTCCATCCTGGCTGTCGATCCGGTGAGATTCAAAGAGATTTGGTCATCCGAAGAAATGATCGAGATGCGAGCCACCGGAAAGTTATCTTCCGCTCGTGATATACTCGAAACAGCCTGCCGGCGATGCACCCACACCCCGTTGGAGTCCTCACTACAATCGGCTCTTACACTGCGCCTCCAGGCTTTCAAAACCTGGCTCGAGCCCCGCCCGGATGCCGCCGAGGTAGCAGGCGAGCTCAAACACAGAGGCTTCAAGCTGGCATTGATGAGCGACTGCACCGCCGACGTCCCCGTTCTCTGGCCCGACCTCCCGTTTGCCGAGTATTTTGATTCGGTGCTTTTCTCATGCAGCCTCGGTTTTCGAAAACCAGATCCACGTTTTTACGCCCTGACCTGCCGCAACCTCGAAGTACAACCCGGCGAATGCATCTACGTCGGAGACGGAGCCAGCCATGAGTTGACCGGTGCGGTCAAGGCCGGGATGCGAACCGTGCTGATTCAGGCTACATCCGATCATGACGAAGTGTTGCCGCGCGAGGATGCCTTAACATGGAAAGGAGATCGGATAGACGCATTGCGTAAGTTGTTGGCGGTGATTCAATCCGAACCATGAGCAGGGAGTTGAAAGAATTCGATTTGCTATTCAACTCTCGGATATTTGGGGGGTTGCTTGGGCCTGTCGCCCAACAATCTGGCCGGCAGCCGTAAAACCGCTCCCAATAAATCCAACACGCCTCCCACGGCCACTCCAAGCAAACGAAACGGCAGGGTCAAAAGCCACACCACCGGATACAAAACCAACACCAACAACGCGATCGGCCAACTTAATACGAATAATAGGCACCACAATAAAAATTGTATCATCAGATCACCTCCTGGGTTTGAATCTTGAAGCGATTTCACCCACCCGTTGGAAAATATACCAAGCCGTGAAAAAAGAAAAGCCACCCGGCACATGCTGATGTTTTTTGTTTTCTGTAGATCTATTTCGACCCTGAGCGCACCGGAATGTACGGATAGGGTTGACAACACCCCATGGGTTGTTGAAGATCGCTTGAGCATGTTCAAACTGGTAGTCTCAAGAGGCGACCGGGAGCTGGTATCGCTGCCGGTGGAGGACAAAACGATCCGGATCGGCCGGTCCGGAACCAATGATCTAAGCCTGCCCGAAAAAACCGTATCGAGACATCACTGTCAAATCAGCATGCACGAAAACCAGGTGCGCTTGAAAGACATCAGCGGAAAAGGCACCCGGGTAGACGGGAAACTCACCCATCACGCCGTGCTCAAACCGGGTTCCCGCATCGAGTTGGGCTCGCTCACCGTCACTTTGAGTGAAAGCGAAAGAGACGGCAACGCGACAACCCTGGTGAGCGGTGCGACCGATGCTTTGAAATACAGCGAACCGCAAGGCAACCAATTGGTCTTGCGGGGCAAGGTAAAAGATCAGGAAATCAACCTGACGCTCGAAGGCAACCACGTTTCACTGGGTTCCGACCCCGGCAACCAAATCATTTTGCAAGACGGTTACATTTCTTCGTACCACTGCAGAATATTTCAAAAATCGGGTGTCTGGTTCGTGGCCGACTTGGACAGCACCAACGGAACCTTCGTCAACAATGTACGCGTAGGCGAAGCCCGCCTGGAACCCGGTATGATCCTGTCGCTCGGGAAAACCCGGATACACATCGACACGCAGCCCTCCGGCGCGGACGGCTACGACGTATTTGGTATCGTCAGTGCGGATCCCGGCATGCAAAGGGTTTTCGATCTCGTCAAACGAGCCGCCCCTACCGATCAAACCGTGTTGATCACCGGTGAGTCCGGATCGGGCAAAGAATTGGTGGCCAAGGCCATCCACCGCATGAGCAAGAGATCGGCCATGGCGCTGGTAACGCTCAACTGCTCGGCCATCACCAAGGAGCTTTTGGAAAGCGAGTTGTTCGGCCACGAAAAGGGAGCTTTTACCGGAGCTCAAACCCGACGCAAAGGTCTTTTTGAAGAGGCGCATAGCGGCACTTTGTTTCTGGACGAAATCGGAGAGCTGGCGCCCGAAGTGCAAGCCAAGCTGCTTCGGGTACTTGAAAACGGCGAGATCCGCAGAGTCGGCAGCAACCAAACCATCAAAACGGATGTCCGACTGATTTCGGCCACCCATCGCATGCTGCCCGAAATGGTCTCAAAGGGATGTTTCAGGGAGGATCTGTATTACCGCATCTGCGTCATTGAAATCCCCATCCCGCCGTTGCGGGAACGCCCGAAAGATATCCCTTTGCTGGCAATGCATTTTCTCAACCAAGTCACCCGCGATATCCAGCCACGCCGGCTTACGCCCAAGTCCGTTGAAAAACTCTTAGCGTATCGCTATCCAGGCAATGTCAGAGAATTGAAGCATATCATCACACGAGCGGCCATCTTGTGCCCGTTCGAGAACATTGAGCCCGATCATTTGATATTCAGTCCCCCCACCCTGGCCGATCGGATGGCCGAATCGAAATCCTTCAACCCGGGTAAGACCCTAGTACAGGTCGAGATCGATGCAATCCGCCAGGCGCTCAACACCCACAACGGTAACGTATCCGCCGCCGCCAAACTATTGGGCATCTCCAGAAATACTCTCACCCGCAAGCTCAAAAAACTCGCCATCGAGGTCGATGAAACCACTTCGTGAACCGTTTCGAGGCGGTCTGAGACGCTATTGGGGCACTGGTTGTATCCACACAAGATGCGGCGCTTGGAAGCGGGGTCTTTGTGATGATCTTATAGAAACTCACCGGTAAGAAAAGGATTGGTCCTTCTTTCCACTCCCACAGTGGTTGCAGGTCCATGGCCGGGATACAGCTTGATCTCGTCAGGGTAGCAAAAAATCTTGGTTTTTACACTCTCAATCAGAGTCTCCATCGAGCCACCCTGCAAATCCGTCCGGCCGATTGAACCGGCAAACACGAGATCGCCCACCAAGATCTTGCCTTCTCCCTCTACAACCAGTGAAATACCCCCGGGCGAATGTCCGGGTGTATGCAGTACCTTGATCTTCAGCTCACCGATGTTCAATATATCCCCCTCATCGATGGTGCGATCGGGTCTCGGAGATGCCTCCAGATTGAGCCCGAACATACGTCCCTGTTCTCCGATCTGATCCAGCAATCCCGACTCTGTGGGATGGATCATGAGCTCGGCCCCGGTAGCTTTTTTGAGCTCGGCGTTTCCACCCACGTGATCGAAATGTGAATGAGTATTGGCAATCCATTTGCAGATCAATCCATGCCGCTCCAAGGCGCTTCGTATGGCGCCGACATGTCCGCCCGGATCTACAACCATGGCTTCTTTCGTCTCCGTATCCCCGACAATGTAACAATTGGTCATCAGTGGTCCGGTTTCCAACGAATCAAAAATCAACATTATCAATCCTCCAATCTGTAGTTGTTCATGTATCGTCTCTGCAAATCCAACCGGCAGAGATTATCCCGGCCGGCATTTTTGGTCAAGGACTGGTTCCGCGCTTGGATACCATGGTATGCTGCAACCCAGTGCGAATCGTTCGAACCTTTGTAAAGAAGAAAGGCTCCGGTGAGAAATGCAACCTGCCAAACCAGAAATGAAAACTTCAAAAAAGCTCCAAGAAGTCATCCAATCGGGCCGGCGGTTGATCATATTTTTACACGATCACCCCGACCCCGACGCGATTGCCTCCGGTTGGATTCTCTCCCGGATTGCCGAGCACCTGGGAGTTCGCCCTCAAATCGTGTATGGGGGCCGTCTAGGTAGGGCCGAAAACCGCACCATGGTAAAATTGCTTCGGATTCCGCTGCGCAGCCTCGAAGAACGACCCATAAGGCCTCTTCATAGCGATCGCTACGCCCTGGTCGACACCCAACCGGGTACCGGCAACAACTCCTTCCCACACCAATCCACACCGTGTCATATCGTAATCGATCACCATCCCAGGTTGGACAACCTCAAAGCAGAATTCATCGATATCGAAAGCGGGCAGGGCTCATGCACCACCCGGTTGGCCGAATATCACCAAATCTTCGGCCTGAACATGGACTCCATGTTGGCCACGGCCACGGTATACGCTATTCTCTCCGAAACCCAGGATTTGGGGAGAGAAGCCAATCACGTTGATCTCAAATTGCTCGAACGCCTCATGCCGCTCGCCAAACTACGGCTATTGGGTCAAATCCGCCATCCGGTCCGTTCGCGCAATTACTATCGTACCGTAGCGCGGGCCATGCGGGAAGTAGTCATCGCCAGAAATACCTGCGTATGCCACATCGGATCCGTGGACGAACCCGAGATGGTCGCCGAGATGGCGGATTTCTTGGTATCCATGGAGCGTATAACTTGGTGCTTGACCACCGGGTATGTCGACGGCAACATGGCTCTGTCACTGCGTACCACCCAAACCCACGCCGAGGCCCAGAAAGTGATGAAAAAAATTTTAAACGGCCTGGGTAAAGGCGGGGGTCACGGCATGCTGGCCGGAGGCCTGATGACGTGTGCAAACCTCGAAGGATATCAAAACCGCCTCACACTCATCACCAGACGATTTTTGTCCCAGCTACACCGCAAGCAAACCGAAAATCTCAAACCACTGGTGGAAATCCGAGGGGAACATCTCTTAGCAAAAAAGGATTGAGATGGACCCGGGCGGGCTCGCCTCCGGATCGATTCAGTTGTTTGACACATACAACACCGACACCATTTTGGAAAGCAATTTGTCGGCTTCTATAGGCTTTTCCAGAAAATTGAACCCGTTGTCCAACAGTCCCCGTTGGGCCAGCACATCATCGGTATAACCCGACATGAACAAAACCCGAGTGTCACGACGGGTTGCCAGCACCTGCTCTGCACATTCCTTTCCATTCATTCCAGGCATGATCATATCAGCCAGAAGAAGATGGATGGGACCATCATGATGTTGTGAAAGCTCGACGGCTTTCTCTCCGTTTTCGGCTTCGAGCACCTGATAACCTTTTTGAGACAAGATCCTGGCTGCCAGGGTGCGTACCGCCCGATCATCTTCGACCAACAATACAGTTTCTGTTCCAACTACCCGAGAGGGAACCTCCATGACCCTCGCTTCGCGGGCTTCATCAGCGCGGGCCGCGGGGAAAAACAAATCGAAGCAAGCGCCTTCTCCGGCTTTCGAGCTTACTTTGATCTCGCCTCCCGTCTGCTTTACGATTCCGTACACCGTGGCCAACCCCAATCCGGTGCCTTTTCCAAATGGTTTGCTGGAGATAAACGGCTCGAAAACATGCTCCAATATGTCGGATGGAATTCCAATGCCGTTGTCCCGTATACGCATACACACGTAGCGACCGGGCTGAACCTGCGCGCCGAGAAGCCCTTCGGACGCTCCGGCGCCGATATTGCTCGTCTCGATGGTCAACCTGCCGCCCACCGGCATGGCATCCCGGGCATTGACTACCAAGTTGACCAAAATTTGTTCCAATTGTCCCCGGTCCATCATCACCGGCCAACAATCATCCGCAAGCTCGGTGATCAACACGATGTCCTCTCCGATGATTCTTTTGAGCATTTTTTCCAACTCTTCTACGATCTCATTCGGATTGAGCACCTCGGGCGCATTGTTTTCACGCCGGCTGAAAGCCAACAGTTGGCGGGTCAAAGAAGCCGCCCGCCGGGCCGCTACCAAAAGCTCATTGACATCCTCCTGCAGCTCGTCGTCCGGGTCCAAAGACTCTTTGATGATACCCGCAAACCCGAGTATGGCCGACAACAGGTTGTTGAAATCATGCGCCACTCCACCTGCGAGTCGACCCAGAGCCTCCATTCTTTGGGACTGTTGGGTCTGGTCGCTTTGTTCCGACCAGGCAAAATGTACCGGCTCTCCTTGGGTTCCATCCAGCGAGTGAATGCCACCCGTAGGTCTCATTGGAGCTTTATCCCGAGCTTCAAAGACCGAATGATCCGCATCCAATCGATCAAAATACTTCGATCCCAAAGCGCCCAAAGACGCTACAATCAACATGGGAGCGAGCAAACCACTTTCACCCAAACCTCCCGTGAAAACCGGCAGGATTAACAGAGAGGTCATGCCCGTTATCAGAAAAACCCATCCCGACTTCTGATCTCTCGGCGGTTGTCCGTAGAAGCTCTGATATAACGACACAAGCGCCATGGCCGCAGGAAAACCGAGGTTGACCATCGTCATGACGGCGACCATTCCACCAAATCGGCTGGACGTCGGATGACTTGTCAACATCTGCTCGAACAACCATAGGGGGATCGACACCAATGCAACCGACAGCACCACCAAATGGATAAAGGTCTTTTTCTTCCTCAACCAAGTGGATACATACATAAATGCCAGATATCCCAATACCGGCCAACCCAGCGACCATACGGTCCGGGCCATCCGTAAAACCAGATCACTCCACCCGATATGCAAAAGCAAATCACTTGCCGCCCAAACCGTCAAACCTCCCGTAAAACCAAGATACGCGCGAAACATCCGGTGAGGCTTTTTCCCAAGCCATCCGATCATCCAAACCATTGCGCATACGCTAAGCGCCACCAGAGATATGACAAGCTTGTGGTTCATCAAAATTATACATTCGGCCGTTTTGAAGAAATATTAAATCACGCAGATGCATCCGGTGATCATAGATGATGGGATTGTACCAAGGCGGCATAAACGATACGCGCCAGTCGCTCGAGGTTGACTGTATCCGCCCGGTTGTATTCGACGAGTCGTTCAAGAGCCTCTTTGTCTCCCAAAGACTGATACCGTTGCCACAAGCGTACCGCTTCGAGGCCGTCGAGTCGACATATGTCGGCCTGCCTTTCGATCCCAACCATTTTTTCAATGACTTTGAGCCCACCCCGCAAACCCAACTTTCTTGCGGCAAAACACAAATCGAAATGCGGCAGATCGAAGTCGACATTCGGAAAAGCCCGCCGAAGCACCGGCACATCAAAAACAGAACCGAAAAATGTGACCAAAAGCTTGCAACCATCCAAAGCACGCTGCAAGGATTGCGTGCTCAATCCTCGATCACGCACCAAAGAGTGAAACACCCGGCCGTCAAAGACGCCCACCACCGTCACATCATCCCGGCCGGCACGCAATCCAGAAGTCTCGATATCCAAATAGCGCACGCATTGACCAAATTCTTCATACAACATCCAATGTTCGGATCCAGCCAAATGTTTCGCGAAAAATCCGGCGTCCTGCGTCTCTAAAGCTTCCATCCAAGCGTGGATCTGGTTATCGATACAAGCCAGCTTCGAGACCGGTATCTTGATCACATTTCGCATCTCCAAATACATCCGCCAATCTTTGACACCCAAACCCGACAGGTTTTTCTGGGTTTGCCCGCCTACCCCTCTAAAAACACTGAAACAACGCCGTATCATGGAACTCAAGTATAGTTCAAAAATCAACTTGAACCAAACCTAATAAAAAACATCCGATTTTATACCGAACAATCAACGGTTCGAATCAGAAACTCGGTATTTTCAGCGCGGACTTAATGAGAAAAAATCGTGTACTCCATAGATTTACTTACTATATTAGTATTTTCGGGAGGGATCATTAAAGCCACAAAATATTATTCGTAACCCAGGAAGATTCTTTAGAACCACCCAACAAATTTAACAATATAATTCAAATCGTTAAAACAGTCCCGGTCATTCCATACAAATTTCGATTTGTAGTGACATTATCAACAAAATAAATATAGTTACCTTATGTTAAGCGTATTTTTTTAGGCAATGAGTGAGATTGTCTGCCATCAACCCATAAGGAGGGTTCCAATGAGAGCGAGAAGGAGAAAAATCGGAAGTATTTTGGGCATCACAATGGTGTTGTTTTTGTTGGCCGGATGCGGCGGCATGTCCACAGGGACAGACAACCAAAACAACTCCATGGACGGT
>JBFFBT010000090.1:0-19109 GCA_041560255.1 Myxococcota bacterium | reverse complement strand
TTACCGTTTTTGCCCCGAACGATCGGGCGAACATAGGATTTGTGCAGGCTGACAATGCGGTTTTCAATCGACTTTTTCTTTTGTATGTACATCTCTTTCTGCTGGGCATAAATTCTTTCCACGGTCCTCAACCTGGTTTCAATATCTGAATGTCTTTGTCCTGAAAAGTTGCAGGTTTTGCATTTGAGGGATAAATTCGCCAGATGAGTATGTTGTGTGGAAACCAGACTGGAAAACTCGGATTGAGCTTGGCTCCAACCAGATAGCCGGAATCTACTTATTTGGTAAATGGTTTGATCGATCTCGTATGCTTGGGATGGAAGACTCCATCCAATCAACAAAAAGATGCATATCATTTGGAAGCTTCGTTTCATTTCTCGCCACCTCTTTTGCAGTTTTGGAAACGATGCCCTGAGACTGAACTGAAAAGGGACAAAGTTTTCGATTCGAACAAGTATATCATATTTCCTGATTTGTAAAAGGATTTGCATGCCATAAAAGACCAAATACGAAAGCCAGCTTTTCTTTTCATCCTGCGAACTTTTGCAGTATGACGACTTTTCCATGGTTTTTATTCGCCAGTCAAGCATCGTTTTTCGATCGGGTCAACAAAACGGTTCAAAGCCTCAAAGAATATGGTAGCTATTTGATTTAATGTCAAATTCATGTCATGCTCATTTTTCTATCCGATTTTATGCGTATGCGGATTCAAACGAACCGGGCAACTATGCTAACTAGCTTGAAATATATTGAAATTTATAAAACATGTCAGGGAGTGGGCTCATGGAAAAGCCTCGTGCTGCCTATACGATTTTGGTGTTGGCTCCTTTTGGAGAAATGATTGAGGAAACCTCGCGGTGTTCGGCGGTTGAGACGGATGTATTCAATTTGGATGAGGCGGTAAAGAAACTACATACTCCTTTTTGGGTATCTTTACCCAAAGATATATGTCCGAATGCGGGGGTAAATATCCTCATTGACGATCTGAAAAGCTTCAAACCCGCTCATCTCATAAAAAAGGTAGAGTATTTGGCTTTGTTAAAGAATGCCAAAGATTGGGTGAACAATGAGCTCAAGTCTGGAAGGTCCATGGGTGAGATCGCAACAGATTTTCTCTCCCGCTGGCCTGGTATTCCGGTACATGTCACAAAGCTCGAAAAAACTGTCGGTCAACCACCTACCTCGACCAAAATTGACAGATTGTTGGATATGGTGGCGTCATCTTCGATGGATACGGATTCAGGTAAGCAATTACATGATAAAAATGATCTAGTATCCCAAATCGACCGGCTTTTGGAGCAGGCGCTCTCACATATTGTCTCAAATGAGGTCTTTCGTGCCAGGGAAGCAGTTTGGAGGGGCGTAGAAATCTTATTAAAGCAAGGAAAAATAAAGAAAAGTAGAGATATCGACTGTAGATTGGTCTGCATACGACCCGATGCCTTTGGAGAGGTATTAAATGATTGTATTCAAGAGCTTATTTCCAGGCCGCCATGTTTGACACTGGTGGATCTTCCTTTTGACAGCTCCCCGCGGAGTGTTGAGCTTCTTGAAAAGCTCATGCTGTTTTCAGAAACCCTCATGACTCCGACAGTCGCTTGGGTGAACGAGAAAATATTTCATTTAAATGATTGGGGTGAGCTTGGTAAACTTCCACATATCAGTCACTTCATGGAAAACAGCACTTTTTCCAAGTTCAGAAAACTTCGTGCTCATTCATCGGCTGATTGGATCTTGCTGACTTGCAATCGGTTTCTGGGTCGAGAAGCCTATAGATCCGAAACCGCGATCCAAGGCCTACGATTGGAGGAGCGGCATTCATGCTGGTTGAGCCCGGTTTGGGCCGTAGGTGCTTTGATCGCAAGGAGTATTTCTGAGTTTGGATGGCCGAATCGGTTTACCGAGCACCATCATGTGTATTTGTCCGATATGCCGATTATTGCCGACACAAAGAGTTTTTCTTGTACTGAAATGAGACTGTCGGAGGATAGATTGCTCCAGTTGGTTGAGGCTGGATTTTCTCCGTTGGTAGGTCCGATGCGCAAAGATGTTGTTATCATGCCCAGAGAAACCAACTTATCCGGTCGATCCTTTCGTTTTCAACTTTTTCTGGCCAGGATTTTGTCCTTTTTGTTTTGGTGTCAGGAAAATCTTTCAACTGAAGATCTGGGGAATGATATACCCGGAGCCATCCAACGGGCGTTTGCCCTTCAATGGCAAAAAACCGGGCATGTGCTGCCGGATGACTTGAAAATTGTTGGATTTTCTGAGGATGATCAAGATTTTGTCCCTTTGTCGATTGAAATGACACCCCCGACTTCTGTTTTTGCATTGAAAGAGAAGCTTGTTTTTAATTTCCACTGGCATAAAAAGTAAAAGTATACTCTAAAATTGCGATCACGAATCGAAAAGATGATGAGACAATCTCATGGCCAGGCTGGAATTTAAGTACAATCCCCAACAATATGTCGATATTGGACAGAATCAGGTCATAATCGGGAGTCACACCGATTGTGATCTCGTTGTTCCCGATGCCTATGTGTCGGAAAGACAGTGCAGGATCGTCTCGCAGGCGGGGCGCTACCTCATTCAAAACCTTGGTGATTCTCCTATTTTGGTCAATGGACACCAAGTAGAGCAAAAAGCATTGATGGATGGGGATGAAGTGACCATCTCCGATCATAAATTGATATTTCGCGCCACAAAACCTCAGACTTCTTCATACGTCGCGAAAGATGAGAGAGAGGCTGCTTTTACGCATACCGGCTTGGGCGCGCAAGCCAAGCTCGATGCGGTTACAAGACTCATATCAAGCCATGATCCCAGTGTATATTATGAGATCCACTCCGATGGAGAAATGTTTATCGGCCGGGATCCATATTGCGATGTGCCCATTCCGGATGAGTATCTGGCCGATCGTCAATCTCGTATTTATGTAGAAAACGGTGTCCGCTTTATCCAGAATCTAGGTGAGACTCCATTGGTGATCAATGGACAACAAGTCGACAAGCATGCTTTACGAAATTTGGATGAGATCACCATATCGGGATACCGATACGTGTATCACGTCGAATCCGAGCAACCCGCTCCGCCGGTTTCTCAAGACAAGTCCATTTTGTCGGCCACCGAAAATATTTTACATGATATGATCGGTCCTGACCTTGAAGAGATACGAAAAAGAAGCCAGTTGATCGTCAAAGCATTTGAAAAGGCGCAGAAAAAACAAAAAAAGAAATATACCTTGATTATTGCCGCAGCCGGCATGATCGCCGTGATTGCCGGGGCGTATGCTCTATACAATCATATCAGAATAGGCCGGCAACGATCTCTGGGTGAAAGCATCTTCTATGCCATGAAGACCATGGATCTCGAGATGTCCCGGCTGCAGCGTAAAGTGGATGTAAGTCCTGAACAGATGAGAAGTTACAGGGAAAAAAGACGCCAAATGGAAAAAGATTATGAACAATTCACCTCCGAATTGGATGTCTACAGCCGTGATCTGAGCCAACAAGAACGGCTCATCTTAAAAATGGCCAGAATCTTTGGTGAGTGTGAAATCAACATGCCCAAGGGCTTTGTACAAGAGGTGCAAAAATACATTAGCGAGTGGCGGCGGGGTCGCCGTTACAACCAGGCTATGAAAAGAGCTTTTCAAAAAGGGTACCATACAAAAATCGGCCGGGTGATGCTGGATCACGATCTGCCGCCGCAATTTTTCTATCTTGCATTGGTGGAAAGTGATTTCAAACACGATGCATGTGGTCCGGAGACAAGGTTCGGTATCGCCAAGGGTATGTGGCAGTTTATTCCCATTACTGCCAGAAAATATGGGCTCAGTGTAGGTCCTCTGCAAGAGTACCGCAAACCTGATCCGAGAGATGATCGCCACGATATCGACAAGTCCACTGGTGCTGCCGCCCAATACATACGTTTTATCTATGATACCGAGGCGCAGGCTTCGGGTCTTTTGGTGATGGCTTCTTACAATTGGGGTGAGCACCGAGTGACCAAATTCATTCGAAAAATGCCGGAAAATCCCAGAGAGCGAAACTTCTGGCGGCTCTTGACCGATTATGGAAGCAAGGTTCCCAATGAAACCTATAACTATGTATACAGAATATTCTCAGCTGCTGTGATTGGAGAAGATCCCAGGCTTTTCGGTTTCGATTTCGACAACCCTTTTCTAGAGCTTAAAGATCAATTATCGCGTGGTAGCGATCCCATGCCTGACAGTTTTGTATCAACTGGTCCTGTTTATCTGGATGCTCTTCATATAAGCTCCACAACATACACATCCAGGTCATTGTCTTCCGGCAACGGTCCAAATAAGATGGATTTAGGATATCCTTTTACGCCCAAAAAATATCCGTTTTGATCCGATAAGGTGTTTTTTACCGCCCAAGCCTTATATTTTACTTCTCCTCGTTGTATCTCCAGTCCTTTCATGGGATATTCCACGATGGCTTTTTCCGGGAGCTTGCCTACAGAACCGGTCCCATGAGAAGTGATCTCTCCAGTATCTATTCCGAACAAAACACCTTGCCAGGTATGTCCGGTGCCTGGATTCACTTCATACCATTGGCCTATTCCCACAACAGCATGAATATACAATTGGTATGGAGGCATGGATTTGGACGCAGGAATATTGGCCTTGGCTGCCAATTTGGGTCCAAGACCAGGATTTTGGATGGAGACAATTTGCGCGCCTCGAAGAGGAGTCGCAAGCCGATCCGGTGTGGTTTCACCTGATGTGAGAACTATCACAATGGGAAACCCATGTCCTTTGAGGTTTTGTACATTGATGGCCAGACAGGATAAACCGTATCGAATACTTTCAGAATCGAGATCTTGAGCCTTTGCAACGATCATCCACATGGCGACTTTAGGGTTGGATATCTCATCCAATGGCGCCGTCCAGGCCATTTGAGCAAGATCATCCTGCCAAAAATGTCCGATTGGATCAAGGCCGTATTGGGTTATGATTTGATGCAGTCTTTGAATCGGCGCAGGATCTTCCTTTTTTCCCAGGGCCGATATCCATATGGTTTTTTTCATGGATTTGCTTCCTTGTCCGCTTGATTGAATTCTACCTGAAATGCTCCGTCTTCGCCCACATCCAATCCCACACCTGACGGCATGGATCCTTCTGCCAAATGACTCAAGATAGCCCGAGAAATTTGAGGCAACACGTTTCCTGAAAGAATGTACTCAATGTTCCGGGCTCCGGTTTCGACTTCGGTACATCGAGCGGCGATTTGCTCAACCACTGCAGGGCTGTAGGTAAGGCTCATCTGATTGTTCTCATCGAGAGTCTGTCTGAGCTTTTCGAGCTTCAACTCCACTATGTGTTGCATGGCCTCTGGATTGAGATGATTGAATGGTACAATCGTCATACGCGCGAGCAATGCAGGTTTGAAATGTTGGGATAAGATCGGTCGTATGGCGGATACAACCGAATCAAGCGGAGGCGTCTCATCACTGGAGGTCATTTCATGAATCACATCGGTGGCCAAGTTGCTGGTCAAAATCATCACCGTGTTTCTGAAGTTGATCTCCTTTCCTTCTCCGTCCATGAGGGTTCCTTTGTCGAATACTTGGTAAAATAGATTCATGACATCCAGATGGGCTTTTTCGACTTCGTCCAGCAGCACAACACTGTATGGTCTTTGCCGAACTGCTTCGGTAAGCATGCCGCCCTCCCCGAAGCCCACGTAGCCCGGAGGGGATCCGATCAGTCTGCTTATGGTATGTCGTTCTTGAAATTCACTCATGTTGATTGTAACGACATTACGTTCACCCCCAAAGAGTTGTTCCGCAATGGCCAGTCCACATTCGGTTTTGCCTACACCGCTGGGGCCGACCAATAAGTATACCCCGGTCGGCGAGTTGGGGTTTTTGATCCCGGCTTTTGCGGATCGAATTCCTTCAGCGATGGCTCCCAGTGCGTTGTCCTGTCCTTTGATGCGTTTTTTCAAATGATCTTCGAGATGAATCACTGTTTGGGCTTGGTCACGTAGCATCTTACCGACCGGGATTCCGGTCCAGTCCGCCACCACTTGGGCCACCACGTCCGGTGTCACATCCACTTGTACCAGGGGACTTTCCCCATGCAAGTCGTACAATTTTTTGGTCGCAGTATCGATTTGTTCGACCAGGTCGGTTCGTTGATCTGGTTGATTCGGTTCGAGATTTTGTAGGTTGGCGCGAAGCTCGATGAGCTTGTTGGCTGCTTCTTGTTCTATCTTCCATTGGGCTTCTATTTTTTGTGCGTTTTCCGTATGGGTCTGAATATCTTTTGCTATCTGTTCGAATGCCTGTATGTCGATGGCATGCCCATGGTCCTGATCGCGTTGCATGGCATTTTTCTGCCGCTCTAGAGCCTGAATCGTACGTTCTTCATCCTCCAAGCCGGCTGGTTTCGCACTGAGGTTTATTTTGATGCGGGCACATCCGGTATCCAGCAAATCTATGGCTTTATCGGGTAGAAAACGACCTGAAATATAACGATCAGACAGCTCGGACGCTGCCTGGATCGCTTCGTCCTGTACGACCACCCGGTGGGAAGCTTCATAGCTTTTTTTCAAGCCCCGTAATATGAGGGTGGTGGTTTCAACATCCGGCTCAGCCAAGGCGACCAGTTGAAATCTTCTTGCCAGTGCAGGGTCTTTCTCGAAGTATTTTTTGTATTCGCTCCAGGTTGTGGCGGCACAGGTTCTTAACTCGCCTCTGGCCAAAGCGGGTTTCAGCAGATTGGCGGCATCTCCTCCTCCGGCAGTTCCTCCGGCGCCGACCAAGGTATGGGCCTCATCCACAAATAGGATGATGGGTTTCTCTGATGATTTGATTTCTCCTAGTACGCCTTTGAGGCGGTTTTCAAATTCGCCCTTCATGCCGGCACCGGCTTCCAAGGCGCCCATGTCGAGCCCCAGCAGCGTCGTACCTCGCAACATATCCGGTACATCGTTCTTGAAAATTCTCAGTGCCAGCCCCTCAATCACTGCGGTTTTTCCAACTCCGGGTTCACCCACCAAGATTGGATTGTTTTTTCTTCTTCGTGCCAAGATATCCACAATTTTTCTGATTTCACTATCACGTCCGAACACCGGATCGATTTTTCCCGCCTGGGCTTGAGCAGTGAAGTCGTTACAGAATCTCTCTATAAATCCGGTTCCGGAGACCTTCGGTTTTACATCTTTTCCTCTGGTTTCATCGATTGGGGTACGATGCTCTGTAGAACCCTTGACGATACTCCAAAACTCTTTTTTCAGTGTTTCCGATCCGATCCGAGACAACAAATCAGAATAACGGCCGGCAGCAAAGAATTGTGGTTTGGCCAAAAACGACAATACAACAGTTCCGGATCGGATGACCGATTCGCCCAAATCCACAGATGAAATCAACCAAGCGGATTGCAGGAGCTCCATGAGCAAGGGAGAGAAAACCGGTTTGGAGGCGTTGCCGGATTTGAAATCTTCCAGAGCTTCTGTCAAGGATGCAACGAGTCTGCTTGGATCTATTTCGAAACGACGCAATATCAAGGGTACATCACTGTTGGGATCCTCCAATGTTTTCAAAAAGAAATGCTCCACAGCAACCTCGTAATGCGTTCTGGAAATACATAATCCGGCTGCGTTTTCGAGCGTACCCACACAAAAAGAGTTCAACTTGTTGAGCAGCGATTTCATGTCGACCTGTATCATGGCTCTCCCCATACGCGCAGCCTGACCTGTTATAGGTCAGGGTTACAAGCGGTTGCACTGGATGGTTACCTCAGGTGTACCCGGAAAAACATTTCCGGAAAACATCCAACTATCCAACCCCAACCGAGACCAAGGTGATTCTCCCAACACTACGGTTCGGATGGCCTCGGGCTTCAAGACCAGCTTCAAGTCATATTCGATGGGCTGTGAAAGATACATTTCTAACAAGCTCTTTGTTTTTGAATACAGATTGATAGATGCTGGATTGCTTTTCTCATCGATAGTCGGCGGAAGAAAGCTATGAAATGTATCCGGATCGAGCGAAGATATGCTTATTCGGATCTTGCCCATTCGGTCGTCCGTTTCTTGACCGAGGTAGCTATCGACCCCCAACGTAGCGCCCTGTTTTCCCAATCTGTTGCAAAGATTGTCCGGAATGCTCACACGTCTGGCTATACATGGATCGAGCTGAAGATCTCTCATTTGTAACGCATCGGACAAAAGGATTTTTAAACCCAGAGCCGATCGAGAAGACATCGTAAACAGTCCCAGATACCGTAGGAGCTGATGAGGCTCATTGAGATTTTGCCTTACTGACGGCAACCCCAAACCTTGCAGGCAAAAAAGTTTACTCAGGCAATTGCTATCCTGCTCTTCGACGATTCGATAAGGGATTCTGTATTTGCTCCAGCATTGAAATAGCAATCGATAGAAGGGTTGGCTTATGGCATCGAAGAAGTCTCTGGTTACCGTCTTATCATTATGGGCCTCTTCAAAAAGTTCTTCTGTGTAATGCACCGGTAATGGGGAGGAGACACCATACAGTCCCAGAAAAGAGGCCGAGAGAAGGTAGCGCTCCGGCAACTGCTCTTCATGGCTCTCGATTTTCTGCAATCGAGCGAGGTCCGATCCGGGGAAACCAAGAGATAGCGGTGGTCTTACCCTGAGGCGCTCTTGGAAAATCGTTGCACTGCTGTCTCCACCATTCGGCGTGATAAACCTGCGAAGCAGCCTGACGACTTGATAAAATGAATATGCGTCGGTGTTTGTGAAAAGATCGTCTTTTAGATCAGGGGACGATCTCCGATCATTGCTTGCCACGCGGTGACCTCCCCGGTAACCGTGTTTTTCACCATCAACTGGGTAAATGTGTTCAAGTTGGCGTAACTGGCCAGAAAATGATCCAGCACGCTGCCAAAGAGAAGCATATCACCGAGGCTGGCAAAATGACGAGGGTTGATGTCGATTACGATATGTTGGCCTCTCATGATCAGCCCGGAAACGAGACGATTGGCCAATTGGGTTTTCAATCCTTCGATGCCGCCGATTCTGCGTTCATTGGCGACAATATCGGCTCTATCTCTACCTTCAGCAAATACATACAAACGTAATAAGGCCTTGAGGTTGTCGGCAGAGGCCAGTGACATGAAGTTAAGTGAGAGATGCGAAAGCAGCTGCCAAAGTAGATCTCCGCCCAGCGGAGGTTGCAACGACGAGGTGGGTGGTCGAATATTCATATAGTCACAAAGGTTGGGTGAAGTGCTGGTAGGCCGGCAGATGTCGCCGTATTGCAGTCGTTCCGGCAGTCTTGCGTTGGTGCACATCAAATCAATCGAGATGGTTTCTTTCTTGGGTTCTCCCGTGGCCGGCGGAAATGCCACCGAAAGCAATACATCCACACCCGAACGCGTCAGAGATGGTCGAGTGCGTATATTGAATACGGGATTGGAGTCATTTTGCGGGCTGAATATTTCAAACGGCTTGTACTCTCTTCGATGCAGTGTTCCGGCCGTAAATCCGGTTACCCGCTCCACGGAAAATACCTGATAATGATCCAGATTGTTTCCGGCTGGAAATATATGGTATTCCGGCTGGCGTTGATCGTAGGTGATGGGTTCGGCTTCGTATGGAAACAAGTTAATGGCCGGGGTTGCGAACAGAGCAAATCTCTCTTTTTTTATCAACGGAAGATCGGGAGGGACATTTTTGAGCTTGAATGTTACGTCGAACTTTCCCCCTTTGCCGCGATCTTGCCATTGTTCCAGTCCTGTGATGTCCAAATATAAAAATTTCTCCGGAAGTATAAAGTATTCTTGTATGATCCGATATCCGGAAAAAGCATGTGTCGGGTATGGCATAAGATGTTCCTGGGGGCCGAATCCGACTTGATGTAATGCTCGGTTATCCAGGACCAGCGAGCTACCGCCTGCCTCTACGGGGGATATGGTGATTTTGTCTACCTCCCGAGCGAGGAGGTTCCATATCATGGAGCTCTCAGCGATGGGACCCGGGAAGTGAAGTCTTAGATGATCAGGGTACCATTGATCCAAATTCAGTCCGATGAGTGAAAAGCGTAGTGTGAGCAGGCTCGGGCGTCCGGGCCGCTCTTTCAGTGTGGCCTGCATGAGGCGAATCGGTTGAAGCTGAACCTGATAGCAGGTTCTAAAAATGCATTGAGTACCTTCTATCGGTACGGACGCAAGAGCGGAGCCCACAGGTATGGATAGCGTCTCGGTCAAACCGGACTGGGGAACGAATTGTATGGTAGTGGCAGCCGGGATGGGCCTGAGATAGTGGGGGAAAACCAGTCGAGCCAGACCATGTATCAGTTCCGGAAATTCATCATCCAACTTATTTCTTAATAATCCGGTGAGAAAAGCGGTTCCTTCCAAAAGCCTTTCCACATCCGGATCTTGACTAGGTCCACTGAGCATGGGAGCCAAGGCAGGGTGCGCCTTTGCGAACTCAATAGCCAATTCACGTAAATTCGACAATTCTTGTTGGTAGTAACGATCCATCATGATGTGATTGTATCTCTTTTTTTAAAAACGATTATCTAATGATTGATTTTTACTCTTCCATCCGGGTCGACCACGGTTCTGAAGATTACCGGATAGGCGTGTTGGTTGTCCATTTTGAGCTTACCGGTGATTTTAAACCTCAACTCCAGCATTTCCAATCCTTGTGGTTCCGCCATGACAGAGACATTGTTGAGCCTGGGTTCATACTTTTGGATGATTTTTTGGATGGCGCTTGCCAACTCTTGAAGTGATTCGATGTTGTAGTTGCTTACCAGGTTGGTAAAATCCGGCACACCATAGTCCGGGGCGATCGATGTGCTTCCTTGCCGGGTGTTGAGCAGCTTTTGGAGATGCACCATGATGGACTCCACTGCATGGGGTGAGTCGATCTCACCGCGATACAATGGATTTTCTTCTGTACGCCGTAATCTCTCCAAAAGCCGCTCGCTCGGCATGAAAACTCCCGATCTCCGCCAGGGTAACAATACAAATGGGTATGATAAAAATCAAGTGGCGGATTTCTAAGCCAAACTAGCCGCTTTTGGGCTCGTTCCAATCGTCCGTGGCTTCTTTGTTTTCAGTGATATGGTGCCAGGTGATTTTGGTATACGACACGGAGACTTCTTCCATGTCGTGATAGGGCTTGTTTTGTTCCAAGAACGTCAAAGGCTTGTAATGGCGCATCTTGACTACGATGGCATTTTCCAGTTTGATGCTGAAATACTGTTCTTCCTGACCTTGTGGATTGATGCGGTTGTATACCAGCTCGAATTTTTTCATATGCTCGCCGGAAGTGCACGCCTGGTATAGCAACGGCGATGCGGCATCCATGGATTTGGTGATCGTAAGCGCTGAATGCTGGCGCTGGCCTGTCGGCATACCCGACAATGTGTCGCGAGGCAGCTCGATTCCATGCTCAACGGCATGCACCAATATCCATCCCTCATAACCTTTTTGGGTGCAATCCCCCTCGATGGGTCCCTGGGACATTCCTTCCAGTTTCAAGTAACTCGTCATTGCCATGGTTTTTTCCTCCTCTTGAATCCATCTGGTTTTGAAGTAAAGCTCCCGGCTTTCACTCGGGAACACCTTGAAAAAATACCTGCAACATATATGCCAAACTTCACGATCAATGCTTGCTTTACGATTTCTCCAATTTTCCTACCAATGATAGAGTAAACGAAGCGCCCATGTACTTAAAGTGAGGTCTGACTTTCATTCCCACACTGTACCATCCTGGTTCACCTTCGACGTCATTGACTTCGATGGAAGCTTCCCGCAAGGGTCTTCGGCTTCTGACCGAGGCAGATGGATTTTCCTGGTTGGCGATGTACTGACCCAGCCACTTGTTGAGCTCATCCTGTAGATCGCTTCTTTCTTTCCAGGTACCGATGTTCTCGCGTTGCAATACTTTGATGTAATGGGCCAGTCGGTTGATGATCATCATGTATGGAAGTTGTGTGCCCAGTTTATAATTGAGCTCGGCTTCCTTGCCTTCTTTACTTACACCGAAGAACTTGGGTTTTTGTACTGAGTTTGCCGAGAAAAAGGCGGCATTGTCGGTGCCTTTCCGCATCGTGAGGGATATGAAGCCTTCTTCTGCCAGCTCAAACTCGCGTCGTTCCGAAATCAGCACCTGGGTTGGAATTTTGTTTTGGATTGCGCCCATGGCTTCGTAGGTATACATGGGCAGGTCGTCCACGGCGCCACCGCCTTGCGGACCGATGACATTGGCGCACCAGCGGAATTTGGCAAAGGCATCGGTCAGACGAGACGCAAAGGCAAAAGCGGTGTTGCCCCAAGAGAAACTACTGTCACCGCTTCCTACGCTTTCTCTATAATGAAAAGATTTGGTTGGAATGGTGTCCGGGCCGTAAGGAAGCCGCAGCAAGAATTTCGGTAATGTAAGACCGACATAACGCGCGTCTTCGCTTTCTCTAAATGATTGCCATTTCGCGTATCTAGGCCCGTCCAAAATGGCTTTGATGTCTTTGAGTCCCGCAAGGTCGCTGAACTGATCTATGCCAAAAAAATCCTCACTGGCCGCGGCGATAAATGGTGCGTGGGCCATGGAGGC
This sequence comes from Myxococcota bacterium, assembly GCA_041560255.1. GTDB lineage: Bacteria > Myxococcota > B64-G9 > B64-G9 > B64-G9 > JBFFBT01. The sequence goes on along the minus strand of JBFFBT010000090.1, from coordinate 6,531 downwards.
TACGCTGGCGACATAACCGAGCAATTTCATGTCCTGCGCGTCGGGGCCAAACTCATAATTGGCGATCATGCTTCCGAACGGTTGTCCACCAAATTGACCATATTCTGCTGTGTAGACGTGTCGATAGAGGCCGGTTTCCGGGATTTCCGGAGCGTCTTCAAAATCCGCCAATAGATCCTGTTTGCTTACGTTGAGGATTGATATTTTGATATTTTCACGAAAATCGGTTCTATCTATGAGAAATTTTAAAGATCTCCAGGCTGATTCGATGCGTTGAAAATCCGGATGATGTAGGATGGCGTCGACTTGCTTGCTGACTTTCTCATCGATCGCAGCAAGCATGAGGTCCACCTCGGCCGAACAGATTTTTCGACCCTGCATTTCAGGTTTCAGCATTTCATTGATAAATACTTGAACGCCCGTACGGGTGAGTCCGTAGGTCTCATCATCCGGCTTGATTTTGGTGGCTTGCAGTATTCCCTCCAGCAATGATTCCTGCGCTTCGCCTTCGGTGACTTCAACCTGGGCTTGGGCCTGGTTCTGTTCTTTTTCAGCCATCGCCTTCCTCCTTGTCTTCCTTGTCCAATCCAAGCTCGCTTAAGAGTTTTTCACGCATGACTGGATCCGATACCAGGTTTTGGATCTTTCTCCGAAAGGCGGGGACATTTCCCAATGGTCCTTTCAGGGCCATCAGGGCGTCGCGAAGCTCCAACAGTTTGCCCAACTCGGGTACCTTGCGAACGATCTGATCCGGTTCGAAGTCCCGGATGTGCTCCGGTTTGAAGGTCACCTGCATCTGGGCGTCTTTTTCGTCGGTGAGCACGTTAGGCACACTGAGGTTGAGTTCGATTCCTTGAGCCTTGAGCACCTCGTTGAAATTGCTTTTGTCTACACTAATGGGTTCCCGCTCTTCCACCGAGCGCTCATCTTCGGTCATGGTGAAATCTCCCAGCACCATCATTTTGAACGGAAGTTCCACCTCTTCCTGCGCGTCTCCGGTGGCAGGACGATATATGATATTGACTCTTTCTTTTGGTGCCACAGAGGCATCTTTGGCCATAACCCGCTCCTCCTTCAAGGTTCTCGTTTATGCAGATAACTATATCCGACCATTCTCTATAAAAATATCTTTTTCATCAAGCTTTTAAACAAGCCAAAGCCGCCGTCGAGCTGATCCGGCCGATTCGATCGAAGATGATCTTCGCCCGGTCCTGGGAGTCGCCGGCTGTCTCGAGTCCTTCGTAAACGACCCCTAGGGCTTGAATCGCCAAATCAGGTTCCCAGTCTTCAAGATTGTAGACGTCCATTTGGCGCAATAATTCATCAAAATGTGGTTTGGCAAGTTCGATTTTTCCGATACTCATCAAAAATCGAGCTAGAGCAATCCGCCAACCGAATCTGGTTCGGCCCGATAGAGAACCTGCCAATGGTTTTTGGAACAAATCCAGAGCCTCGACAAGTTTTCTATCTTTGAAAAGCCGCATGCCTTCGGTCATGGCGCTTGATAGAGCAGAATCGATTCCTGAATCCGCCATGGCTCCAAATCCTTGCGGGTCGTTGCCTCCCATATCTTGCAGGATGGTTTTGAGCCAGGCTTTGGTTTGGGGGTCGGCAAAAGGCGTACCGTCGGAAAAGCTCAACTTTTCGACACCAGGCAACTTCTTGATAAACATGGCGGTTGTCAGGTTGACGGCATTGCCGGCCGATTGAAACTGCCCGCCCATTTGATTGAGTGCTTCCGAGGTGTATCGACATAGATCCAACCAAAATAAATGCTCTCTGATTTTTGACTCTGACGCAATGAGTGCTTTGCTAAAATCGCGGCTTTGCAGATGGCTCTCTATGTTGCCGCGCACGCTTTGAGCAGGCGGCGGCAGCTGCGTTTGGTTGTTTTCGCTCAAAGGCAGCTTGTCGATGTGCACCCATGATCCGATTCGCATCAATTGGTAAGTCAATGGATTGGATGGCTCGTGTTCCAAAAGATGGTCCGCGATCTTTATCAGTTGCTTCAAAACCGCCGACAGCGCCTTGTCTGCTTCCTGTGGTGTTTTTGGATCGAAAGCAATCAATTGGGTGCCGGTTGAAATGCTCGAGGGTGAAGCTTCTACGCTTGTATTTTCGGATGGTTTGGGAGAAATGGCTTGCGGATCCGTGACGGAGGCGGCCTGTTTCGGTTCTGGAAGTTGCGGCCAACGATCGATATGTTCTTTCAGTCGTATGATATTGGGACCGTTTTCAATTTTTCCACTGACGGCTTGATCGAGCGACTGCAGGATGGATTTCGCTGCCTCGATTTTTTCGGCCTTTTGCGGTGTAATGGAGTTGGAAGTGAAATAACCGTCGGTTCTATTCAACCACCATTCAAAGGCGTTGATGCGACCCCGCATCCGCTTTTTGGATGGAAACATATCATCCCAAAATGTTTCTGATAATTTTTGGAGCAAGTCGAGACTTTCGATGAATCCATCGATTTTTCGGGTTTCCAACAATGCTGCCGCGAGATATGCAGCCACCAAAAGATTTTTTGAACGTTCAGTCAATATGGTGGTTGCCATTTGGATAACGTGGTTCCAGTCAATACCTCCGCCGCTCGAAGAAGGAATGGAAAGCTTGTCGATTTCAGCTTGTAACTCTTCATAATCGGCATCGTACTTGATGTCGTCTCCGCAAGGCGCATCAGCGCGGATTGGACGAGCGACCAACTCGATCAAGTCCATAGTTCCGGTCATCCTCTCTTTTCTTTCCGTACGGATTTCCTCTTTGTTATGAAGCGTGGTTTTTCATCGACCGCCGCAACAAGATTTTTTTGGGAAGCCGCACGGGGGTTTTTTTACGCAGTTTATTCAAGGGCTCTCCCCCCTTGATGGCATACTTGATTTTAATATTCTTTACTCGAATCCTGCGAAGCAGGTTCTTTTTGTCAGGAAAATCATCCGCGGTGAATGTTTTGGAACCCAGGTTGAACATGCTGATGAACTTGGGAAATGCATATGGTCCGGTATATTTTTTGGTCACCGAGAAATCCCTGAAATGAATCGTCAATGATACGTCACCGCAATTGTCGGGCTCCCATTTAAATTTCTGTTTGATGGGGAAATTGAGATTTTCAAATCTTTGGGTGCCGTTCATGCATTCCAAGGTGAGTACGGTGGAGTGAGGTTCGAGCAAAGCACCTCGGTCGACGCTGGTGGGCATGGCGGAAAATGTTACTTCGTACTCCGGAAGCAGCATCTGGGTTTGGGATGCGCCCTTATTGATGAACAACAAAAAATCTTGTTGAAGCGGGAATCGATGTCCGAGCGCGGTCTCGACCGTGTATCCGCCGGGACCTCTTTTCAGAAACGGGGCGGCCGGTCCCTTGACAAAATTCCATACCACGCCGCTGGATTTGTCGAACAAGATTTCTCTTCGTTTGGATTCGGGCACATCTTGAATTTCAGCCAATACATTTGCATCCCAACGAGATTGCAGCTCACTTGAAGCGGTTTGAATGGCATAATCCATCATGAAATTCCAGGGACCTTTGAGGAGCCGTAAATATAGATTGTTTTTTGGGATTTTGGGGTAGAGTCTTTCTATGCGGACATACGCGGTATGTGATGCGTACAGTGGTGATTGGGTGTTGGTGCTGAAAGTTTGAGAGACCAATCTCAACACCGAATCGGATGATTCGGCTTCGGATGAGGCTTCTTTGAGGAAACTGACATAATCTTTGAGTCGGTCCGCTTCCTTGGCCATTCTTTCGAGCTCTCCGAGATTTGTCTCGTCACCCGAGTCGACCGCTTTTGGAAGGCGTTTTTTGGCCTTATCGCCCAATTCGAGCTTGTCCGCCAATGCGCGCACCTTTTTGAAGCTGGATACCATATTGATCCAGGCAGGCGCTTGGTTTTCGTCTTCTTCCGCAATCCAGGCAAGCTCCTCGTTCATTTTATCGAGCAAAGACAAGTATGGATTGTGCTTTTCACCCATGCTTTGCGCCGATTCGATCCAATCGGATTTGTTCTCGAATTGAAGTTGCTGAGGTTTGAAACCTTCACCCAGTTTTTCCCATGCTTTGATGTATTCTCCCCGGTACCATTGGAAGAAAGCGGCTTTCCGATCTTTGAGGATTTCCGGATCTTGCATCGCAGATTCGAACTGGTTGATAAAATCTAGAATTCGTTTTCTTCCCTCTTTCGTATATGCGGCGGTTACTTTGATTGTATCTTTATCCACCGGGCCGAGGCGACCGGCCCAAAATTCCGACCGGGTTACCGGCTTGATGTCTTGAATATTCGCCCATTTGGTGAGCCAATATAGATGAATTCCTTTGGATGTGGCCATTTGACTCAAGTGGGTCATGAGGTTACCACGTTCCTGCTCCAAAAACTCAGGATCCGGGTTCCATTCGAGATATGCGAAATAATAGGGGCGTATTCCTTTGGCCGTCAGCTCGGGCATAATGTTCGCGTCGGCTCTGAATAGGTTGGTAAAAAGGGTAGGCGGGATGCCTTCGGCGTCGGAAGGTCCATTACCTTCCAATGCGGAAGTCAGAATCCCGACGCGGGTTCCCAAATGCTCTACATAGGTTGCGATGGCTTCTTCGGGGGTATCCTTGGTGAGGCGTTCTATTTGATCTTTGAGTTTTTGATCAAGCTTTCCGAGAAAGCCTTGGCGAAAGAGACGACAATACTCTTCTTTCAGAGCTTCCTCCATGCGTAGACTGCCGTCGAGACCCATGCGAGGCAAGAACCAGTCTTCGTTGAGTGAAGCCAGTTCGACGATTTTGGAGTGAAAGTTCGAAAGCAGCAAAAAATCCTGGCTCATATCGCCTACCAGAGTGGGAGATTTTGAAAAATCGGTCCGAAATGTGTTGATGGTTCCGAGGTTTTTGAAAAACGATAGGCTGATCAATCCGGTCAGAAAGAGCATAAAAGCCAGAAAGGACAAGAAGCCGAGATTGCGGGTTAGTTTTCTCCAGCGGACAAGCTCGGCGATCGGCGTCAAGAGATTTCGATCTTCGGGTAAAACGCGGCCGAAAAAATCCCGTAAAAAAAGTCCTTTATATGTTGCCGGGCCCGTATCTTGGGGGAGATGAAACGTAGAGAGTACTCCCGGAAGCATATCATTGATGGGTTCCTGTCTCGCGGATGAAAAGTAGATACCTCGAAATGCCGGAGGTTCTTGGTAAGGGTTCTTTTCGAATACCGCGGAGACGAAACGCGTGAGTCCGGATTTGAGCCGGTTGATCTGGCCCGGGAGCAACATCACTACGGGTTTGCTTTCTGAGTTGCTTTCGTACAAAAGGAATCGCAAGTCTTTTAGCTTTTCGGATAATGTGTGGATGGTTTTTTCTGCGATGGCATCCGGCCGGCCGCCCATGGTTGGGTTTGCTTCTCCCAAGGCTTGGTTCAGAGCTCCTTCCGGGATTAAATCGCTGAATTCCGTCAACCCCAAGACCTGATCCAGCTTGGTGATCATGATATATACCGGAAATCTGGCGCCGAAAGCGCGCATCAACTCATCGATTCTCCGCCGGATCATCCGGCCGTTGTCTGCCAGCGCATCCGGATCGGCATGCAAGAGCTTGTCGGCCCCAATGGTGACGATAAGACCGTTTATGGGCTCTTTTCTCCGGTATCGAGTCAAGAGCAACAAAAACTCATGCCATTCCGCCTTGTCTTGAAGCTCGTCGACGGGGATTGTATACCGACCTGCGGTGTCTAATACGATGGCTTTTTCGAAAAACCACCAATCACAGTTTTTGGTTCCGGATCCACTGCCTGCCTGGCTTATGTCCGTGAGGGCCGAGTGAAGTCGCGAGCCTTTGATGGCGGCGGTTTTACCGCTTCCGGATTCACCGATGATGAGATACCAGGGTAGTACATACAAAGGTTTGCCGTGCTTTTTCAGACGGGATCGCCGCAGTGTGGATACGGCCTCTTTCCAGCGTTCTTCCAGGAGTTGAAGTCTGCGCTGATCCTGACCAGCTTCGCTGAAAGCGGTGTCATCCTCGGTGATACGTTTGACAAAATTTTTCTCGCTACGGCGAAACAGCCATTTTCTCAAGAAAAGGATGCCTAATAAAAGCGCTGCGAGACCCAGGCCGATGGCTACTGCGGCCCACCATGGCCACTGGTTGATGGAAACCAAATAGTAGAGTCCCACCACCACCAACGCAACCAAAACCAGTACTATAATCGCTTTAAAAATCAGTGACTTCATCGATATGCCTCAATCATCCGCCGTGGTTTCATGGTGACGTTGTCGGGTTGTCATGACATGGACGGCGGTTTGAAAACTCTTAGCTTTCCAATATGATGATCTCAACCCTCATGTCTTTGGGTGCCGTATCCCAGTATAGGGAAATATTTTCTGTTTCCAAAACGTCCGCCCAAAGGCGGCTGGATGTATCGATCTTGAAATATAATGTATTTGCTCGCTGCGGCAAACCACTGGGAGTGCCTGGATGATGCCTCATAGCAATTCCAGGTATGGCTCTGGCAATGAGCGTTGTAAGGCTGTTTATGGAGCCCAATTTGGCAACATGGA
>JBFFBT010000089.1:0-19237 GCA_041560255.1 Myxococcota bacterium | reverse complement strand
GATCAGATTGATGATCATGAAAAACAATCAGCCGTAGAACAAGAAGTCATCAATGGGAATACCTGCACGGATGCAGCTCATCAGGCTGTGGGTCGAATGCGCATGAAATATTGCGACGGCTTCCTGGATTGCCTGCTTGGAGGGCATACGGGCTACTGCACTGGCTCACTTATCACACCGGACGTGGTGCTTACCGCAGCTCACTGTGTGGCGGAATTGGGCGACCACAAAAACCGAGAGGTGCACTTTCGCCTCGAAGGCAAAAGTTGGCAAGCAGCCAATATGTGGATCTGGTTGACAGGCTGGAAATCTGGAGACACCATTATGTCAAAAAATGATATGGCGCTGCTTATTTTGGCAAACCCCATTACCGACATCACACCGGCTATGGTCATGGAGTCGGACGATACCGTTGCGGTTGACGATGTTCTGAGCATTGTCGGCTATGGATGCACTTCGTTCGGCACATCAACCGGTTCGGGAACAAAACGCCACGGAGACGCGCCGGTCGATAGCCTGGCTTCTGATGTCATGACATTGACACGCGAAAATGATGAAGACAATGACGCCGCAGGCTGCCAAGGTGATTCAGGTGGGCCCACATTCATGAGCTTTTCGGACGACAAGCATCCCGCCTTACGCATCACAGGCATCACAAGCACCGGCAACGGCACATCGACGAACCAAGGCTATCTCAGAACCAAACGAACGAGCTTTATCAACTTCACCTTAAACGATCGTTGCGATAACGGGGACCGAGACGCGGACATCTGCAAAAACTGGCGAAACTTACCCAACCCACAGTGTCTATCTCGTCATACGTATAAGTGTTACGACAACGACGAGTATTGGTACAACAGCTGTGGTCAGAGAGAAGTCAAAAAGAAAGAATGCGGAACTTACGGCTGTTCCCACGGACGATGTGTCCCGCCCCCCAGCTGTGGCGGCGACTATGCCACCTGCAATACAAATTCGGATTGCTGCAGCAAACGCTGCGTCTGCAAAGACGTCATGGGAAATACCACCGGCTATTGCTGCCCTCCTGGAAAAATCTGCAGGTTCTGCTAAAAAGTACCCTCCGACAGATCTCCCTCCAGCAACACCTGATCAATTCCAGCTGATTGGAAAATACCTTGGTCGAACAGGCCGCAGATCATAGCTCAGCGCTTGATCGAAACAATGGGGTCCACTTGAGTCGATAGTTTTATCCTGTTCGGCTCCGTCCGCAAATATTCATTGACTCGAGATAAACAAGTTGTTAGGTTTTTCGGGTCTAATCCTAAACACTTTTTACAGGGGAGGAATTCATGACAAGAAGGAAAGTTGTATGCGTTTTCAGCTTGGTTTTTCTTACCGTCGCCATCTCAGCCTTCATGGACGAGCGGTCTGTGAAGGCCCAGGTCACGCCTGCACCTGTGTGCAATGAAGAAGTTCGCAGTGATTTCCAAAAGAAAATTGATGAAGGAATGGGAGATAAAGACATTGAAGAGTTGTATGGATATTGCCGCAACGACAAAACCAATGACGCGGAAAAAGCCTTTGTTACCGGTATGGTTGTGACCAACTCCGGCAGCACGTATTTCGAGCGGATGAACGCCTGCGGATACCACCCACAAGCCGAAAATGTAACCTGTGATGTTGAAGTACTCAGGCCATTCGGCTACGGCCCGTATCCATCCGGCAGCAATGAGCACGTGTTGTTTTGCCTGGATTGCAATGGAGACGGAGTCTTCGATTTTCGAACACTTGGAAGTGTCCACGTGACCAACAACATTTCAAACTCGAAACCCAGTTGGTTTTTCAATGCCCATAGCACCACTTGGGCCGCACCCAATATGTGCACCGTCAACAATGGCGGTGTTACTTACGTACGCGCAATCCTTTCCTGGGTAGCCAGACCCACCCACTGTCAATACAAACCAATCTGGGGAAACCAGATCGACTTTACAACTCGTAGAGATCCCTAGCACGGGAGTTTTTTTCAACCCCTCCTCCAAATGGTTTTTTCTCCAAGCCGATTGACCGAGTAGAATTTCTGGAAACCATCTCATGGCCATGCTGACAATCAACCGGCGGGATTGACAAACCTGATTCAACACAAACCTGATTCAACCCTTGACAGGCGGCAAACAACGGATATCATCGGGTGCCTGACGGGTGTACCCATGATAACCATAAAGCCAACACATATACGCTGGTCTGCCTCGGCCATGGCAGCCGTTTATATCGGCTCGTTCCTAAGCGCGTTGCTGCACTTCGCTCACATGGAGCACACCCTGGATCCCCAGAGCGGCTTGCCGGTACCGAAAGCCTCACACGCAGGCGGTCTCGCCAAAACTCCCCTTGTCCAAGATCCGGTAGAATCTTTGACGGTGCACCACCAAGACACCCATGCACCCGACCACCTCAACTGCCGGTTTGCAGATCATCTATCGAAAAGCAGCCTCAACAACCTGCTTTTACATAGCGTTGCGGACGCACTACCACCTGCGGCCAAACTTCCAGGCTCCTCGAGCCGGGACCATCGGAGTTATACCAACCTGTATCAGTTGGCGCCGAAAAACTCACCCCCGGCGCCATCCCTCTCAAAATAGCTGGTCTTTGTCGTAAAGCCTACGTTCTGTTGCGCAGACCGGAGATGACGTTTTTGAAGAACCTCCGGTTACAGCTTGCTCAGTTTCAGAAAACGGGGTTCTGATACGGCAACCGGCAACACACCCTATTCATATCCCCACCCTCGAGGGAGATATTCGTCCCGAGGACAGGATTGGGAAAACCAGGCAACTGCGTAGCGTCAACAGGAGGCGCCATGAAGTGTGTACATGTGAATTTTAGATGGCTTTTCAACGGATTGTTTCTATACACGGTTTGTATTTCGTCTGCCCGGGCTCAGCAACCCGACATCGATCCCAAGTTGGTAGAAGCCCTCATGCAAGATGGTATGACGAAAAAACCCATACATCCCTCTGCGGCCGCCAACCCCAACCTCAACCCGGACATCAGTCTTATCATGAGCACCGGTCTGGGTTGGTTTACCCACGCCGATCACATCCAGCAGGGCGGTCACAGTATGGATGAAAACGGTCTGCACCTGCAAGGACTCGAGCTTGCAGCCGGTGCTTCGGTAGACCCTTATTTTCGTTTCGATCTCAGCTTCGAGCTCACCCACCTGCATCTCGAAGAAGCCTACCTGACCAGCCTCTCGCTGCCGTGGAACTTACAGATCCGAGCGGGTTATTTCAACGCCGCCTTCGGTCGGCACAACCCGCTGCACTTACACAGCTGGAAGTTCATCAACCCTCCCCTGTACCACAGCCGTTTCATGGCCGAGGAGCACTTTGCGGGCACCGGCCTCGAGCTATCCGCGCTGTTGCCGCTGCCCTGGTATTTGACGGTCACCCTCGAGATCTTCGATACGACCTTGGGCGGAGGCATGCGCACCCATACCTTCGGGCGCGCCGAGCATACCCAAAGCTCCCGGTTGGACGGACCGGAGGACTTTGTCTATGTAACCCGGTTGGAGAGCTTTTTTGATCTTAGCGCGGACTGGTCGATACTCTGGGGGTTGAGTGGAGCCTGGGGTCAAAGCCCTTATGTGCAAGACAACCGCGCCACCCTGTATGGAACCGATCTTTTTGTGCAATGGAGGCCCATTTCCACCGGAGACGATGCCTTGGCCTTGATGCTCACCATCGAATATCTGGTGCGCGACACTCAGGTACCCGGTGACAGCGTGCGGGATCACGGTGGCTACCTCCAGCTCGACATACAATGGACTCGGAGGTGGACCACCGGAGTGCGATTCGAAAACATCGATCTTCTCTGGGGAATCCCTCCGAACAGCCATGATTTTCTAGATTGGCAGTGGCGCGGCAGCCTGGTGGCGGCGTTTGCACCCACGCATTTTTCCAGGCTGAAGCTTCAGTATGATTTGGGCCGCGAACCCGGGATGGACACAATCCATCAGGCGGTATTTTTACAAGTAGAAGTCAGCACGGGCGCCCATGGCGCCCACCGATTTTAGGAGATACGACCCATGCGAATATCGAAAATCATCGTTTTGTTGCTCACGACCATGTCTCTGTCCGCCCCGAGCGCCAAGCTCCGGGTGGTCACCACCCTGCCTGACTTTGCATCCCTGGCCGAGGATATCGGAGGTGGACGGGTACAGGCCCAGGCCCTGATTTTGGGCACCCAAAACCCACATTTCGTGGATCCAAAACCTTCTTTCATCCTGGCAGTCAACCAGGCCGATTTGCTGGTATGTATCGGCATGCAGCTCGAAGCGGGCTGGCTTCCGGTATTGCTTACCCAATCGCGAAACCACCGTGTGCAAGTCGGATCCCCTGGATATCTGGACGCTTCCATTTTCATCACCCCCAAAGAAGTCCCCAATCAAGCGGACCGATCCATGGGCGACGTGCATGCAAGCGGCAATCCACACTATTACACCTCCCCAACCGAAATGTTCAAAGTAGCCCGAGGCATATACTCAAAGCTCGTCGAGCTCGATCCCGAGGGCCGGTCTCAGTACACATCGAGTTGGACCAGGTTTCGAGACCACTACAAATCCAAGCTCGAACAATGGCATCAAAAAGTCGCCGGTCTCAGGGGAAAACCCGTCGTGGTGTATCATACCAGCTGGATCTACTTTCTCGATTGGGCCGGCCTCAGGCGCTTGGGCGCGCTGGAGCCCAAACCGGGCATCCCTCCATCCGCGGCACACATCACCCGGCTCATTGCCGCTACCCGATCCCAAGGCGTGTATCAGGTCTGGCGCGAAATTTACCACCCCGACAGATTGTCCGCCCTCTTCGCAAAGAAAGTCGATGCGCGGCTGATTGCACTACCTTCCATGGTGGGTGCCGCACCCGACATCCAAACCGTTGTGGACAAGTTTGACAGGATGATAGAGCTCGTTTCCGAAACTGGGAGGAATCCCTCATGAAACTCTGTATCTTGTGGCTCGTCGGCTTACTCTCTTGCATATCAGCATGCGCCACCGAACCCGGAGATTGGCCACCCTGTCCAGAGTGCGACAACACCACCGAGTTGTTGGTGGGTTTTCGATGCGTTCTCATCCACGACATCGATCCTTGCGGTCCTGACGGGCACTTGCACGGCAACGCATGTCATTGCTTTCACGATCAACAACCGGTTACCATAGGCGACCATCAATACTGCCTGCAGGCGGATTGTGAGGAGCATGAAGACGAGCATGACCATGACTGAACCGCTCATCGAGCTGAGACACGTCGTTATCGGCTACGACCGACCGCTCATCAAGCCAATATCCATTCGGATTGAAAAGGGCGACTTTTGGGGCGTGGTGGGACCCAATGGAGCCGGAAAAAGCACGTTGGTCAAAACACTCATGCGCCTCATCCGACCTCTGGCGGGTCGGATCCACATTCCCAATCGGCGTTTGAAATTCGGGTACGTACCCCAACGGCACGCCTTGAACCCTGACTATCCTCTTTCGGTCTTCGACGTGACCATCATGGGACGCTATGATCGCATCGCGCTGGGCAGAAGACCGAGCGCCAAGGACCAAATCAGAGTCATCGAAGAACTCCATCGAGTGGGAATGTCCACCGGTCGACAACGGCCATTCAACTCCCTTTCGGGAGGAGAAAAACAAAGGGTGCTCCTAGCCCGCGCGCTGGTGTCCGACCCGGACGTTTTGGTGCTTGACGAGCCCACCGAAGGCGTCGATCTGGTTGGAGAATCCGAAATCCTCAATTTTCTTAGTAAATTGCATACCGAGCACAAGAAAACCATCCTCATGATCGGGCATCACATGTCCGAAGTCATCAGCATCGTGGATCATCTGTGCCTCATCAACCGACACACCGATTTGTTTGAAACCGGATCGACAAAAGAGCTACTCGACGAAGAGCATCTGAGCAGAGTATTTGGTAAACCCATTGAGATCGACAGCTGCGAGCAACGCTCTCACATGCACATCAAGGACCTCGGCGATGTCTGAAAGCATACCGTTCTGGGTCAATTGGGACATTTGGATCGATGCCATGTTGGTGGCGGTCGTCTCCGCGGGCACTCTGGCCTACCTGGGTATCTGGGTAACATTAAAAAAAATAACCTATGTCCCCCTGGCGCTATCCCAGGTGGCCGCCGTGGGAGTCGTCCTGGCTTTTCTTCTGCACGAATCGCTCCTGGCCCACGATCCGGGCCGGGAAGGACTGTTGGTTCTCCTTGAACCGGTTTGGTTTTCCTTCCTGCTTTCGGTTGCATCGGCCTTTTATTTCGCGAGGCCCGGTTCGGGAGGCGACCGTCCGGTGGTCATCGCCTACCTCATCGCAAGCGCCGTAGCTCTCGTATTGGGCGGTTTTACCCGCCAGGACATCCATGATGTACGTTCCATCCTGTTTGGTCACGTCGTTCTGGCTCAAACCGGTCAGGTCGTGCTCGTATCGGCGGCAAGTCTTGTGGTCATCAGCCTGCATGTACTGTTTTACCGACGCTTTTTATTTGGATCTTTCGATCCCGACACGGCGGGAGCCGCAGGTCATCGGGTATATGCCCACGAAGTTATCTTGTACATGACCCTGGCGATCATGTTGTCGGCCTCCACCCGAGCGATGGGCGCCATGCCGGCCTTCGGCCTTACTGTATTACCGGCTTTGGTGGGTCTCGAGTCGGCCGGCAGCATGCGGCAAGCCATATCCATCGCGGTGGGCGCCGCCGTTCTCTCTGCATTTTTAGGATACTACCTTTCGTTTAGGTTGGACTTGCCCGCAGGCGCCTGCATGCTGCTTACGGCCGCAGGGCTGCTTTTTACGGTCTGGCTATATAAAAAAATCCAGCGATAAAAAACCGTCTCAATCAATCAGCGGAAGCTGCCGATCCACGCGAAAGTGCACCAAATGCAAAGGTTTTATCTTTTTTTCGGTCTGCTCGGAGTATTTTCTGCGTCGTAGAGGCTCAATCAGCGCAGCATCATCATCCTCACCGATCTTGGTAAGATACAACCGCTTTCCCCGCCAACTTGAATTTTCCTTGAACAAATACGATGCTTTGGGATTGCTCTGCACATTGTGATAACTGAGGCTCTCGGTCATAATAAAAGAAACCGAGCCGTCCTGCTTGATAGTCGGTCTGGCATACACGGCCGCGTTGACATTTCCTTGGGCATCCGACGTCGAAAGCACTCCGACGCCTTCATTCTCTTGAAAATATTCACGAAGTTCCATACTGACACCTCCTTGTAGAACATAAGTATAGGATGGGGATGTTTTTCGATTTTTCAAGAACCCGATAACCGAAAAAACATACTCCACCCGAACAGGGGTCGTTTTATGGGAGGATGTACAGAAAAAAAGCCGGGTGCTTGAAAAAACCCGGCTTTCCAGTCATGGTGAGAATCGAAAGATTACTTCACGACCACATTTTGGGCTTGGTACCCCTTCGGCCCTTCTACGATCTCGAATTCAACCTCGTCGTTCTCATTGAGGCTCTTGAACCCTTGGGCCTGAATTGCTGAAAAGTGAACGAAAACATCTTCTCCACTCTCTTGCTCGATAAATCCAAAACCCTTTGAGCTGTTGAACCACTTGACTCTACCTCTTGCCATGCTCTGGCTCCTTTGCTTACGCCGCCGCCTTCGCCGCAAACCATTTCCGAGCTCGGCGGCGACTTTGTTCCACACCGGCACACACCGGCTAATCTGATCTCCAACCTGTACGAATTGCAAAAGGCAAGACGTTACAAGATGAGTATCACGGAATCCAATATACACAAATTCGAACAACTGTCAACTCGAAGAAAGATATTATGAAAAAAGATATGAACCGCCAAACCCAAAACGGCTCTCATAGAAAAACCCAGTTTTGCAAGAAACCACACGTGCAATCAGAATTCATTTACATAAGAACATTCATGATCGTCAACCTATAATAATTTTTGGGCCGTGGATTTTATGAATGGAAGCATCATCGAAAACAATGATACCGGACCCATTTATGCGCGGTGTGTCAGAAATAGGTTTTAACGAAACGCCCAAGAGGATACCTTTTGGGCATCCTCTTGGGCGTTGTTCCTTCTCCGAGAATTTTATGCTGATTACCGCGCGTGCGCTTACTTTCTATCTTTTTTCTCCGTCACCGGTCTGGCCTCCTGAACATGCAATCAGGATCGTCTCCAGCACAAGCATTGAAGCAAGCGCTTTAGGTTTTTCGGGTTAATCCTTACAATCAAAATGTGGGTATAAAATCCATGCTTGTCAAGGCTCCGGTGTAAAAAGTAGATTTTGATCACAAAAAGACTTGCCATTTACCCCCACTTCGATCGATGATTTTGCCCGGATTTGTCGTGTAGTACCTATAACATGGAGGTACCTATACGCGTAAGACAACGAGTAGAGTATAGGGTTTATTGAGGCATGTACCTGCTTATCCCGGTGGATCGCACACCCTAGGGACGGTCTGGTTATTGTGAATCTGGATACAAAACAGGTACATGGCGGGGGCAGTTTTGAAAATTGAAAAAAAGACCAAACAATCCTCGTACGGCAACCTCCCAAGAAGCGAGCAAGAGGCCTTGTTCGAGAAATTTTTCGATGTCGCGCATATCATCTTCGTGGCCCTCAACCATGAAGGAAAGATCTTTCTCATCAATCCAGCAGGATGCAGAATACTCGGGCGAACCGAGTCGGACTTAATCGGTCAAGACTGGTTTACCACCTGCCTGCCCGCGCAAGGCAGAGACAAAGTAAAAAACGTGTTCAACCAGCTCATGACGGGCGAGTACGAGGCGATCGAATACTACGAGAATACCATCATCACTCCCGACGGCACCCAACGCAGCATCGCGTGGCACAATGCTTTGTTGCATGATGAAACCGACCGGAAAGTCAAAGGAACCATCAGCGCGGGCATCGACATCACCGATAAAAAACTTGCCGAGGACGCCCTACTGCGCAGTGAGGATAAATACCGCGCCCTGAGCGAGGCCACCTTCGAAGGCGTCGCCATCCACGAAAACGGCGTGATCGCCGACCTCAATACAGCCTTCGCTTCGATGTTCGGGTACAAAACTCCTGAGCTCATCGGAAAACCCGTATTGGAGCTGGCCGCCGTCCAAAGCCGGGATCGGGTCAAAAACAACCTGCTATCCAAAAACGAAGAACCTTACGAAGCCATAGGAGTTCGAAAAGACGGCACCCGGTTTTATGGTGAGCTTCGAAGTAAAAACGTTAAATATCGTAACAAATCCGTTCGGGTAACCGCAATCCGAGATATCTCCGAACGCAGGCGGAGCGAAGAACACCGCATCCGACTCGAGCAACAAGTACTCCAAACCCAAAAGCTCGAAAGCCTGGGAACCATGGCAGGAGGTATTGCACACGATTTCAACAATCTGCTCACCGGCATACTCAGCAATACGGATTTGGCCAGCTTGGAATGCCAGCCCACTTCTCCGGTTCATTATTATTTGGGCCAAATCAAAAATGCGGCGTCCCAGCTTTCATCTCTGACCCGTCAAATGCTGGATTACGCCGGTAAGGGCAAGTCAGCCTACGGTCCGGTCAATTTGTCCGAGCTTATCCATAACACGAAACAACTGCTGCTGGCCTCGGTGCCCAAAAAGACCAAGCTCGAATTCGATCTTTTGCCCAACCTGCCTCCGGTACAGGCCGATCATAACCAGATCCGCCAGGTCATCATCAACCTGGTCAACAACGCTGTCGAATCCATCGGCAACCACGAAGGCACGGTTTCCATTCGGACCACTACCATGGAAGCCACCCACGACCAGCTGGCTCATGCAGTATCAAATGAGAGCCTGCCCGAAGGCACGTATGTAGCCCTGGAAGTGTCCGATACGGGTTGCGGCATCAAGCCGGAGGACCAGAGTAAAGTTTTCGATCCTTTTTTTACCACCAAATTCACCGGACGAGGACTTGGCTTGGCCACCGTATTGGGAATTGTACGCGGTCACCACGGTACCGTCAGCCTGAAGAGCGAGCCTGCCTGTGGAAGCACGTTTCGACTGCTTTTGCCATTGGCCGAGCCCATCGCCCTACAATCTCGAGACAACCGGCATGCAACCGGGATCGAGTCCAAAAAAGATAAAGCCATTTTGGTGGTGGATGATGAGGAAACCGTCCGAAAAGTCGTAAAGATTATGTTGGAAAAAGTCGGCTTTCGGGTTTGGACGGCCGGTGACGGAATCGAAGCTCTCAAAACCATTGCGAAACATCCGGATGAAATCGGCGCGGTAATTCTCGATCTCACCATGCCGAAAATGGATGGGATAGAAACCTATCAGCAAATACGCGCGATCAATGAAGACATTCCGGTAATACTCTCCAGCGGGTACAGCCAGGTAGACGCCCTGGCCCAGCTCAACGACAAAGGTCTGGCGGGATTCATCCAAAAACCATACGATCACGCCACCCTGCTCGAAAAGATCATCGAATTACTGAAGACATGAAAATGTTTGACGCACGCAACAAATTTGATCCATAGTCTTGCCGTCATGCACCAGATCATCTTCCATTTTCCCGATAGCTGGCCCATCTTGGGCGGGGCCAATATTTATGCGTACGGACTCATGCTTGGGCTGGCTTTTATCATAGGCTGGCACTTGGGGCTGCACTATGCCGCCCGCGAGGGCATCAACCCCAAAACCACCACGACCACCTACATGTTGGTGATTATCTTTGCGCTGATTGGAGCCAGAGTTGCCCATTTGATAAGCAACCCTCATACTTGGAGGTACACCGGGTTTTTCGCATCTTTGTTCAGTGCACGTTGCGAAGGTTTGGTGGCCTATGGAGGTTTTATCGGCGGAACATTGGCGGCCTGGGCATATCTCAAAATCAAAAGTGAAAATTTCTGGTCCTTGTGCGACTGCACCGCCCCTTCCATGGTTCTGGGGCTCGGCTTTACTCGAATCGGATGCTTCTTGGCGGGATGTTGCCATGGGCAGCCAACCGATCTTCCCTGGGGCGTGGTTTTTCCTCTAGGCAGCCAGGCCGCAGGTGTTTATCCGTCCGAGACCGGGGGCTCCCTCGCAGTCCACCCGACCCAACTCTACGAATCCATGGTCGGCTTCGCCTTGTTTCCCCTTTCGGTATGGCTTCTAAAACGCAGACGTTTTACCGGCCAATCGTTTCTCATCATCATGGCTTGTTATGCTCTGGCCCGCTTCCTACTCGAGCTCATCCGGGGAGATACCGACCGAGGGACCGTGATCGGACCCATCTCGACTTCCCAATTCATCGGTCTGGTACTCATACCTCTGGCCGCGACTCTCTATGTACAAAGACGCCGCAGCGCACCTCCCCCGCCCGATCCCCTCGATAGGGACGAGATCCGAAGGCGCATCACCGGCGCCAAAAAAACCCGGGATGTTTCTTCCAAAAGCCAACCCAAAAAGAAGAAAAACCAAAAATAGATATTTACGATCACTCAGCTGCAAAGGCTTATATAGAATTGACAGATCGAGAAAATCAGAAGTAACCTATCCGCCGGATATAACCAAGACGGAAACCATCCCATGGAGCTTCAACGCCGGCTATATGTATTGAGCTTATTGATCGTTTTTGTCATCGGTTTCGGTGTCACCGGTTTTTTTATGCTGAGCAGGGTAGCTGGCGGTGAGCCCAGCGTGCTGGATTGTGTCTACCAGACCATCATAACCCTCACGACCCTCGGAAGCCGGGAGATGAAACCCCTTACCGATTACTGGTACGGCGAGTTGTTTGTCATCGTTCTGCTGTTTGTCGGCATGGGATTGCTGTTCGTGTTTGCCACCAACGTAACGGCGTTTTTCGTCGAAGGTGAAATTCGCAACATCTACCGGAGAAAGAAAATGGATAAAACCCTGCAAAACATGAAAAATCATATCGTGGTTTGCGGTGCGGGCAGCACGGGCAGTTGTGTCATAGAGGAGCTACTCGGATCGAATCAAGACATTGTGATCATCGAATCGGACATACAACGCATCCAGCGGATAGAAGAACAGCACCCACGTCATTACATCCCGTATGTTGCCGGATCTGCGACAGACGACGAAATCTTGTCCAAAGCGGGCCTTGCCAAAGCACAGGGAGTGGTCGCGGCCCTGCCCGACGAGCGTGACAACCTCTTTATCACCGTGGTCGCCCGGCAAATGAATCCCAGAATCAAGATCGTCGCCCGCGCGCCCGACGCCCAGGCCGAGCTGATGCTCAAACGAGCCGGAGCCAATGCGGTGGTGAGCCCAAACCGGATTGGGGGGTTTCGCATGGCGGCGGAAATCGTACGACCACAGGTGGTGGAGTTTTTGGACAACATGTCCCGTAACCAAGAAAAATCTCTCAGAATCGAGGAGATACCGCTTAGATCCTCCTGCTCGATGGTTGGTCTGGCGCTTCGAGACACCAAGCTTCGACAGGAAGCGGATTTGTTGGTGCTGGCGATTCGAGATCCCTCCGGCCAACAGTACCTCTATAACCCTCCACCCGAGTACGTATTGCAGGAAGGCTCCACACTCATCGTACTGGGACCGATCGAATCGGTGCATAGAATACGCAATCGCATGCTTTAAAGAAAAGTCTGCGTGCAAGCTTTATCGTATAGTCACGTTCACAACAACATCATTTTGACCAAACTGCCGGGATAGAAAAGTTTGCGTGACCGCCAAACACAGAGTATTGATATAAGAAATAGAGAGTTTGGGAGTCAACCCATGCCGATTTGCCCGAAATGCCGAACCGGAAACCATCCCAAAGATCAATTTTGTCAGGGATGCGGTAATCATCTCGATCCCGGTCAAGACGGCATTGAGCTTGTCGATACCGGGATTGTGTGTCCAGGATGTGATACCTTCAACGAGCCGAATCAAAAAGAGTGTACCAAATGCGGGCAGTTTTTAGGGGGCTTGACAGAAATCCTCACCGCCATGAGCGGCCAAGCCGGCAGCAACCCTCCATCAAGCACCAAGCTCGTATTGATCCGCGGGCACGGCGAACCAGACAGTGTATTCTTGCTTCAGGACGCATCCACCACCATCGGCAGGCAGGCCTCTACAATTACCATACAACGCGATCCCTACCTATCTCCACTGCATGCCGTCATCGAGCGCAAAGAAAATAATCTTTTCATTCAAGATCAAGGCAGCCTCAACGGAACCTTCATACGAATTCGACAATCCATCGATCTCGAACCGCAAACCGAAATCATCCTGGGCGGGCGGCGCATTCTTCTGGTGGGCGCCGGGGGCGCAGCCTTTGACTCCCGAATAAAGGTCAAAACCGACCAAGCCCGCATTTACGGAAGCCCGGTTACGAAACATTCGTATTTGGCTTTGCGCGAGCTGTATACGGACAAGTACGGCAAAGCCATGGCGGGCTCGGTCATCCTGCGCACCGGACCGGTGATTTCGATTGGCGGACGCAACTGCGACGTGAGCTTTCCCTCGGACCCCGCAATATCGGCCCGCTACCTCGAGCTGCATATTCAAGGCACCAAAATCAAAGCAGTGACATCCAGCGAAAATGCCAAAGTTTTCTACCGCATAAAAAAACCCACTCCTTTGCACGATGGAGATGAGGTGTTGATTGGAGAAGAGCTTCTGCGCCTGGAGTCTGATTGAAACCCCGTGTGAATCTGGAATACCGCCTTTGACAATATCCGCGAAATGAGCGACACACGTCACAGCGAATCGATTAAATCTTCAATATCTTTACGATCCTGCGAATCCGGAGCCGCTTGAAGATACAGCTTGAAATGTTTTTTCGCCTTATCCACTCGGCCCATGCGCATATATGCCGTCGCCAAGGCTTTGTGGGCGGCGGCAAAGTGATCGGCTTTCGAGATCGCTTTTTGCAGCTCACCAATGGCTCGATCCAATTTGTTTTGAACCATGAGCTCTTTGCCGGCATGATAATGTATTTTGGCTGACTCGGGTATTTCCTGATTTGGTAAAGCCGGATTGGGTTCGGGTTCTTTCCCAATCCCGGGGGACAGGTCGCCCGGACCCGAATCCGCCGGTGTTTGTGCGGGCGGTAAGCCGGCAATCCCTTCGCCTGGGGATTTGGTTTGAGGGCGTTGCATCACGAACCAAACAACCGCAACAGCCACCAACCCCAACAGACCCAAAACCAGAGGAACCACAATCCTTTTGATCGATCGTTCCTGGGCTTTGGCAGAGCCCAGCATGGTGGTTTCCAGTTGGGCCTGATTCTCGTAAGCAACCGACTCGATATCCTTCTCGTCAAACAGGGTATCTTCCAAAGGCCGGCTCTGGGCATAGGGAGTTTTTTTCCACAGAATCTGATTGAGCTCCTGCTGCAACGCCAAGGCGGTCGGTTGCCGGCCGGCCGGATCTTTGCTCAAGGCCTTGAGAATGACCGCCTCCAAACCATCCATCACGCTGATTCCTTCAATCCGACTGGGAGGAAGCGGCGATTCAGTCAAGTGCTTCGTGACAATGCCCATGGCCGTGGGGGCTTCAAAGGGTATCTTTCCCGCTACCATTTGGTACAAGATGACTCCGGCGGCGTATACATCGCTTCTGGCATCCAAGGCCTCGCCCCGGGCCTGTTCAGGAGACATGTATTCCGGCGTGCCGCACACCATGCCGACTTGCGTCAAGCGCGACCCGGATGTCGAGCTTTCCTGTATGGTCGCGATTCCGAAATCAAGCACCTTGACAAAATCCTTGGTGCCCCGAAGATCGGCCACCATGATGTTCTCAGGTTTGAGATCCCGGTGTACGATTCCGGCTGCATGGGCATCGGCCAGCGCCGACAGAACCTGATCCATGATATTGATGATGCGTTCGGGTGCAAGCGGCCATTGCTCAGCTATCACCTTGCCCAAATCCCGACCGGGGACATATTCCATGGCCAGATACAAGGATCCATCTCCGGCGGCCTGACCAAAATCGATGACCGAGATGCTGTTGGGATGATTGAGGCGGCTGGCGGCTCTGGCTTCGCGTTGAAAACGGCCCACGACCGTCTCGTCCTGCATCAACCCCGAACGCAACACCTTTACGCAGACCACCTTGTCGAGACTCAACTGAACGGCCTTGTATACCCTCCCCATTCCACCGATGCCGAGCAACTGCTCGATCCTGAATTTATTGTCCAAAACCCGGCCCAACAACGGATCCTCGGGCGCCTGCTCGACGGAATGCAACGGCATACCACAGGTCGGACAAAACTTTGCGTTTTGGGCTACTTCGGTACTACATTGTGAACATTGACGCAACATCACACCCCATTGCATGTCCCTGAAGTTGTTGTATATCCTATTTTGCCAACCGATTTCAAACCTTTTCCCCAAAAGATGCGGACAAGCCGATAAAATCCATCGTGATACAGTTTTTGCCAGCCCGGTGCATTTTGAAGTATACTGCTTCTCGTAAGCATATAGACATGACCCGAAAACCATGATTTAACCGGGACACAGAAGAATTCTTGGTTAGGGATAGAGATGCGGATCTGTAACTTTCGGCGCTAAAATGATTTTGTCTAGGAGGTAGAACCAAAAACCAAAGCTGTATGTTGATTGACAATGAATGCATGAACTTTGGAAAAGAGCCGCCATGATCTTCAAGAAAAAGAAAAACCAAGCTATCGGCTATGCCCACCGCGGGGATATGCAAAAAGCTGAAAAACTATTTTATAAGGAGCTTGAAAAACACAAAGAAAAAGGCAACAAAGCAGGCATGGCCGATCAATACAACAACTTGGGCAACATTTATCTTTCCCGCGGTGAGTTGGATATGGCTGAAGTCATGTACAAAAAAAGCTTCGAGCTCGAAAAAATACTCGACAGAAAATCGGGTATGGCCATTACCTTCGCAAACCTTGGCAATATCTACCGTGCCAGGGGAGACTTGAAGCAAGCCGTAAGCATGCAAAAAAATGCGCTCGACATCTACAAGGCTCTCGACGACAAAGAAGGTATTTCGATTGTATACGGAAATCTGGGAAATATCTTTCTCACCCGGGGCCATCTGGACCGAGCTGAAATCATGTATAAAATGAGTCTCGAAATCGAAAAAAACCTGGGTCGCAAAGACATCCTGGCCAACCAATACATGAACCTGGGTAGCATCTTTCTAAGCCGTAAAGAGCTCGATCAGGCCGAGGAGATGTACCAAAAAGCCTTACAGCTCAACGAAGCACTCGGGCGCAAAGAAGGATCCGCCAGTGCCTACAACAACCTGGGAAGCGTCTACCATGAACGCGGAGACCTCGAAAGTGCGGAAAAGATGTATGTCAAATCGTTACAGGTGCTCAAATCCATCGGAGCCAATCTCTACCTCGACAAAGTGAAAAGCAACCTCAAAGAAGTGCAAAAAAAGAAAGCCAAGCCGAATCCGTCATGAAATACACCCAAGCCAAACTCGGTCGATCATTTGTCATGAAGCTCGACGATCACGACACACTTCCGGACGTCATTGAACAATTTGCAGTCAAACAAAACATTCTCACAGGATTTTGTCTGTTTTTAGGCGGCGCGCGAAGCCGGAGCCGGATAGTGGTCGGACCCGAGCGCGAAAACCAATTACCCCCTACGCCCATCACCCTGCAGCTGCAGGCCGCACATGAAACCATTGGATGGGGCGCCATCATCCCCGATCAGGATGGAAAACCCAAGCTCCACGCGCATGCGGCCTTCGGGCATGGAGAGCAAACCAAAACGGGTTGTATCCGCCCGGGCATTCATACCTGGAAAGTTATGGAACTGATTGTTCAAGAGTTGATTGACTGCGACGCCAAAAGGCTTTTGGACGCCGAGACCGGATTCAGCCTGCTCGAGCCATAAAACATCGACTCCATTTTTTGTAAGAGTTTGCCCTGGGGTAGCGGTGACTCTTGAGATTTTGAGGACTTGTCTGAGCAGGGTTTACAAACAATCGATTTTTGATTGATTGTAAACCCGCGAGTTTCGCAGAAATCGAAAGAGTCACCGCTACCCCAGGGCAAACTCTTACATTTTTTTTGGAACCTCACAACCGGCTCAAGCGTTATACAGGTTGGAGGCCGGATGGATTCTGTCAGCGATGCATACCTGATGGACAGGTTGAAAACCAAAGATCGTCAAGCATTTGCTGTGTTGATCGAACGTTACCGCGATGCTTTGGTCAATTACCTGTATCGCATGAGTGGCTCGAAAGCCAAAGCCGAGGATCTGGCGCAAGAGACATTTTTACTCTTGTACGAAAAATCGGCCGGCTATCAAGAATACGGTAGATTTTCTGGATACTTGTATCGAATTGCCACAAACTTGTACAAAAACTCCCTGCGCCGGGAACGGGCCAAATATATCTTATCCTTGGCTTTGAACCATAGTAAAAACGGGCAGCGCCCCCCCGATCCCCAGCAACAAGCCCAAGCCAACGAAATCAACCGGCAAATCGAAAAGGCGATCCTCAAGGTACCGTTGCGCTACCGGACTCCACTCGTGTTGTTTGAGATTCAAGGGCTTACGTATCAAGAACTGGCCGATATGAGCGGTGTGAAAATCGGCACCATCAAATCCCGCATCAATCGAGGTAGAAATATACTGCGGAAAATTCTATCGGATAGTTACCAAGGAGGCTTGCCGTGAACGACGATCAACTGAACCGATTGTTGCGCGGGCTGCCCAAAGAAAAGGCTTCGCCGGATTTTACCAAGCGGGTGCTTGCAAACCTCCCGAGCGGCGATACACAAGGAAAATTTTTGAGACATACAACCTGGATTGTAGCCGCCGGTTTGATCCTGGTGGTCATGGTTGGACTGCTTTTCGGGCTCAAAGTCCGGCATGCAGCCGGAGAAAGACGAATCAAGAAAGAAATTCAACAGTTACGTATAGAGCATCAAATTTTGAAAACCAACCTGGCGGAGTTGAGAAACCGGCTTCAACAAGCTCCCACCACGGTCTATCTGGGAGGCGATGAGCATGTCGATTATATTTTGGATCTAAAACAACTGCATCACATCCGCCCGGCCCGTTACGATAACCCTTGATGTACGAAAAAAGGAGGAAAAACCATGAAGATTCTCGCTAAATGCGCCCTCATTGCGTTCGTAGCCGCGCTGCAAACCTTATCCGTCTCAGATACCTGGGCCAAAGAAAAAGACAAAAACCCGGGCAACCAGAAAAATATGCCGGTTGTCAAAGACCACGATCATGAGGCACACGGTACTGCAACCGGTTTTTGGAAATCCCGGGGATATCTGGGCGTGGGCTTGACCGATTTGACCCAGCCGCTTCGAAGTCACTTCAAAGTTCCGAAAGATCAAGGCGTCATGATTGATCGGATCGAAGAAAAAAGCCCGGCCGAAAAGGCCGGATTAAAAGTAGGCGATATCCTGGTTGCGGTAGACGCCGAATCCATAGACTCGAGCTGGAAGCTGGTGCGATTGGTGGGCAAAAAGAAAAAAGACGAGCGCGTCAAGCTCACTCTTTATCGATCGGGGAAAAAAATGCAGCTTTCCGCCGTCATCGAAGAGAGAAAGAAACCCCAAATTCATGTAAGCCGGTTCTTGAAGCATTTTCCCGACGGCGAATTCCATATGGAGTTCGATCCCGACGAGATTGTCCAACCCATCGAAAAAAGCCTCGAGCATCTGGATGAAAGGCTCAAAGACATCAACCTCGATGAGCTGATGAAGCTACACCAACTGGAAGGCACCATCGAAAAACGCATGCAGGAAGTGGAAAAGAAAATCCAAGAGCTCGAAAAAAAGATGCAGAGCAAGCTGTCCAAAACATCTCCTCGGCTCAAAAGCAGCGCATCGCTTTGAAAAAGTCAATTCGCACTACATTGCAATCATTTGTTTTTATTCGTCAATCTCTACAATCTCAACATTTCCTTTGCCGGCATGTTTTACCCTGTACATGCTGTTATCAGCATACTTGATCACTTTATCGACATCCTGCGGGGGGTTTTTATACAAGGCAATCCCAATAGAGGCACTCAAAGCCGAATTTGTATACTCAAGATTCAACTCATCCGTAACCTCTACCAATCTTTTACCCACCGCCAACGCTGAATCGGAATCGGGAGAATTGAACAACACTACAAACTCGTCACCTCCTACTCTTGCTATCACATCTTGCGGGCGGAGAGTTTCTTTCATTCGCATCGCCAACTTCCTGAGGCAATCGTCCCCTGCGCCGTGTCCATAATGATCATTCAGGCGCTTGAAATTATCGACATCAATATAGGCGACACATAATGGTAAGCTCAGTCTCCGACTGCGGGATATCTCTATATTTAACTG
>JBFFBT010000088.1:0-19257 GCA_041560255.1 Myxococcota bacterium | reverse complement strand
TTGATTGAGCCGGGATTTAACTTTTTGTGGCTTTTGGAAACAATGTCATTCTGGCATGCTTTAAGCCAGAATCTATAATTTTAACAATGGATCCTGGATCGAATCTATCCAGGATGACGGCATTTTATGCAACTGGCGAGTCAACATTGACTGGACCGCCAAAGCTTTTTGACTATGATACATCTACATGAGCTATCTCAACTACGGACATTTACGTTATTTTTGGGCGGTGGCCAGACACGGCAGCCTACTCAAAGCCAGCCGGGAGCTTCATCTTACTCCCCAAACCATCAGCAGTCAGCTTCGCATCCTGGAAGAGAACCTGGGAGAAAACCTCTTCGATCGGGTGGGACGCAGATTGGTGTTGACTGAAGCCGGCCGGGTCGCACTGCGGTTTGCCGATGAGATTTTCTCACTGGGCCAAGAGCTCACCAACACCTTTGCAGGCCGACAGATCGGACATACCCGGCGCTTGGTAATCGGGGTGGCCAACGTACTGCCGAAATTGGTGGCCGAACGCTTGATTTCACCGGCTCTACAACTCGACGAACCCGTGCGGGTGCTGTGCCGCGAGGCCGGTGTAGATAGCTTGTTGGCCGAGATGGCGCTCAATCGAGTAGATGTAGTGTTGACGGATACGCCGACACCCCCGGGCGTAAAAATCCACGCCTTTAATCACCTGTTGGGAAGCTGTGGCGTCGTCTTCGTCGCCTCGGCCGAACTCATGCACCGATATCAAAAGGGCTTCCCTTACTCATTGCATGCCGCGCCTTTTTTGTTGCCGACCGAGGACACGACCCTGAGACACTCCTTGGATCAGTGGTTCTCGAAGCACGAAATCCTTCCAAAAATCGTAGGTGAGTTTCAAAACTCGGCTCTTTTGAAAGCTTTTGGACAAACCGCGACCGGTATTTTCGCAATTCCATCCGTGATCGAGGATGAAGTCATCAGGCAATACATGGTTGCTACATTGGGCCGCACAAATGAGATCACTGAAAAATTTTATGCCATAACCACCGAAAAACGCATTCGACATTCGGCCATTGCAGCCATTTGCAACAATGCCCGTAGCGGTTTGTTCGGATGACAATCCCGGGTTGAAAACGTATTCTCTCATTCGGACACCCAGAAACTTCCACGTACGTCTTTACTTGAAATTCGATCCTAATTTTGAGATGATTCTCGGCCGGATCTTCACTTTCAGCCGGTTGGAATACAAATGAGTCAGGCTTTCATGAATCTAGCCAATCATACCGCTCTGGTGACCGGAGCAAGCCGAGGTCTGGGCCGATCTTTTGCACGATTGCTTGCATCTCTGGGAGCCGACCTGGTGCTTACCGCACGGAGCAAACAACGTCTCGAGAGACTTTCCAAAGAGCTGCGTACAACCTATTCGGTCGAGGTGGACTACCTGGTCCTCGATCTCGGCAAAAGGGGTGCTTCGGCCAAGCTGATTCAACACCTCGAAGGTCAGAATCGAACCATTGATATACTGATCAACAATGCTGCATCTGCAACATTTTCGCAGTTTTTGGATATCCCCAACGAACAATTGATAAAAGAAATCAACCTCAATGTCATAGCTCCTACCGAGCTTACCTGGAACATCGCCCGCAGCATGAAAGAACGCGATCGCGGATATGTGCTCAACGTCGCTTCGGTAAGTGGTTTTTTCCCCACTCCGGGTTACTCCACGTATGCGGCCTCCAAGGCATATATTCGCTGTTTTACCGAAGCGCTCGCTTACGAGCTTCACGCTACCAGGGTCCGGGTCATGTGCCTCAGCCCCGGAGTCATGACCACCGAATTTTGGACCAACGCGGGACAGCATCAAATGCCGTACATCCTCAAAATGGGCGCAAGCCCTCCCGAAAGGGTCGCCTGGGCGGGACTCACGGCGCTTTTTTGCGGCCGGTATAAGCTGGTTCCGGGATTGCCCAATAAATTGGCGGTCTTTCTCATCCGATTTCTCCCCTCTCGATTTTTGGCGTGGATATGCGCCAGAGCTCTCAAGATCGGACAAGCACCATAAGCACCCCTTTACGAAGCTGCGTGCTTTTAGATTATACTAAATATAATCACTTGTATATCATATACATATACCAGATAAAATTCAAATCGATCGATTTGTGACAGCGGTGATGCAAAGACATTCATCCCACCTCTCCTCAAACTTGCAACAAGGTGTACCGCAAGGGTATATTTTATCGGTGGAGTGGATTGAACCATGGAATTCATACTGGATTTTTTCTTAGGCCCTTTGTTGCTTGGTAGCGCGGTTTTTGTGGCCATAACTTTTCTGTTATCCCGCTTGGTTTTTCCGGGCAGCGGCTCGAGAGGACCCCACGACACACTTTCAAGTAGGCTTACAGGCGTTTTTTTTCTGATTTTCACAGAATGGCTCGCCACCATCTGGACCGTGGGTTGCCTGCCTTTCAGAGCTGCTCGATCCAAATCGAAACATATCGACTCTCCAGAAGTGCCTATCCCAGTCATCCTTCTGCCGGGCTTTTTGGAAAATGCCGCCACCATGTCGGTTCTGCGCCGCCGACTCGAAAAACGCCTAAAAGTTCCAGTGGTTACATTGACACCGGCACGATATTTCTCCGGCCTGGAAGTATTATTGTACGATTATCGAAGACAGATTTTGGCCTGGATGGAACAACTCCAGGCGGAAAAAATCGATCTGGTCGGCCACAGCATGGGAGGTCTTTTGGCCCGCTCCCTGGTTGAAAAAAAACTGATTCCCCATGTGACGCGGCATGTTATCACCATCGGAAGCCCGCATCAAGGAAGCGCCATCTCAGTTTTCGGTTTTCTAATACGTTCATTGCGGCAAATGAAACGTGGAAGTGCGTACCTCGAAGAGATCAATAAATTACCAACTCCCGAAAGTGTCAAATTTATCGGGATATGCTCCACCCACGACAACCTGGTAATGCCTTGGAACTCGGGACTGTCTCCTCGAGGCGACAACTTCATTCTACGATTCCAGGGACACTTGGCCCTCGTATTGTTGCCGGAAATCGCCAAAATGGTTGCCAAGCAGCTCAAAGATGGTTAAAAGAAACTTCAAACCCGGAACCAATGCAATAGATAAAAACCTCAAAACGACCTGATAGCTCTTGACAACACTATATGTTGTGGTATATTTCGAATCAAGCCACCACATGGCGTAGTTGTTCTTATTCTCAGGTACAATGACCATGTTCAACATGAGAGAGGTATAAAATTGGATACCGGCAACAAAAATTCTTTCAGTCTTCCTTTTGGATTTCACAAAAACCCATCTCCCGACGAAAATCATTTGTGGGATCAAGGCCAAACAATGCGATCGAGCAGCCCATCCTTTGAAAAAACGTTCGGATGGATATTTGGAGATGCAAGCTCAAAAGAACAGCGCGCAGAAGAACAACTCGAAATATCTAAAAATGCACTCAAGGTGCTTGAAAGGAGATATCTTCGCAAGGGCCCAGACGGCAAACCCATCGAAAATCCTAAAGAAATGTTCGCCCGAGTCGCTATGGCCATTGCACAAGCAGATGCCCTGTTCGATCAAAAAGCCGATGTCGAGACCACCGCACGCGAGTTTTACCGCCTCATGACTTCTTTGGAGTTCATGCCCAACTCGCCCACCTTGATGAACGCCGGCCGAGAGCTTGGACAGTTATCGGCGTGTTTCGTTCTTCCGGTCAACGATTCGATGGAAAGTATCTTTGAAGCCGTGAAACACACCGCCATCATCCACAAGTCCGGCGGCGGCACGGGATTTTCGTTTTCACGCATCCGGCCCAAAAACGATGTGGTGCAATCCACCAAAGGAGTTTCTTCCGGACCGGTCAGCTTCATGCGGGTATTCGACATGGCCACCGAGACCATTAAACAAGGCGGCACCCGCCGGGGCGCCAATATGGGGATTTTGAGGGTGGATCATCCCGACATCCTGGATTTCATCGGATGCAAATCCAGCCAGGAATCACTGAATAACTTCAATATTTCCGTTGGTATCACGGATGCTTTCATGGCCGCCCTGGAAAAGGGATCCAGCTACGAGCTCATCAATCCGCATGGACAAAAAGTCGTAAAAAAGCTCGACGCTCAAAAAGTTTTTAAAGCCATTGTAAATATGGCATGGCGTAACGGCGAGCCAGGCATCATTTTCTTGGATCGCCTCAATCAGGACAACCCCACCCCCCATATCGGAACCATCGAAAGCACCAATCCATGCGGCGAGCAACCCCTGCTACCCTACGAATCATGCAATCTGGGATCCATCAACCTGTCAAAAATGGTGGTCGACGGCCAGCTCGACTGGACCAAGCTACAAAAGTGTGTACACACCGCTGTGCATTTTCTCGACAACGTCATCGAAGTCAACCGTTATCCATTGCCCGAGATTGAGAAAACCACCAAGGGCAATCGAAAAATCGGCTTGGGCGTCATGGGCTACGCCGATATGCTCATCTCTTTGGGGCTGGCCTATGATTCGGAACAGGCGCTCGAATTGGCTGCAAAAGTCATGCAATTCATCCAAACTGAAAGTCGATCCAAAAGTGCCGATCTGGCCAAGCAACGCGGTCCTTTCCCCAATTTCGAAGGCAGCACCTACGATCACCAAGGGTTCGCGCCTCTGCGCAATGCAACCACCACCACCATTGCTCCCACAGGAACGATCAGCATCATCTCCGGTTGCTCATCGGGCATCGAACCGCTTTTCGGGATTTGCTTTGTGCGCAATGTCATGGACAACGATGAGCTCGTTGAGGTCAATCCTTTATTTGCCTCTATGACCCAACAAGAATCCTTTTACTCGAAAGAATTTTTGGCAGACATCGCCAAGCAAGGTTCGCTCAAGGATTTTCAAGAGATTCCAGAACATTACCGCAGCATTTTCGTCACCGCCCATGACATTTCCTCTGAGTGGCATGTCAAAACCCAGGCGGCTTTTCAAAAATACACCGACAACGCGGTAAGCAAAACCGTAAATCTACACAAAGACGCCAGCGAAGCAGATGTCGAGCGGATCTACCAGTTGGCCTACAACTCGGGCTGTAAGGGCGTTACCGTCTACCGTGACGGTAGCCGCGATGAACAAGTTTTGAATATCGGAAAGGTAAACAAAAAAACACAAGCCACCCATCCCGAGGCCTCGATACAATCGATGGAGAAATTGGTGCCCCGCGAAAGACCCGAAATCATCCAGGGCAGCACCCAGAAAATGTCGACCGGATGCGGTAATCTTTACGTAACCATCAATGAAGACGACCAAGGCATCTTCGAGTTGTTCACTGCAATGGGAAAAGCCGGTGGTTGCGCGGCATCTCAAGCCGAAGCCATCAGCAGGCTCATCTCGCTGGCACTACGCGCCGGCGTGGATGCCGAGGCAATCGTGCGTCAATTATCGGGGGTACGCTGTCCTTCACCAGCGTGGAAAAATGGTGAACTGGTGCTCTCTTGCGCCGATGCCATATCCCGCGCCTTGAAGCGCTATCGAAAAAACCTACTCACCACCCAAACCTCCGATGTAAAACAATTACAAAGCCAAGAAGGTTTGCACACCATTACACTTTCATCGGATGCCATGAGCGATTCCGGCCTGCAAACGAGCAGCGCACTGTCGGCGGCATCTTCCAGCTTCATCGCATGCCCCGATTGCGGCGGAAGTATCGAACACGCAGAGGGTTGTCTGCTTTGTAGAGAGTGCGGTTACTCCAAATGTTCTTAATGCTAAGCATCAAGGCGGACGGATAGGAGCAAAAAAACACACTTTCTGCTCAACCCGGAAGGAAGCATCATCCGCCCTGCCTTCGAGAAAATCATTGAGTCTTTTGATTTTTCAGCATGCGTCGAAGCTGTACGGCGTCTTGGCTTTGAGGCGCCAACCTGAGATATGTTTTGTAAGCACTTATGGATTGCTTTGGTTTTCCCATCGCTGCAAACACCGAGCCCAATGCGCGATACGGAAGCGGATAACCGGGATCCAGCTTGGCGGCCGTTTGGTACTCTAAAACGGCATGCCGCCATTTCCTCTGAAAGGCATACTGATTTCCTTTACCGTAGTGAAGCAGCGCCTCTTCTTTTGCCTCGTATGTATCCGGATCAGGAGCATCAACCAGCGTGACTTCCAATCCTTGAATCGAAAAATCCCGGCTCCACAATTCGTCATCATCCCCCAAAAACCAAAAAACGGCGAACACAGCCAAAAGCGCCAGGAACAAACCGGCGGCCAACCTCGTTTTGGATTTTTTCTTTTTGGCCCTGAGTTTTCGTTCCACTTCAGGTTTCGATCGGGGTTGGTTTGTAACCTTCTTGGGCTTGAGATCTATCTCAATGGTGTCGGATTTTTTTGGTTTTTCTCGAGTTGGAATTTCCGCTGCCGGATCCGGACTCACTTCCTTGGTCGTTGATTCCCGAGGATCGTTCTCGACCAACTTAGTCACTTGAGATTCGAATGCCTCCTCGGCGTGCAGCCCTTCTCCCACCCGGTTCTCTTTGATAAAATCGGGCATCTCGTCGGCCTTGAAGCCACCCGCCGCCCATCTCGCTGTCGCCAGTTCCCATTCATCTGCCTGGGCTTCCCGGGTAGTGATTTCACTCTGGGTAACATTCTCCCCGGATTCGTACATATCGAGATCAACGCTGCAATGAGGGCAGGCAGGATGAAGACCGTCCGACAGCGCCGCTTCACCGTCTGCAAAGATCTTTTGGCATTTTGGGCATTTCCCGTCCATATGACCAATCTTTCCCGTTTGCCGACCGAATTGCAAACTTTCTGGTTGCCCGTACCCCAAAAAGTCTAGAAATCAAAATCGTCTTCGTCTTCCTCTGCAAGATCTTTCTTATCATCCAATTCCAACCAATCTTGCAAACCCTTGTCTTGATCTTGTTTTTTGAGATCCACTTTACCTTGATCCAATTTTTCGCGGGCTTCCATATCTTTGAGCTGTTCTTTCAAGGTTTCGTTGTTTTCCCAAGGAAGCTCACCCGGCTTGCCTCCGGATTTTGTACTTGGTCTCGCAAGTCCCGGTTTTTTCGGTTTTCTCAATACCTCCCAGGCATACAAATCTTTGATGAAAACCTCAATTTGCCTCTCGACCTGCGACCGAGTCCCCTCCTTAACTATCAAAAAATACTCCCGAAACGGCTGCTGCCGAGCTCTTAGAACTCCTATCTCTTCTTCGGTCAATCCATCCGGGCTCTGACCCGGTTCACCCTCAAAATCCATGCCTTCATGAGAGCGGTACTCAAATCCCACCCTCAAAGTCCGATCGTAACCATCGGCAACAAACGATGCATCGTCTCTCATCAGGCGCATGTTGTAGACAAACTTGATTCCATATGGTTCCAGTCTTTTATGAATCAAGGTTTCTGCCTCGGCCTCGCTGAGAAAAGAAGGATGTGCTTTAGCTCGATGCGTCTCGGGTGTATAGTAACAAGCTGGCATACAAAACAAGGCTATCATTCCAAACGACAACAATCGCAAAATCGGCTGCACGTCATACCTCCTTTTACTTTGTACGTAGCGATAAACATCCCTTTTCAAAAAGCCTACTACGATATTGATTCGATTATGTACCTTGCAGGCCCCTGATTGTCAACAACCCGATTATGCAGCTCTTTTCTAGGAATTTTTTCTAAGACTTGACAATGACCCCATCTTTTGTATTTTTCGGGTGACTTCGGATTTACATAAAGGATAGGAAACATGGCCTTCGACCTGGCTATGGTACTTGGTTTTTGGATCGTCAGCTTTTTGGCATTGCTGGTGTTTTTACTGTTTGGAAAGCTGATTCGGCCCAACGTTCCGCTTCCGGTGAAATCTTCCAGCTACGAATGTGGAGAACGCCCCATCGGTCCGGGATGGTTCAGCTTCAACAACCGATTTTATCTCATCGCGCTGGTATTTGTGGTCTTTGATGTCGAAATCGCATTGGTCGCGCCGGTTGTGGTGGTTTTTCGCGACATGCTGGCCAAAGACATGGGCTGGCTCGTCTTTGCCGAGATTTTTATCTTTTTGGCCATTCTTTTCGTGGCGTTGATCTACGTATGGTCGCGGGGAGATTTGCGCTGGCATCAAGACATCCCAGATCCGACCTGCAAGCCTTTTGAAATTGGAACCAAGGAGGTCAACCAGTGAGTCCCATCATCGAACCCGGTCCCGAAGGAGGATTTGCGATCGGCAAGATAGATCAGTTGCTCAACTTGGCCCGAAAAAACAGTCTTTGGTATCTCCTCTTCGGAACGGCTTGTTGCGCCATCGAGCTCATGCAAACCGGCGGTCCCCGAACAGACGCCGATCGGCTGGGTATGGTATTTCGGGCAACTCCCAGGCAGAGCGACGTATTGATACTGGCCGGGACCATCACATACAAGATGTCCAGCCGCATAAGAATGCTTTACGAGCAAATGGCCGAACCCAAATACGTGATTGCCATGGGATCCTGCGCCAACACGGGAGGATTGTTTCAGGAAAGCTACTCGGTGGTATCCGGTGGAGATCTGTTCCTCCCGGTTGATGTGTATATACCCGGATGTCCGCCGCGCCCGGAAGCCTTACTGGAAGGGCTCATGTTGATTCAACAGAAATTGGAAAGAGAACCTTGGTTGAAAAAAGCTTGGAGCGGCACGCCGAACCAATCCGATCCCTGGTTGAAACCGCGAGGCTGAACATGAATCCCGATCAACTCCACAAACGGCTTCAAGAAGGCCTCGGAATCGAAATCGAATGGTCCGAAGGTCCGGTCGATCCTTTTTACCTCATCCCTTCGGATTTTTGGGTCAAGGCTGGTCTTTTCGTTCGCGATGCAACCGATTTGAGCTTTGAATTTCTAAGAAGCTTATGCGGCGTCGACTACCCCGATGAAAAATCCATCCTGGTGGTTGCCCACCTTTTTAGTTACCAGCATAAGATGCCGCTCGTGCTGAAAACCAAAATCGATCGCGACCAACCCAAGATCGAAAGCCTGGCTTCCGTTTGGCCGGCGGCTTGCTGGCATGAGAGAGAAACCTACGATCTATTGGGAGTCGTGTTCACCGGTAATCCCGATCTCAGGCGCATTCTGTTGCCCGAAGACTGGGTCGGCCACCCGTTGCGAAAAGATTATCAACCTCCCAATCAATACCATGGAATCCCGACTACCCGACCGGTCGTTGATTGCGACGGGGAGCAGTTATGATCGAGCCGACTGATAACAACCCACAGCGCTCCGAATTGGTCCTCAACATGGGGCCCCATCACCCTTCCACACATGGAGTGTTGCGATTTGTGGTTTATACCGACGGTGAGATCATGCGCCGCGCACAACCCGATATCGGGTACCTTCACCGCGGTATCGAAAAGATTGCCGAAAACAAAACTTACCCCGGATACATGCCCTTTACGGACCGTATCAATTACCTGGAGGCTATGTTCTGCAACCAGGCCTACGCGATTGCGATCGAAAAAATCCTGGGCATAACCCCCCCCGAGCGCGCCGAATTCCTAAGGGTCATCGCCTGCGAGCTCAACCGAATAGCAAGCCACCAGGTTACGTTGGGTTGTATCGCCATGGATCTGGGAGCCTTCACTCCTTTTGTTTATCTGCTGCGCGAACGTGAAAAAATCAATGACATGATGGAAGCTCTTTGCGGCAACCGTTTGACCCACAACTACATGCGCATCGGGGGTGTCTCCGCCGACCTGGATGACACCTGGCTGGGCAACCTTGAGGGTTTTTTGGATCACTTCGAGTTGATCCTCGAAGAATTCACGTCCTTGATTGTCTACAATGAAATCCTGGTCAAACGACTGGCCGACGTAGCCGTCATCTGTGCAGCGGATGCGGTTGGATATGGACTGGTTGGACCCAATTTGCGGGCCAGCGGTGTAAATTGGGATTGCCGAAGAGACCTGGGCTACAGCGTATATCCACAGCTGGAGTTTGACGTCCCACTCGGCCGAGGAGAACGCGGAACCGTAGGAGATTGCTTTGAACGCTTCGTGGTGCGGGTGGAGGAAATGAAGCAAAGTTGCCGCATCCTGCGCCAATGTTTGCGAAAACTACCGGATGGCGAAATTCAAGCCAAAGTTCCTAAAATGATCAAGGCCCCCAAAGCCGAAGTATACAGTTGTGTCGAAGGAGCCCGTGGAGAGCTGGGTGTGTACGTTGTTGCAGACGGAACGACAAAACCTTATCGCGTCAAGTGGCGTACGGGCTCGTTTTCGGCCATGAGCATTGTGGAGGCCATCAGCCGAGGATTGATGATTGCAGACTTGGTAGCGGTTATCGCCACCCTGGATGTCATCGCCCCGGAGACGGACCGCTAAAGATGGAAGAACTATCTCGAAACATCGTGGAAGCGTTAGGTTTGAACCCTTTTTGGGAGCAAGTTTTCTATGCCCTGGCGATAATCGTCGTGGCCGTGGTCGTGTTTATGGCGGCGCTTACCATCGCGGGTCTTTTGACATATCTAGAGCGCCGAGTGGCCGGTAGAATCCAGAGCCGGGTGGGGCCCAATCGGGTAGGACCTCTAGGTCTGTTGCAATGGCTGGCGGATGGCTTGAAGTTGGTCATGAAAGAGGATCTCATCCCGGCTTGTGCCGACCGGCCTATGTTTCGGCTGGCTCCTTATGCTGTGGTAGTCGGAGTTTTTGCGGCCTTCGTATCGGTTCCGTTCGGGCAACTTCTCATTGCAGCGGATCTCAACGTCGGCATCATTTACTTGCTGGCCATCACATCGCTCGTATCGGTGGGCGTTCTCATGTCCGGTTGGGCATCCAACAACAAATGGAGCCTTTTAGGCGGCATCCGCTCGGCTGCCCAAATTGTATCCTACGAAGTGCCTTCGGCGCTCAGTATCCTATCGGTTGTCCTGTTGGCCGGCACGCTTTCCATGCAAGGCATCATTCAAGCTCAGGGTGGTCAGGAGTATCATGCCGAGTTCTGGGCCCGAGGAGGGTGGCCCTGGAACTGGTTCATTTTCCACAACCCGTTTGCCTTCATCGCGTTCTTTTTGTATTTCACCGCCGCAGTGGCCGAGGGCAACCGTACTCCTTTCGACCTCCCTGAAGCCG
This sequence comes from Myxococcota bacterium, assembly GCA_041560255.1. Classification (GTDB taxonomy): domain Bacteria; phylum Myxococcota; class B64-G9; order B64-G9; family B64-G9; genus JBFFBT01. The sequence continues at coordinate 8,204 of JBFFBT010000088.1, read as the reverse complement.
AAAGCGAGCTCGTCTCGGGATACAACACCGAATACAGCGGTATGCGTTTCGCGGGCTTCTTCTTGGGCGAATTTGCAAATATTTATCTGATGAGCGCCGTGGCCACTACTTTGTTTTTCGGTGGATGGCAGATTCCGGGCATCCTGCCCGAGGAGCAAGCTTCTTCTTGGAGCTTGCAGCTGATGGGTCTTCTCATTTTCGTATTCAAAGCGGCAATCGGTTGTTTTGTGGTCATATGGTTGCGTTGGACCCTGCCCAGGCTGCGGGTGGATCAGTTGATGGGTCTTTGTTACAAGTATTTGGTCCCATTTGCATTTATCTGCCTCGGCGGCAACGCCGTCTACATTCTTCTGATCAAGGCCGGTTCGACCTTCGATTGGATCGTACATGGCGCCATGACCCTCTTTGGATTCGCATTGGTGGTATACTTCTTTGTTCGTGTCACCCATCATATCCGCCTGGTCAAAGATCGAGTTGATTTCGACATTTTATCCAGGGGAACCAAAAAGCCGTTTGATCCCGCAGTGCAAACCAGACGATACGGACGGCACCGCAAAGGGGCCCGGGCTTTGGAGATAACCGGACAGCAAGGTAAGGAGATCGGCTGATGGGCGCTTTGTCCAGCTATTTTTCCGCCGTGGGAAGAACCATAGCAACTCTGGGAGACGGGCTGGCGGTTACGTTTTCGTACCTTTTTCGAAAACCCGTAACCCTACAGTATCCGGATCGTACGGTAGAGCCCTTGATCAGTACTCTTCCGGAGCGCAGCCGGGGTATCCTGGAAATCGACATCGATGTGTGCACGGGTTGTACGATGTGCGCCAAACAATGTCCCATCGACTGTATTCATGTAGAAGTGGTCAAAGATCCTGAAACCAACCAGCGCATGTTGACCCGTTTCGACATCGACATCGCCAAATGCATGTTTTGCGGCCTATGCGTCGAATCCTGTCCGGCCTCCGGTTTGAGGCACTCGCACGAGTTTGAAGGAGCCATGAGCGATGTCGCACGACTCATGCTCCATTTCGTGGATAAACCCTTACCGGTCGCCAAACCACCCAAAAAAGACGAGCCGGTCCAGACTAAACCCAAGGGATCGATTGTACGCGAGATGTTGAGAGATCCCTGGGCGCGAACGCGAAAATCGAAACCCAAAGCGGAGGAATGCGGTGACATTGGTTGATCTCATTTTTTATCTGGTTGCCGTCATCACAGTGGCGAGCGCCGCATATGCGGTATTTACACGCAATATCGTCAGAGCCGTCTTCTCGCTTTTGGGAACCTTCCTGGGTGTTGCAGCCCTCTATGGGTTTCTCTCGGCCGATTTCATTGCGGTCATTCAGATCCTGGTCTATGTGGGAGGAATTCTGGTTTTGATGCTCTTTGCAGTCATGCTCACATCCAATATCGAGACCACTTCGAGCAGCAACCGATCCGGTGGTTGGTTTTTGGGATTGCTTGCCGGCACCAGCATCTTGATCATCCTGGGAACCTTGGCTCTAAAAACCCCCTGGAAGCAAACCGAACCAAGCGCCTACTCGCCTACCACGGCTTCTTTGGGCCATGAGCTACTGGGCGGCGCATTGCTTCCGTTCGAGCTGCTCAGCATTGTATTGTTGGGTGTGGTCATCGGAGGGGTGGTGATCGCCAGATTCGGCCGCAAGGAGAGCGATACATGAGCACAATCGGATTGCAGCATTATTTGTTCATCAGCGCCTTGCTGTTCAGTCTGGGTATTGTATGCGTGCTGACCAGACGACATGCGGTCGCGATACTCATCGGTATCGAGTTGATTCTCAACTCGGCCAGCCTCAACATGATCGCCTTTTCTCGTTTCGGCCAAGGAAACATACAAGGCTCGGTGTTCGTATTGTTTATCATCGTGCTGGCTGCCGCTGAAGCCGTGGTGGCGCTGGCGATGATTTTGGCTTTACAAAAACGAATGAAAACCATTGAAGTGGATAAAACCAACTCCCTGAAGGGATAAAGCCCATGATCCAGGAATGCAATTTTTTATGGCTCATCCCCTTCCTGCCTTTGGTTGGGGCCTTCATCAACGGCTCGATGGGTTACCACTTGCACAAACGCTTGGGTGAAAAAATCAACCACAGCATCAGCGTGATTCTACCCTGGGCATCTTGTTTCTTGGCATTTTGGGCGTTTTTTCAACTTCGCTCCCTGCCGGAAGGCAGTATTCTCGTCAATCACCTCTGGACCTGGGTGGCGGTCGGGGCGTTTCATGTCGATCTGGCTTTTTCGGTTGATCCGCTCAGCTCCATGATGATTCTGATTGTCACTTTCGTAGGCAGCCTCATTCATGTTTACAGCATCGGATACATGCATGGGGATAAAAGCTACTGGCGCTTTTTCTGCTATCTCAACCTGTTCATGTTTGCCATGCTCATGCTGGTGCTCGGAGACAATTTGCTGCTCATGTTTGTCGGCTGGGAGGGCGTAGGTCTGTGCTCTTACCTGTTGATCGGCTTCTGGTATGAAGATCTCAACAACGCCCGGGCCGGTATGAAAGCATTTGTGGTCAACCGGGTTGGCGATTTTGGGTTTTTGGTTGGATTTTTCATTTTATTCTGGAGCCTGGGCGGTGTTTGGAACGAAACCGGATACCAAATCACCGGTAACTTCAGCCTCACTTTTCGCGAGCTTGGCGGAATGATCGAAGCCGCCTCGCAAAAGCAGCTTTGGGGAGTTCCGGTGCTGACTCTGGTCGGGTTGTTTTTTTTCATAGGAGCCACCGGAAAATCAGCGCAAATACCTCTATATGTCTGGTTGCCGGACGCCATGGCAGGCCCCACTCCAGTCAGTGCGCTCATCCATGCCGCCACCATGGTTACAGCCGGGGTTTATATGGTAGCCCGGATGAACTTCCTATTTGTACTCAGTCCGACCGCCATGACCGTAGTGGCTCTGGTAGGGGCCGCAACTGCTTTGTTCGCGGCCACAATCGGGTGTTTTCAACACGACATCAAGAAAGTCCTGGCGTATTCGACCGTAAGCCAGCTGGGATACATGTTTATCGGGGTAGGAGTGGGCGCATTTTGGGCCGGCTCATACCATCTTCTGACACATGCTTTTTTCAAGGCATGTCTGTTTTTGGGCGCCGGCTCGGTCATCCTGGCCATGCATCATGAGCAAGACATGCGCAAGATGGGAGGCTTGGGCAAAACCATGCCGATTACCCGATGGACATACTGGTTTGCTTGTGTGGCCATCGCCGGCTTTCCGATTGCGTCCGGTTTTTACTCCAAAGATGAAATCTTGTGGAAAGCATTCAACTCCGGCACACTGCTCATCCCCGGGTGGATCCCTTGGTTGATGGGTTTCCTGGCGGCCGGATTGACCTCTTTCTACATGTGGAGATCGTACTTCATGACTTTTACCGGTCCGACCGCACTCGTCCACGGGCATGAGCCCGAAGAGCAAAAACCGGTTGTGACTTGGGTGCTTGCGGTGTTGGCTGCCGGAGCGGGGGTATTGTTGTTTATCGGCCTACCCCACTTGTGGATGCATACACCTTCTGCAATCGAGCAGTTTTTATCACCGGTTTTCAGCGCGGCTTCCAATCTGCCGGTCGCAGGCTTCGGGCATGGCGCCGAGTGGGGGCTTATGGCCGCATCCGTGGCTGTAGCCGTCCTGGGATTGATGGTTGCCTGGTGGTTATATCGGGGAAGAAAAAGCGAAGTACCAGGCAGAATCCTCGAGCGTTTCCCCGGTATACATCGAGTGGTTTACAACAAATATTACGTCGACGAGATATATCATGCCACCGCGGTATCGGGATTCTTGAGTATCAGCCGCATTTCGAATTGGTTTGATGTCGTCATCATCGACGGAATCGTTAATGCAGTCGGTCTCTTCACGAGGGTATTGGCCTGGATTGACGGAGTCATCGACACGTATTTGGTAGACGGGATGGTCAACCTGGTGGGTTGGACGGTGAAAAATACCGGCATGCGGTTGCGCCGTATACAAACCGGTCGCCTACCCACATATCTGACGGGCCTGGTGTTTGGCATTGTGTTGATTTTGGTGCTCGTCAGATTTTTGATGGATACAACCAGCTGAGGAGTGGTCCATGCTTGAATCAACCTTGTTGACATGGATAACGTTCGTACCTTCCATGGGAATGGGAATCATCGGTTTGATGTTGCTCATCAAACCTGTGCTCAAACTCTCCAACCAAACCCTCGATAATTTGTCGCGTTTTGTGGCCTTGGTTGCGTCCGGTGCGGCATTCGGATTGGTCCTTTGGCTTTGGCAGGGATTTGAGCCAGGTCTCACCAACCCCGCCTACCCCACCACCCAATTGCAGTTCGTGCATCATTTGGTATGGATCGAAGCTTTCAACATCGAGTATTTCATGGGAGTCGACGGGTTGAGCATCACTATGGTGATACTTACCGGATTGATATCCTTCATCGCGGTGGTGGCCTCTTTTCCTTGGGGAATCGAAAAGAACGACAAAAAGCATTTCTCCAGGAAATCGGTACCCGGCTTCATGGCGATGGTGCTGTTGCTCGAGACGGGCATGTTCGGGGTTTTCTGTGCGTTGGATTTCTTCCTTTTTTATGTGTTTTGGGAAGTGATGCTCCTACCTATGTATTTTCTCATCGGCGTCTGGGGAGGACCGCGCAAGGAATACGCCGCCATCAAGTTTTTCCTCTATACTCTGGCCGGCTCGGTTTTGATGCTGCTTGCCATGATTGCGTTGTACTTTGCCTCCAACCCCACCACCCTGGTGGACGGCAGCCCGTGTTCCCACACCTTCAACCTCATCAAGCTGGCCACCGAAAACGATTTTGGATCGGTGGGCTTGTTGCTGGGAGTCGACTTTACCAAGATCGTCTTCATCGGACTTTTTATTGCGTTCGCCATAAAAATACCCATGTTTCCTTTTCACACCTGGTTGCCGGACGCTCATGTGGAAGCACCGACGCCGATATCAGTAATTTTGGCGGGAATTTTGCTAAAAATGGGCATATACGGCATCTTACGCATCAATTACTCGATCCTGCCGGAAGCCACTGTGTGGGCAAGATACGCCATCGCTGTTTTCGGAACCATCAATATCGTATATGCGGCTTTTGTTTGCATGGCTCAGAAGGATCTGAAAAAGCTCATTGCTTACTCGTCGGTCAGTCATATGGGATTTTGCCTCTTGGGAATGGCGGCTTTTACCGAACAAGGCATCACCGGCGCAGTGTATCAAATGTGGAATCATGGCATCATCAGCCCGGCGTTGTTCCTTTTGGCAGGCGTCATCTATGATCGGGCCCACCACCGGGAGATCGAAGGATTCGGTGGACTTTCCAAACAGATGCCCGAATATGGCGCCTTGACCGGACTGGCGTTTATGGCGAGTTTGGGGTTGCCCGGTCTCAATGGGTTTATTTCCGAAGCGCTTTGTTTCTTGGGCGCATTCAACGTGTTTACCGTTTTGACCGTTCTTTCCGCCTTGGGAGTGGTTATCACCGCGGCATACTACCTGTGGACCATCCAGAGAATGTTCCTGGGACCGCTGAACCAAAAATATGTCAACCTTAGGGACATGAATTGGCGCGAGCGACTCACATTGTACCCATTGAGCGCCATCATGATCGTGCTGGGCTTTTATCCTATGCCGATACTTGATTTGATGAATCACACCCTGCACGAATTGGTCAAACCGTTGGCCGAAGCCAGCGGTTTATTGTAACCGGAAGGGAGGAACCAGTGCAAAATCTGGAGAGCTTCCGGTACATCCTTCCGGAATTGGTGCTGGCAGGTTTCGCGGTCTTGATGTTCGGGTTGTCTGCAGCGACCCGGGGAAAGCAGAACAGCTTACAAAGAGTATGGATTCCTTTGCTTTCGGTCATAGCCTTGTTGGCCGCATTGTTCTTCGGCCTCTCTTCCACAGAACTTACATCCGTAATCTTCTCAAGCCGAGAATCAACCTCACCCCCTGCTGCTTCCAACTTATTTTTCGGCCTGCTCACTTTTGATCCACTGGGCGTCTTTTTCCGTATGCTCGTGATGATCGCGACCTTGGTAGCGGTGCTCATATCCATAGGCAGTCCCGATCTTCCCAAGGACAGAACCGGCGAATACCATGGACTTTTGCTGATATTGGCCCTGGGTATGTGTTTCTTTGTGGCCTCGAATCACCTACTCATGCTGTACGTATCCATGGAGACCGTGAGCTTGTGCTCCTATCTCCTGACCGGATGGAACACTCCCTCCAACCGATCCAGGGAGGCCGGACTCAAGTATGTGCTCTACGGAGGTGTCGCTTCGGGCATCATGCTGTTCGGCATGTCGCTGCTTTATGGTCTGCTGGGGCATCTGTCTATTCCCGAGCTTCACTCGGCATTCGCCAACAGCGAGCTGATACAAACCGATACCGGCCGCTGGGCATGCATTGTGAGCGTTATGTTCATCTTGGCCGGCTTGGGATACAAGATTGCGGCTGTACCTTTTCACATGTGGAGCCCGGATGCATACGAAGGAGCTCCAACCCCTTTTACCGCGCTGCTTTCTGTGGCTCCCAAGGCAGCCGGAATGGCCGTCATTTTACGATTTTTCCATAGCATCTTTGTTCCATCCTCTGATTCTATAACCACCCTCTCGTCAGGTCTGGATCAGATACCTTGGGTGCTGTTTATAGGGATTTTATCGGCTTTGAGCATGACCGTAGGCAACCTGATCGCCCTTGCCCAGAACAACCTAAAAAGACTTCTGGCATATTCCAGCATCGCACATGCGGGTTATGTCCTCATGGCGGTAGCTTCGGGCGGGCGCCCGGGGTTTGAGGCGGTTACGCTATACATGGTGGTGTATCTCTTTATGAACATGGGTGCTTTTGCGGTCGTAAGCGTTATCGACCGCCATCTCGGGACCGAAGAAATCCATGGATACAAGGGTCTTTCAAAGCGGGCACCGCTTGTATGTTTCGTCATGGCGATTTTCTTGTTTTCTTTGACCGGGCTGCCCCCTACCGCCGGATTTATCGGCAAATATTACCTTTTCGCGGCTTTGTTTCAAAAAGGCGGAACTTGGTTCATGGTTTTGGCGCTCATCGGGGTTCTCAACTCGGTCATATCGTTGTTCTACTACGCCCGCATCGTCAAAGCCATGTATCTGGATAAAACCACCGAACAATCCTCCGAAATGATACCGGTTGCCAATCTGGCCACAGTGGTTGCGGCTTTGTTGGCGGTACCCACTCTCATCCTGGGGATATTTTGGGACCCCCTGGCCAGACTGGCTGATTGGTCTGCTTCTATCTTGAGATAGCCTGGGTTTTATCTCAATGTAACCCTTTGTTTTTGTCTCTTTTATGTGCTTCGCGTGGGGAGCAGGACTAATCCGGATACAAGGATTTGGATGGAAACTGCGGATCGCTGGTTACATTGACCCCCAGCCGTCTAAGTCCCGCTTCGTCTCCGGGAGTGGGAATATGGGTAAGATGAATCTCACAATTTCTAAGCCGGACAAGCTTTTCCATGGCGGCATGGGCGGTTGGATTGTTGGCCGCACTGATACCCAATGCAGACAAAGTTTCTTCGAGCGTCAAGCTTACTGCCCGCATATTCAGGATGTCTTTTTTCAACACCGCCATGGACTCCATGACATGCGGCGATATCAAGTGGATGGAATCGGGAATCTCGGCCAAGTGTTTGATCGCGTTGAGAATCAGGCTTGAGCTGGCATGCATGATTTCGGAGTTGACTCCCGTGATGATACTTCCGTCTGAAAGCTCCACGGCCGCGGCGCAGCATACTCCTTCATGACCCTTGCCCGCTCGATCGGCTTCTTGTGCGGCCCGCCTGGCGTGCAACACCACCCGGCGATCCTCGATGGTGGTACCCAGCTTCTCCATCAAGGATTCCACCCTATCCACCGTGTTTTTGGACACCAAACCCATGGTGTATTCAGAAGCATAACGGAATCTGCGCCGAATGATCTCCTGACAAGCCGCCCGGCAAACAACTTCGTCGTCGACGATCGCAAAACCCACCCGATTCACTCCCATATCCGTGGGTGACTGGTACACCGGGGACTCCCCGGTAATCTTGTGCAATATCCTTGCAACCAACGGAAATGCGTCCACATCGCGATTGTAATTGACCGCTTGAACGCCATAGGCCCGTTGATGAAATGGATCAATGACGTTTTGGTCCTTCAGCTCGGCGGTAGCAGCTTCATATGCC
>JBFFBT010000087.1:0-19267 GCA_041560255.1 Myxococcota bacterium | reverse complement strand
GCCTTTAATGGTAGCCCGAGGAAGATCAATAAAACTGGTCGACAATGTTCTCATGACAGATCGACTCTTGGGAGTTGTCGCCCAACAGGATCCATCCATCGAAGACCCTCATGAAAAAGATTTATACAGCTACGGAGCGGTTGGAACCATTTTAAAAATGCTCAAATTTCCGGACGAGAGCATCCGGGTTCTGGTCAGAGGAATTCGTAGAATCAAAATCAAACGGATTATTACACGCGAACCCTTTTTTCGCGCCGAAGTAGAACCACTGGACAACGTCAACGCAACCAGTGTGAAAGCAGATGCCTTGCTCCAAAACATACGCAATCAGTTTTCCAAGTTGATTGAAAACTCTCCCATTCTCCCGAGAGAAACCCAGGTGGCCGCCCAAAATATCGATGATGCCGGCATGCTGGCGGATTTTGTGGCCACCAACCTCAACCTCAAGCTCGAGGACATGCAGAAGATTTTAGAGACTATGGATGTGATCGAGCGTCTGGAAACCGTGGCGCAACTATTAAACCGCGAAATCGAGGTTTTGGAATTAGGTTCTAAAATACAGGACGAAATCAAGAGCCAGATCGATCAGAGCCAGCGCGAGTATTACCTCAGACAACAGATGAAAGCCATCAAAAAAGAGCTGGGGGAAGACGATGCGTCCTCGCGCGAAATCGAAGAGCTCGAAAAACGAATCATTCAAGCCAACATGCCTGAGGATGCCCGCAAAGAAGCCGACAAAGAGCTCAACCGGCTCAGCCGCATGCATCCAGAAAGCGCAGAGTACACCGTAGCCAGAACATACTTAGACTGGTTGTGCGAGCTACCCTGGTCGAAACAGACTACCGACAACCTCGATATCGGCCAAGCACACGGCATCTTGGATGAAGATCATTATGGGATGGACAAACCCAAAGAACGCATCCTCGAATATCTGGCGGTTCGAAAGCTGAAAAACGAAATGAAAGGACCGATCCTCTCGTTCGTAGGACCACCCGGGGTTGGTAAGACCTCCTTGGGTCGTTCGATAGCCAGAGCCATGGGTCGGAAATTTGAGCGCCTCAGCCTGGGCGGAGTTCGGGATGAAGCAGAAATACGCGGCCATCGCAGAACATATGTGGGAGCTCTACCGGGTCGGATCATCAGGGCGCTTCGCAAGTGTGGTTCTAATAACCCCCTCATCATGCTCGATGAGGTCGACAAGTTGGGAGCGGATTTCCGCGGCGATCCGACCAGCGCTTTGTTGGAGGTATTGGACCCGGAGCAAAACTACAGCTTCACCGACCATTACTTGGATTTGCCTTTTGATCTTTCCAAAGTTTTGTTCATCACCACCGCCAACCTTCTTGATCCTATCCCTGGACCGTTACGAGATCGTATGGAAGTCCTGGAGCTTCCCGGCTATATCGTGGAAGAAAAGCTCGAGATCGCAAAGCGACATATCATCCCAAAACAGTTGGATGCCCACGGCATATCAGATCGATATCTCGAATTTTCCGATGAGTCGCTCAGAAAAATCGTCGAAGACTTTACCCGGGAGGCGGGTGTAAGACAATTGGAACGCGAGATCGCCAATGTTTGCAGAAAAGTCGCCATGCGGGTTGCCATGGGAGAAAAGGACAAGATCGTCATACTACCCAATAGTGTTCACAAATACCTCGGACCCGAAAAATATTTTTCAGAACTGGCCGAACGCACCAATATTCCCGGAGTCGCCATCGGCCTGGCCTGGACGCCTTCGGGTGGAGAAGTGTTGTTTATCGAAGCGACCAAGATGCCGGGAGGCAAGCGGTTGTCGATTACCGGAAAACTGGGAGAAGTCATGAACGAATCAGCCCAGGCCGCTTTCAGTTATATTCGGTCGAGAACCGCCGACCTCGGTATCGAAGACAACTTCTTTGACAAAACCGACATTCACGTTCACATCCCTGCAGGAGCCATCCCGAAAGACGGCCCATCAGCCGGGATCACCTTGACGGTGGCTTTGGCTTCCTTACTCACTTCACGCCCCGTAGTATCCGATCTGGCCATGACCGGTGAGATAACCCTGCGTGGAAAGGTACTGCCCGTAGGCGGAATCAAGGAAAAAACTCTAGCTGCAGCGCGGCATGGCATTTCACGCGTCGTGCTGCCATCTCACAATGAGAAGGATCTGGTCGACATACCCCAAGAAATCCGAGAAAAAATCGAATTCATCTTTGTCGATGAGATCGATAAAGTCCTCCATCTCGCTCTCAGCGAAAAAATTCCCGAGACGACCAGCAAAATGAAGCCTTGCCTGGATGAGCCCCCGCTCGAAGACCTACCGGCAAGATCCAAAACTTCCACGCCCCCGGCTTGATCAAATAAATATGCAGTCTCCACTACTTCTGTCCGAGGTAAGATAATCTACCTTGAAATTATCCAATTTTAACAATCTGGTATTCGCCTGAACCAAGCCCTAGATATTGTGCGTGTTCGATGATGATCCGGTAGTCGACATCGTTGACCTTCCTCCATATATCATCACCCTGGGTTTTGTCTGCTCTGCTTCCAGGTATGGGCGGGGTCTGCAACACCAAATCCAAACTGGCGGCATCAATGGCAACCGGATCGGAGGAGGCTAAAAAACCCAAATCGGGGACAAAAGCAATATCGTTCCAGTCGCAGCAATCACAATCGGGAGTAACCTGAATGATGAAATTGATAAATCCAACTTTTTTTCTTTTTCCGGCCAGAGATGCCCAGGCATAATCGGCGGTCTTTTTCTGAAGGGCCTCGGCGCTGGATCTCCAATTGATGGGAATAGCCTGATGAGGACAAGCGGCCGTACACTCGGCGCAACCAATACATCGATCGGAATCAATACGAGCGATTTTTCTGGATTCGGCATGATCGATCAAGGTGATACAACCAACCGGACACCGGTCGATGCAAATGGAATCGGCCGTACATCGTTCTGGATCCACCTTAGGCCGTACATCCGAATGCAGAATCTGCTTGCCTGCAGGCGTCGCGCAACCCATACCAAGGTTTTTCAAGGCGCCCCCGAACCCGAAAAGCATGTGTCCCTTGACATGGCTGAGCACAATCATGGCGTCGGCATCCAGAATTCCGGATGCGATCTTGGCTGTATTCACCCAGCCTTTTTCGACCTCAATCTCTCTGAAGTCCCTTCCGATCAATCCATCCGCGACCACCAAGGGCGCATTTAGAGTAAGTTGGGTATAACCATTCATCGCGGCCGCTTCGAGATTTTGCACCGCATTTCTCCGCATGCCGGTATAGAGTGTATTTGTATCGGTGACATATGGAAGAGCTCCGGACTTTCGTATCTCATCTACCACCACCCTCACAAACGGAGGTGGTATAAATCCTACATTTCCGTACTCACCCCAGTGCACTTTGACGGCCACCCGATCGCCCCGAGACAAAAACTCATTAAAACCAGAGCGTTGAAAAAGAGATCGAACTTTGTCCAGGCGGTTGATTTTGGCCGATGCATGGGCGTTCGAATACAACACCTTACTTTTCATGAAACTACCTCCGAGTTTCTTGTATACAAAACACACCTACCGGTTTGGCGCAACCAGAAATCAACTACCTGTCCATCCACCCGAAACGAGGTGGAAATTTCGAGCAAGGATAAAAATACATCGAAAAATCCACCCTCCGAGGCCTTGACATCTTTGGTTTTGTGCTTATTCTTTTGCGAGTTTTTTGATGCTTACGAAACGCGAATAATAAGGTGGAGGTATCTAACCATGGGTAAGTGCATCGGCATCGATCTGGGTACCACAAACTCAGTTGTGGCTGTCATGGAAGGCGATTCGCCTAAAATCATAACCAACGAAGAAGGTAATCGAACCACTCCATCGGTGGTGGCATACCAGAAAGATGGAGAAATCTTGGTGGGTCAGATCGCTAGAAGGCAGGCCATAACCAACCCCGAAAACACCATCTTCAGCATCAAGCGGTTTATGGGTAGAAAATATGAAGAGGTTTCGGAAGAGATCAATTTGGTTCCCTATAAAGTATTTCGCTCAGAAAACGCAGATGCTCAGGTTGAGGCTCAAGGAAAAAAACTCAGTCCACCCGAGATCAGCGCGAAAATTTTGCAGAAATTGAAACGAGCCGCAGAAGCGTACCTCGGAACCGAAGTAAAAGAAGCCGTCATCACAGTACCGGCCTACTTCAACGACTCACAAAGACAGGCGACCAAAGATGCCGGTACGATTGCAGGCCTGGATGTAAAACGTATTGTCAACGAGCCGACCGCAGCGGCCTTAGCCTACGGCCTCGACAAGAAAAAAGATCAGGTCATCGCCGTATACGATTTCGGGGGCGGAACGTTCGATATTTCTATCCTGGAAGTAGGAGAAAATGTGGTCGAAGTCATCTCCACCAACGGTGACACCCATCTGGGCGGAGACAACATCGATCAACGCATCATTGATTATCTGGTCAACGAGTTTAAAAAAGATCAAGGAATCAATGTATCCGGCGACAAGATGGTGATCCAACGTTTGAAAGAAGCCGCTGAAAAAGCCAAGATCGAGCTCAGCTCGGCCCTGGAGACCGATATCAACCTACCTTTTCTAACTGCGGATCAAAACGGTCCCAAACACCTCAACTTGAAGCTCACCCGAGCCAAGCTCGAGTCGTTATGTGAAGATCTCATCATGCGTTCGTTTGTACCATGTAAGGAGGCCCTCAAGGACGCAAAAAGAAAGGCTGGAGACATCGACGAAGTCGTCCTTGTGGGGGGTTCGACCCGCATTCCCAGGGTACAAGAAGAGGTGAAAAAATTCTTCGGCCGCGAGCCGAATCGCACGGTCAATCCCGATGAGGTCGTTGCGATCGGAGCTGCGCTTCAAGCCGGAGTCTTGACGGGAGATGTCAAAGACCTACTCCTGTTGGACGTAACCCCGCTTTCATTGGGAATCGAAACCCTAGGTGGTGTAACCACAAAGCTGATTGAACGCAACACCACCATACCGACCAGAAAAAGTGAAATCTTTTCTACAGCTTCGGACGGTCAAAGCTCGGTCGAGATCCATGTATTGCAAGGTGAGCGGGAGTTTGCGAGAGACAACCGCACTCTGGGAAAATTTATGCTCGACGGTATACCCCCCGCTCCCAGAGGTGTTCCGCAGATCGAAGTGACTTTTGATATCGACGCAAACGGCATCGTCAACGTCGCCGCCAAAGACAAGGCCACCGGTAAACAACAAAACATCACCATCACCGCTTCAAGCGGTTTGAGTAAAGATGAAATCGACAGAAAGGTTTCCGAGGCCAAGTCGCACGAAGAAGAGGATAAAAAACACCGTCAAGAGGTCGAGGTGCGAAACAGCGCGGATCAGTTGGCTTATCAAACCGAAAAGACCCTGTCCGAACACAAAGAGAAACTCCCCGCAGACGTCGTGGCGGAGGTGGAAGGAAAGCTCAAATCACTCAAAGATGCCCTGTCTGCCGGAAAAACCGATGCCATCAAGCAGGCCTCCGATGACTTGATCCGGGTTTCGCAGAAGATGGGCGAAGTTCTGTACAAAAGCGCAACCGGCGATGCGGCGGGAAATCCCGAAGGCACCCCGCCTCCTTTCACCCAGGAACAAGCTGCCGATCCAACGACTGCCGATCCAGACGTGATCGACACAGAGTTCAAAGAATCCAAGGACTAAGTCGGGCAAATCGGCCTGTCACATCCACAGGCTCGTTCCTATTAGCGAAATAAAGACAAATTTCTATAAAGAACCTTTGGGAAGCTTTGACATAAATCGAAGTTCCTCCCGCTCGAAACGCGCGGGCGGAAGCGTGTCGGCATGTAAACGAGAGAATGAAAACAACCAGATGCATGGATATCTAAAGAGCTTCGAATTAGAGACTGTAATACAGGTTCATCTCGAATGGATGCGGGCGGTTTCTTACCGCAACGACTTCTTTGGACTTTTCGTCGATCCAGCTATCGATCAGCTCCGAATTGAACACGCCCCCAGCCAAAAGGTAATCATGGTCCTTTCGCAATGCCTCGAGCGACTCTTCGAGTGACGATGGTATGGAAACCAAACGGGTTTTTTCCTTCTCGGGCCATGTATTGACGTTGTCGTCAAAAGGCCCGAACCCGTTTTCAATCGTTGGAAACGTAGCGTTTTTGATGCCGTCGATTCCCGCCATCAACAACGCACTCATGGCAAGATAGTAATTGCAGGTTCCGTCAGAGGTGCGAAATTCGATTCTTTTACTTTCTTCGCTGGTAGCATATCGAGGTATGCGAATCGCCGCACTTCGGTTGGCCAACCCGAAAAACAGCTTCACCGGCGCTTCGAAACCCGGCAACAACCGTTTGTATGAGTTCGTGCTAGGGTTGGTAAATGCGGCAAGCGATCGACCATGTGACAGGATACCGCCGATAAAACATAAAGCTTCATTGGACAAATCTGCATATCCACCTGATTTATAAAATATATTTTGACCGGCTTTACGCAGCTGAATATGAAAATGCATGCCGCTGCCCGGTTCATCGTACAGAGGTTTGGGCATAAATGTGGCGCTGAGGTTGTTGCGAAGCGCCGTGTTATGAATGATATCTTTGATATACATCATGCGATCGACGATGAGTCGAAAATCAATCAATTCGGTCTCGATCTCTTTCTGGCCCGACAGTCCCACATCATGATGGTGATATCGAACTTCACAACCCATTTCCTCTATGAGATCGACCATTTCTTGACGCACTTCGGCATATTTATCAAACGGAATATCAATATGATACCCCTTGCGGTTGGAGACCGCGGTACCGTCTTTGTCTCGGTATCCAAAAGGGAGGTCTTCTTTGTTTTCTGCAGAAGTAAACTTGTATCCCGCGCTGAACTTGCCGTTGTGAATCCGGGCCTCGTTAAACAGATAGAATTCGAACTCCGGAATCCACATGGACTGATCGGCGATGCCGGATTGTTCCAAAAAAGTCTGAGCGCGTTGGGCCAAGCTGCGTGGATCCTTGGCGACACCGACACGGTTTTCCGCATCACATATGTAGGATAACATGCGTAATGTCGGCCTGCGGGCAAATGGATCCAATACAGCCGTACCAAGATCCGGTATCAGCAACATGTCTCCCGATTCAACCGAGCGCATTCCGGGAATGCTCGATCCATCAAATGGTATTCCGTTTTCAATCACACTTTGAAGCCTCGAGACGGGAAATGTCAGGTGATACCAATTACCGACCAAATCTGAATATTTGATGTCGACACAGGTAATGGCAAAATCTTCGATCTTTCGCTTCACTTCTTCGCGTATCATGGGGTTTCCTTACAAAAAGTTTGTTTTCAAAAAACGTGAAAAATATACATATGCCACGACATGAAGTCACGTCAACACCAACGATATCAAGGTTCAGAAATCTTTTTGCATCTCGGCCCACCATTGGATATTCTATCGAAATCGAGTAGTGGGTAGCCGTCAATGCAATGCGTACCTATATTGATATAGACATGAGATATCTGCGATATAATCCATCGGCAATCATTTTGATCCTGGCGCTTTTCCTTTGTACCAAGGCCTGTAATGACGAATCCTGCATTCAATCAACCGGAAATACCAGGAAAATCCATGATCTCAACCAATGGAGGCTCGAGGACCTCTACCCCAGCCCATTACACTGGGAACGGGATTTCCAACACTTCATCAATTTGATACACACGGTTTCCCGGCTCAATCGAGTCACAATCCAAACTTCCAACGATCTGTATCAGCTTCTTTCGGCTTACTATGCTGCCCAAATGCGCTATGAAAGGCTGTTGGCCTATGCCTCGCTCAGAAAAGACCTCGACATCACAGATGGTTTTGCCCACTCTCTCTATGCCCGTATTTTTGAATACAACAGCACGGTAAACCTCTTGAAAACATCCCTCCACTCCTCGATCCTAGGTCTTTTACCCGAAAGATTGGATGCGTTTCTCGAAGACCAACTCATCAAACCTTACCACCATTCCATAATGAAGATTTTTCGAATGAAACCACGGCGCGCAAGCCCTTCGGTGGAAAAGTTCATGGCACGCACTTTGAATCTCAACCGAACGGTTTCGGACGCGTTTCAATCATTATGGGAGCTGGAGTTGCCCTATCGAGAGATCGAGACTCTTGACGGACAAATCGTTCAGGTGGATACATCCAGCTTCGTGCGATTACGCACATTACCCGAACGCAAGTCCCGCGCCAAGATCTTTACTGCTTTTTTCGAAGTCATTCATCAATTTCGTGATACCATGGCTGTATTTTTAAAAGAAACCACCAATCGATATAGATTTTTTGCTCAGATCAGAGGATACCGCAGCAATCTAGAAGCTGCTCTGGACCAATCCGCCATCCCCACCCAGATCTACACCCTGATGATTGAAAACGTGCACAAAGCCCTACCTCTTTTCCAACGATACTTGAAACTACGCAAACACCTCCTGGGTGTCGAGCAACTCGCATATTTTGATATGTATGCCCCGATGGTACCGGATGTGAATGTACGATTCAGTTGGCAGGAGGCCAAAACCATATTGCGGGCCTCAACTCAACCACTGGGCCCTCAATACGAACAGGTGGTGATAGAAGCATTGCAGCGCCATTGGTTCGATGTATTTCCATCCAGGGTGAAAAAACCCGGCGCCTACTGTCTGGATTACGTCTATGGATCGCATCCGTTTTTGCTTATCAATTTCAACGGAGACTATAACAATTTGAGCTCGAGCGTACATGAATTTGGACACGCTTCACAGGGTTTTTTGAGCAACAAACACCAGCCCTACCAAAACGCTCATTACTCTCAATTTTTATCTGAGATTTCCGCCATCACCAATGAACATCTCTTGAGTCATTATTTGATATCCAAGCAAACCGATCCAAAGGCCCGCCTGTATTTTTTATGCCATTATCTGGATCTCTGGAGGCAAATTCTATTCCGCCAATGTCAATTCGCAGAGTTCGAGCTCAAAATGCATACGGCGGCCGATTCGGGCGTATCCATCGATGCGGATTTTTTAGATCGAATCTATTTGGATTTGATGGATCTATATCATGGAAAAGACAAAGATATTACCCATATTGATCCCATCTATGCAACCGAATGGGCCTACGTGCAGGATCTTCAAGAAGGCTTTTTTGTATTCCAGTACGTCACCTCCTTTGTGATTTCGCGCCTCATTTCCAATCAGATTCTGCAAGGCAATCGAACCGCACGTGACAACTTTTTAACACTTCTCACATCCGGCGATTCGGACTATCCCCTCAATCTATTAAAGATCACCGGCATCGATATCACGACCTCAAGTCCATATGAGGCTGTATTTCGCGACTATGAACGTTTATTGGTAGAGGCCGAAAATCTGGCTTTACAAGTAGCCGGCAATACGCCAAGCAGGTCGGCGCAAGCCGAAAACATCCGATAAATATTTGAAGATCAATCTTCAATACGTCCGGCGTACATTCACGGCCGAAACTTCTTATCAAGTGGATCGGTTGTGATCGGTCACTTGGGGTAGCGGTGATTCTTGAGTTTTCGAGGACTTGTATGAGCAGGGTTTACAAGTAATCGATTTTTGCTTATTTGTAAACCCTAAGAGTTTCGCAGAAATCGAAAGAATCGCCGTTACCCCGGGGTAACCGGTCACGGTCGATTCATTTCACTCGCCGGTATGTCTCGATCGGCCAGGGTGTCGCCCAACCATCCCTTTCGTGTACAAATCCGATGAATCATCTCCAAAATCGCATCATCGTTGCCATAACACAAATCCAACCCATCTGTTTGTTCTTTTGTAAAAACTCCAAGCTTGTACATTCCCATCGCCCAAGAAATCATACTACCAATCTTCAGACCATCTACGCCGTATTGATCAACCAGATGGTTGCTACTCAACCTGGACATGGCGCTGGTATAGGTCGGTTCCAGAAAAAATTCTCGTCTTGTCGTGTTCTCGTCATCCTCATCGATACAATCCGTGAAAACCTGGGAAGGTTTTTTACATGGATCCGCCCAAGGAGCCACCCTGACATCCATGGTTCCTCGAATTGCAATTGCCTTGAGGCATTTCGATCCCATGACACAACCCATACCGATGTGCCCGCCGGCGTTATTGATACCGGCCATAATGCTGGCGTAACGAACCAAGTTCTCTCCGGCTGGTCCGATTACCAGACATTTTACTTCATCATCACAGTGCTTTTCCCGAATCGCCCATAGAGTCTCGGTGGTGGATTTTCCCCAAAGCTCGGATGCATCTCGAATTTCGATCTTGGCGTTATGAACAAATAAGTATACCGGTCTATCCGACTGGCCGAACACAGTCATATGTTGAATCCCAGCCCAAGCAAGCTCGGCGGCAAATACTCCACCTATTTCGGCAAACCCCTGCAAACCAGTCAGTGGCGATACCGCCGCAACATGCATGTGGGCGGCAAACGAACTACTTGGGTTCGTCGATACACCTCTACTTAGCACGAGCATATTATCCGGACCCAACGGATCGACGTCACCTTCCGGGATCTGCCTGTCAAACAAGTACGACTCCATTCCCCGCGCATGGATAGATTTCTTTCTACTTGCCCAGGGGATGGATTTCACCTTGATGTCACCCGAAGTCAGATTGATATAGCCGATCTTTTGGTTCAGCGGTATCACATTCAACCTCCAAGGGCTTTGTCGGCATATGTTCATCCAAAACGTCAAACGGGTCGCAATTCATCATGATGAACCGATCGCATTTAGGATACCTAAAAGTACAAGTTTGTCAAGCCCGCTCATCCATTAAAATAATATATTTTATTTGTTTTTCAATTTTATATTGACATTCAAACCCCACCTGCTAGCATTGGCTTGTTGTTCATTATAGTGAACCGAGGAAATACTATGCAGTCCGGCTATAAAGCTCCCATCATCAAGAAAGCCTTTCTCATTTTGAAGTTGTTATCGAAAAATGAAACCGGCCTTACCATCACCGAGTTGAGTAACCAGTTGGACATCAGTAAAAGTACGGTTCACGGCATTGTTGCCGCACTGGAAGAGCAACAAGCGCTGGTTCGCGACCCATGGAGCAAACGATTCAGTTTGGGTATGATTTTTCTGGAGTTGGCAAGCAAATTTCATTCCAGACTTGGGATCAAGGACTTGGCCCTCCCATATCTGGAAAGATTATCCGCCAAAACCCAAGAGTCGGTATTTCTGGGGACCCGGGCAGCAAATCACGTCACCATTCTCGATCTGGTCGAATCGCCGCAGCAACTCAAGATCACCGCTCCCATTGGTACCCAAATACCCTTGCTGGCCGGTGCAACCGGAAAAGTTTTTTTGGCCCATGAATCGACAGACACAGTGAAAAAGACCTTACAACTCTTGAAATTTAGAAAATACACACCTCAAACTATTACTCGAGTCGAAGACTATCTCCAAGAAATCGAAAAAGTCAGATCGCTCGGCTACGCATTGGACGACGAAGAGTACATGCCCGGAGTGAGGGCCGTGGCAACCATCATCCAGGAAATCAACCATCAACTTTTTGCAATATGGGTCGTAGGATTTACCCCTCGAATGACCAATGGAATCATGAATAAGATTGCAACTGAAACCAAACTGACCGCTCAAGCAATCAGAAACAAGCTGGCTGCCTCAATGGTCTGATATATGCAGTGAACCTATCGCAATGTGCTGCCGACAATCGAGTCTGCAGAGCAAAACCATATACAGTACAACCACTTGAATTTCTGTTAGGCTGCATTCTCTTTTGTCCCTTGACGTTAGTGCCACACTCCCATACCATGCAACCCACAAGGAGAGAGCGTATGAACATACTCATCGTTGGAGCCGGTGTGGTGGGAGAGTCCTTGGCGGAACAACTCTCTTCAGAAGGCCACCGGGTTTCGGTGGTGGATCATGATCGAAAAAAAATCAAAGAGTTGAGTGAAAAGCTGGATGTTTTGGCCGTGCACGGCAATGCCGGGGCGCCTAGTGTTTTACAAAAAGCGGGAATACGCGATTCCCGGATGGTTATCGCAGTAACCGATGTCGACGAGGTCAATCTGGTGGTAGGAATGTTGGCGGGGCGTATGGGCGTCAAGCACCGGATCGTGCGAATACGCAACCAAGAGTACATGCAAGACACATGTGTGCTGTCTCTACAGGATCTGGGTATCGACCATGTCATCAACCCTGATCCGGCCATTGTCAACGCCTTGGTTCGGATGATCGAAATACCCGGATCGAGCGACTTTGCCAACTTGGCCGGTGGACAAGTGCTCATGCTGGGGTTTGATATCGCCGCCGACAGCCCCATTGCGGGACACACGTTGGTGGAAATACGAGAGCTGGGTGCGATGGATGGATTTCTGATCCTGTACATCACCCGCAAAGACAATGTTATCGTTCCCAAAGGCAATCATCGGATTGAACCGGGAGACAGTGTCCACATTTTGGTCTCGGCCGATACCCAGCAGTTTGTCCCCCCACTTATCCATCGCCGGCCCGTGCGGGTAAAATCGGTCATCATCTCAGGCGCGACCCGCTTGGGCCTTCAACTTGCCAAAACCATTCAAGATCGGATCGAAAAAGTATTCCTGATCGAATCGGATGAACAAGCCGCCGAGGAGGCCGCTGCATTGCTGACCAAGACGACCGTGATACAGGGAGTGGAAAACGATCTGTCGGTTCTCAAAGAGGCTGCCTTGGAAAAATGCGATCTGTTTTGCGCAGTGTCCGAAAACGAACAACGCAATATGATGGCGGCCCTGTTGGCCAAAAAACACAGCAACACCCAAGCAGCGGTTTTGGTGCAGCAACCCGACTATGTGCAAGTCATGGATAGCTTGGGGATCGAGATCGTACTCAATCCCAGGTTGGTTACGGTGGGCGAGATAATGATGCATGTGCGTCGCGGTCATATTCATTCGGTCACCCGTCTGGCCGAAAGCCGAGCCGAAATTATCGAAATGGAAGTTCCAGCAGATTCACCAGCGGTCAAATCGCCGCTTCGAAATCTCAATTTCCCTTCCAACGCCATTTTGGGAGCCATCATCCGAAATGGGAGTATGCAAATCCCATCCGGAGATACACAGGTTGCCCCCGGGGACATTGCGGTGATATTCGCCCTACCGGATGCCATACCCAGGATCGAAAAACTTTTCAGCCGCCGCAAATGGATCTGAACCATGAACTGGCAATCGGTGTTGTCGGTATTGAGTTACCTATTGATAATTCTAGCTTTATGCCTGCTTGCACCCCTAGGCGTGGCCATCGGTTATGATTCGGAATCTCCCCGCGAGCTTTCTGAAATCAGCGCGTTTGCCCTGACGGCCGGAATATCGCTTATTTTGGGGCTATGGTTGCGGATCAAATACAAAATCAACCAAGACGACATCGCAAGACGCGAAGGCTTTGCGATTGTAACGTTTTCGTGGCTGGCACTGGTGCTGTTGGGTATGCTTCCATATCTGCTTTCCGGGGTGACAACCAGCATCACAGACGCATTTTTCGAAACCATGAGTGGATTTACAACTACGGGAGCCACCATCTTTTCGAGCCCGGACAACCCGATCGAAAACATCCCCCACGGCCTACAATTTTGGAGATGTATGACCCAATGGTTGGGAGGAATGGGCATTGTAGTCTTGAGTGTGGCGTTGCTTTCGTTTTTACGGGTCGGCGGATACCACCTCATTAAAGCAGAGACACCTGGAGGAGTTGCTTTTGAAAGAGAAAGACCCCGGGTTACCGACGCGGCCAAAGAGCTGTGGAGATTGTATCTGCTGTTGTCCGCAGCCGAAGTACTTCTTCTAAAGGTCGCCGGGGTGAGTCTTTACGACGCCTTCTGTCATACCTTTACAACTATGTCCACCGGAGGTTTTTCACCACATACCGAGTCGGCAGCCTATTTTTCTCCAGGGGTTCAATGGATCATCATCGTGTTCATGTTTTTGGCGGGCACCAACTTTTCGTTGCACAACCAGGTTTTTCGAGGCCATATTCTTCCGGTAGCGAAAAACCTCGAGTTTCGCGTCTATGTCGGCATATTGCTGGGTGTAAGCATATTGGGAGTCATTTGCATGCCCGGCAACCAAAGCCTGCAAACCGACATTCGAAATGCAGTCTTTCAAGCCGTGGCCATCGGCACGACCACGGGATATGCCACCGCGGATTTCGATCGCTGGCCCGAGATCATGCGTTTTGTCATGGTGCTTCTCATGTTTTGTGGAGGTTGTATGGGCTCAACCGGAGGAGGCATGAAAGTGGCCCGCATGATCATCTACACCAAAGCCTTTGTCCGCGAACTGCATCGGCTTATCTATCCGAGAGCCATCCGACCCATTCGAGCCGGAGATAAGGTCATCGATCCGAAAATCGTCGCCAATATTCTGGCTTTTGGCACCGTCTACGCAGCCCTTTTCCTGGCAGGCACCGCCGTCATGGCGCTGTGCGAATATGATCTCGTCACTTCGCTTTCCGCCTCGGCCTCGGCCATCGGCAACATAGGTCCTGGTTTGACCAAAGTAGGTCCCATGGCCGATTGGTCACATCTACCGGACTTCGCCAAGTGGACCATGAGCGTTCTGATGCTGCTCGGAAGACTCGAGATTTTCTCAGTCATGATCCTCTTTACACCCTGGGCCTGGAAAAAATAAGCATGGAAACCCAGCTCAACAACCCCCCCCCGGCATCACTGATGCGTTATTCTTTTGGTACTACGAGCAAGAGTTTTGACAGGAGTTATTTTGAAGTTCTGAGCAAGACGAGCTTCCGGTGCATTTGGCGCAAGCGCTCGGATCGGGCGCCAGATTGATACCACTCACGCATAGTGACGCACAGTTTGGTACTGCACTCGCAAAGGGACAACCGCAATAATGATCACAGGCTTCCTGTGCGCTCATCCCTCCATTGTCTCCATCGCCGCATGCCGGCAGCATCAATACCGAAACCAAAAACGCTACGGCCAAAGCAAGCTTCGTGTTTCGAAGTAGCCTCATACAAATCCTCCTTGAAATGGGTATACAATCCCGAAAGCAGCATCCATACAATATTGTAATTTAGAATGCATGATTCTGTCAACTGACCGATTATATGAAAGATTTTTACATCATCACACGAACATACATCCAAGTCGAAATGAAATCTCTACAAGATCATTGCTGGGCGCATCGGAAAAATTTAAACCATTTTTTATCGAATTTTTTTGAGATATCATCTAGCTTTTGACAACATGAATAACATATTGCTAGGTTCAATGGGACATCAGGGACGTTCTACCGGATTGAACCTAGTTATCAGGTATCAGAATGAACAATCCCAAACATGCATCCGGACTGACAATCCGAAAAGCCAGGACTACCGACTCCGAGGCGATTGCCTCGATTTACAACTTTTATGTAAAAAACACCATCATCACTTTCGAAGAAGAACAGGTATCGCCAACCGAGATTTCCAAACGGATCGATCTGGTTTTTTCCGACGCATTACCGTGGCTGGTTGCCGAAATCGAGGCAAGCGTCGTTGGTTATGCGTATGCCGTCAAGTGGAGAGCCCGATCTGCATATCGTTTTTCGGTCGAAAGCTCATTGTATGTCGAACCGTCTTTGGTTCGGAAAAGAATCGGAAACCGGTTGTATGCAAAGTTGTTCGAGCTTTTGAAACCAATCCATATCCATGCGGTCATGGCCGGTATTTCCCTGCCCAACCCTGCCAGCATTGCTTTTCATGAGCTCTTTGGATTCGTAAAAACCGCCCACTTGAAAGAAGTGGGCATCAAGTTCAACCAATGGATCGATGTCGGATATTGGCAGCTAATCCTGTAAAATGCTGTTCTATTTTTATTGTTTTTTCAGAGCGGTCAATACACTACGCAAGCGATCTGACAAATTGGCCCTCGTGTTGATGTTGGCTTTGTTGAGATACAATACTGGTTTCAGTCTATTAATTTGCTCGTTCAGCCGTTCGTCGCAGACCACCGAGGAGAAAAAAAGGATGGGAGTGGGCTGCCACCCCAGCTTACTTTCCAAGTTACGCAAAGATACCGCGGCCTTCAACCCGTTGATCACCGGCATATTCAGATCCAAGATAGCCAGATCATACACCCTACCCTGGGCCGAGAGCGCTTGAACGGCCTGTAAAAATGTCCCGCCGTCGACAAATTCGTCGACGATCCTGGAAATTTTTTCTTTCAACATATCTTGCTTGACCGCTACCCTCACGGCCTTCATGTCCTCGGCGATTGCCGTGCGTTCGAAAAGTACTCCACTTTGGGTTTGATTTGCATCACGTAAATCGAAACCACAGTTGGAACACCGAGACATTTCTTCGGCCATCACGCCTACTCCCATGGTCATTTGTATAACCACAACGTCCAATCCACAGGCTGGGCAGAAAGCGGTTTCCATACTGCTATGATACCATAACA
Organism: Myxococcota bacterium; assembly: GCA_041560255.1. Classification (GTDB taxonomy): domain Bacteria; phylum Myxococcota; class B64-G9; order B64-G9; family B64-G9; genus JBFFBT01. The sequence continues at coordinate 2,864 of JBFFBT010000087.1, read as the reverse complement.
ACTTGATTTTCGCTAAAATTCTTTCTTTTCATGCACGTTTACGAGCAGATATCCACAACCCGATTACCACCTGGTTGTCGGGCAAGCTTTTTCTTTCGTACCCAATACACTACCAAACCCAAAAACAGAAGAAAAAGCCCGATAACAGACTCAACCAAGCTCTTGATGACCACCGAGACAATGATACCGAGTACCGCCGCGATAAATACAAGCGGGGTAATCGGATAACCCCAGACTTTATAAGGTCGTATGAGCTTTGGCTCTCTTTTTCTCAACACAATCACCGCGGCGGCTGAAGCAGCGTAAAACATCAATGAAAAGAGAACACTATAGGTAAACAACTGTTCGAAGCTTCCAAATAGGATCAACACAAGCGACCAGATCAGTTGAATCAAAATGGCGTTGGACGGCGTTTTAAATCTTGGATGAACCTTGGAAAGACCTCGAAAAAACAAGCCATCTACGGCAATCGAATAATATATCCTCGGAGCGGTAAAAATGGTTCCGTTCAGTGCTCCTGCAATGGAGATAAGAATGACCGCATTGAGGACCAAGGCGCCTGTATGACCGAAAGCCGACACCGCCGCCGCCACGGCGACCGTCACCACCCCTTGCATCTCGGCTATGGTCAAAGTTTTCAGATATACCTGATTGACCAAAAAATAAATTACAGTCACCAACATGACACTCAATATCAAAGCAATGGGTAGATTGCGGGTAGGATTTTTCACCTCACCCGCAACATATGTAATACCTGTCCAACCCTCGTTCGCCCAAAATACCGCCACCAGAGCATAACCCATTCCAACCAAAAGACCTGCCATATTCATTTGCTCATCTTGAGAGTAAAATGGCGCTACAGAATCGACCTGTCCATGGCTTGCAAAAAAGCCCAACACGATAAACACCAACAAAATCGTGATTTTTATTACCGTTAAAATGTTTTGCACGGCTTTCCCAAAAACAACCCCTATATAATTGAAAAATGTAAATCCTAGGACAACCAGCATGGCCACGAGGTGTCCAGCGGAAAACTGAAACTGCCCGATACCACCCAAGAATGGTGGATTCAAGGTGAACAAAACGTTCTGCGTTGACAGTGCTGGAAAACACAAACCAAAATACGCAGTAAAAGCCATACTCAAGGCACTGATGCCACCGGGCATGATGACAAGTATCATCATCCAGCCAAACAAAAAACCAACCTTCTCCCCATAAGCTTTTTTTAGATATACATATAAGCCCCCTGCCCTGGGCATTGCAGCCGACAACTCTGCGATACTGAGCACTCCACACATAATTACCAATCCACCAATCACCCAAGCCAACAGAATCAGCCAACCCATGGGAAGAGATCTCGCCATGATTCCAGTGGTGGCAAAAATCCCCGAACCTATCATGATACCTATGACAATCATGGTTGCATCAAACAAGCCCAATGTGCGATCCAATCGATTTTTTTCCATATCCGCCATATTTACTCCATATACATCATATAATACGCAAATATACCCATACAGACCCATGATCACCAGACAAAACGCAATCAATATATCGATATGCGAATCAGGGCATGATGCTCGAAGCTTCTCACCCGACACCCCATGAAAATCAGTATTGAAAAAAAATTTGACAGACTGGGTATTGCAAGTATAACCTCTCGCTGTTTTCATAACAAAAAGTAATAAGGTTCGGGATTGATCAGCAAGGCTTTTGCTAGGTATATCCGGCGAGCGAAGCTCGGGGTTGGGCCATTACGAGCGGAGTTCGATGGGGGGAAGTATGGTTCTTCTTCCTGCAATCCGCCTCTATGAAAGGAGCTGTATATGATATTGCGAGGAAGCAATCGCGTACGAAGCATGTTGGGTTTGGGCCTGATGGCATTGGCTGCATGCATGTTGTTAATTTTGGCCTGTGGCCCGGTCGATGGCAACTACACCGACAATGATCTTGACACCACCACAACCGACACTACGACCATACTGTCAGCCGAGCAAGCCGATCAAATGTTTGTATCGGACCAAACCTACGGATCTAAGACCTGGGAGTCGGCCTGCACCAATTGGTCTGCCTGGTATAATGTTGGCACGCCTACCTGCCGGTACACTAAAATATGCGGGATCGAAGAAGATTGCGAACCCTGGCCTCCGCCCATGTCACCCGAGTCCACACAAGCATACAAGCCACCTTGCATTATCATCCCCGGCCCAACATTGTTCCAACCGCAGGAAAGATTTCGCTGGTGCTTTGATGCCGCCGGCAACAAGTGGAAAGAAACCCAAAACCGCAACATCGTATCGGACTGCCCGCCTGATTGCTAGTAGGGTATTGATCTCATGCTGACAACAACCATATAGGGGATACAATCCCTTTGTCTGGTTGCCATACGGACTGTTCCTGTCTTAGATTGAACCCCATAAATATTTGCAGTTAGAACAAGGATCCCGCCGAAAGCCTGGCTGATTCGAGATAGGGCACCGGGAAAATCCCCATGGTCAGCACCAACAACAAACATAATCCCACGGCGAAAGCGATAGCGACAGACGGCTTGACACCGTGTTTCGTCACACTGCCGCCTTCTTCCGTCATGTACATGTACACCATGATACGTAAATAATAGGTTGCGGAAATCACGCTGTTTACCACAGCAATGACCACCAGTGTGGTAAGCTCGTAATCGATGGCCGCCTTGAACAAATAAAATTTGGCGAAAAATCCAGCCGTGGGAGGTATGCCCGCCAAAGAAAACAAAAATACCGACAACGCCACCGCGGCTGCCGGATTGCGCCTGCCCAGGCCGGAATAATCGACCAGGCTGGTGCCGCCACCATCCTGCCGCTCGAAATAGGCAACCAGAGCAAATG
>JBFFBT010000086.1:0-19393 GCA_041560255.1 Myxococcota bacterium | reverse complement strand
GCCTTCCCAAAGTGAAGGCATGACCAATATATCCGAAGCCCAGTATAGAGAAGGCATGTCGGTTTGCGACCCTAAAAATCGAACGATTGGCCGCAAGGTTTTCTTTCTCGCCAGCATCTCGACAATCCTGGCGGTGAAAAGATCGCGCCTTCGACCAACCAACAACAGAATAGTAGGTGGTATTTCATAGGATCGAATCAACTGGTCCAACGCCATGAGAAGTCCGATTTGGTTTTTTTGTATGCCGATCCGTCCAGGTAAGATCAATACACGCTGATTGGTTGCAAGATTCCACTTTTGTCTTGCCCGGATACGTTCTTCCTGGGTGGGATTTCGGTATCTATGCGTATCGAGGATATTGTAGATGACCCTGATACGGCGGTCATCCACTTTGGCCCAGTTTGTAAGCTCCTTCCTTACTCCCTCGGAATTGGTCAACACCATGTGGCACCGATCGGACAACAGCTTTTCCACCAAAAGGTATCGAAGCTGCATCATACGGTTTCGACACGAAGAGATAATGATCGGAACCCCGGTCCGTAAGGCTGCAATTCTGGCCCAAAAATTGGATTTATCTCGGTAACTATGTAAAATAATAGGCTTTTCATCTCGCAAAATCTCGGTGAGCTTTCCAAGCAACCTAAGATTCATCTTTTTGCCGCCCAAGACATACCGGGGCTGATTTTGCGGAAGCTCTCTTCTGAAAAAGATGTTGTCTTCATACAAACACAATATCGGCTCAAATTTTTCAGGCAACCTCCGAATGATCTCAAGCACCTGTCGCTCGGGACCGCCCTGTTGCAGGTTGGGGATGAAATAAAAAATTTTTATTTTCTCCATGGGTTATCCAAAGGTTTGTATTCGTGCGCTTTGTCAAACTCGAAAGGTGAGCTTCTACCATATCCCCACCTCTCCTGTCCATGAGATTAACACCGTAGAATTCGACAGTTTGGTTTGCCAACTACCACATCTCCATGATAGAAGGGGCTCGGTTTTGTTCGAATCGGCGACAAACAGGATTGGGCTTTGCCATGGAACAAATCTCCATCTGTTTCCTAGGAACCGGCTCTACAAACCGGCGTTATATTCGTCTCGTAAAGACCATTCTACCCAAGGCGGTTTTGTCTGTGGCCAGCCGCGATCTAGCACGAGCGCTCGAGTTCAAACGCAAGTTTGATCTCAGGGATGCCTTTGGAAGCTATCACCAAGCCATTCAATCCGCGTATACAACCATGGTGGTCGGCGTACCGCCTCGGATGCACCTACAACTTACCCAATTCATCATCGAGCAGGGTAAAAACGGTTTGATTGAAAAACCGATCTTTCAATCCCTGGATGAGTTCCGATCGATCTGGGACCAACTCGAAAAGTCTGATTCGGTACTCATGGTGGCAGAAAATCTATTTTTTGCACCTTTTCAACACAAGATCAAAAAAATCCTACAAAGCCTGGATATGGGCGTTCCATTGTTTTTCGATCTCAACCGTCCCGGACAGACCCATCCGAAAGGATGGAGAATCGATCCGATTGAAATGCCCTGGGGTGCCCTTCACGAAGGAGGAGTTCACTGGATTCGAAAACTCTTGGACTTGACGGCTTTGTACGCAGATAATCCAGATGATGATATCTTGGGCGTACGAGCCTTTGCTCCCAAACCCATGACCAAAACCCCTCATGAAGACACCACCTTGGTCATTGCCAGACACCGCTCAGGGTTGGTATCCAGGCTCTTTCATAGCTGGGCCATCCCTTGGAGAATGCCTCTGTTCGAAGTATCAAAGCTGGTATTCGACAGATCTACCCTGTTTTTCGATGCCCGAAGTATGTTTGGAAGACTTTATGGCAAGAAAAGAAAAATGCTTTGGCCCAGTGTTCGGGACGCTGCGGGATACCGGCACATGTGGACCCACTTCATCAATTGCATTCAACATGCTGAAAAACCAAAACTATCCATGCGAACAATCTATAATGATTTCGCTTATTTAGATGCTGCCTACCGATCGCTTAAAAGTGGACGCGAAGAGCATCCGAAAGGAATCACCGAACCTTGAATCAAAAAAGAACATGGTCTGCGGTTGTTTTGGCAACGGATATTGAAACCGGCACCGACGGTCTTGCCTTTTCGAGTAAAAAGGCGGCAGGGCTCAGTGTGCTCACCCGGATCATAAAGAGTATGGCTTTTGAAGGTGCTTCTGAGCTTTTTTTGGTCACCCATCCAGGCAACCATGAGCTTTCAGAAGAGGCCCGCCGGGCCTGGCCTAAAGATGAAGGTTTTCACATCCTAGAGCAGACCGAAAAGCTCAAGGATACCGATATTCTCTCATCGCTCGCGTCCAATGAAACAACTGAAATGGTCGTGGTATATGCAGATTTGTCATTTTCGAAAAACCTGCTGCAGGCGCTTTTGGGGGATCGCAAAGACCATTTGGAGGCATATGTCGCGGTCAAACCAACCAACCGGATACAAGCATCTATGAAACACCCCTACCCTGCTACCAAGCAACAATATGCAGGCATCAGCTGGATGAAAGCTGAATTTGCACGCACGCTACCTGCGAGCCATCACCTCGATGATGTGTTTGATTCGCTACGAGAAGATCAACGCATTGGATTTCGACAACTGGAAAACAGCCACGCCATGCGGGTTAGAAACAGTCGGGACTTGACTTCAGCCGGCCGTCTGCAAATTCAAGCCTTGCGCCGCAATACAGATGGATTGGTATCTCAATATCTCAACCGCCCGATCAGTCTAAGATTATGTCGGTACATCTTTCTTCCATTGGATCTCAAACCCAACCACATCACCATTCTGGCGGCATTGATTGGATGGGTCGGCATTGCGTTGGTTGTGGGCTGGCATGGATATGTAGGCGTGCTGCTGGGGAGCTTTCTTTTTCATGTCTCGTCCATTTTGGATGGATGTGACGGCGAAATCGCCCGACTGAAATTTCAGTTCAGCCGGTTTGGCGAATGGCTGGATAATGTATTGGACGAAATCAACAACACCTTATTTATCGCTGGCATAGGTATCGGAGCCTATCTCCAGGGCGCGGATGTTTTCCTGGTTTGGGCAGCGACTTTTTATATCCTGGCGATTGCAACATGCAATTCAGCTGTATTCTATCAACTCGCTACCTGGAGAGGCAAAACCGGTAACGTTGAGAAATTTCGATGGTTTTTTGAAAAAGAGACCCAGGAATCACCAAAAAATCCAACCGCTTATCCCGAGCGACGCACCATCTCAGACTGGCTTCGGGATTTACCGAGACGAGATTTTTACATCTTCTTGTTCTTTCTTTTGGCGCTAGTCGATCATATCCTTTTGGGTTTTTGGTTGGCGGTTGGATTGAGTGTGGTATTGTTCATTCTGGGTATCCTGCAATGGGTATATCAACTACGACCCTGTCCTTATAAAACCCATAACCTTTCTAAAAACCATCCTGGAGCCTGACAACATGACGGATCAAACTGCCTCTTCAAAAATACTGGTTACCGGAGCAGCCGGCTTCATCGGATCTACCCTATGCGAATCATTGGTACATACGGGACTCCAAGTCACGGGGTTGGACAATTTTCACGATTTTTATGATCCCACAACCAAAGAGCGAAATCTAAAAAGCCTGATAAATAAAACCAACTTCAAATTGATTCGTGGAGACATCTGCAACCCAACCGATTTGATAGAAGCTTTTCGGGATCGACCCGATACGGTTATCCATTTGGCCGCCATGGCAGGAGTTCGTCCGTCGATGCAACAACCCGTTGCATACCAACACAACAACGTTGGAGGTACATTATCGATTTTAGAAACCTGCAGGCAATATTCGGTACAACACGTTATTTTTGGATCTTCTTCCAGTGTCTACGGAAACAGCCGGCGTATACCGTTTTGTGAAGATGATCCGGCCATCTGTCCGCTTAGCGTGTATGCGGCCACAAAAAGAAGCGGCGAGTTACTTTGCCATACCTATCATCACGCCTATGGTATGAACATTACAATGTTGCGTTTTTTCACAGTATATGGTCCGAGACAGAGACCCGACTTGGCCATTCACAAATTCGCCCGCCTGATCATCGCGGGAAAATCCATACCATTTTTTGGGGACGGAAGCATGCAACGTGATTATACCTTCATCCACGATATTGTCGATGGGGTACGCCGCGCTATGCATAACCCCTCGGGATTACGTTTATTTAATCTTGGAAGCGACAATCCGATAAGATTGGATGAGCTGGTCGATACAATCGGACGTGTTTTGGGTAAAAAAGTATTGCTCGAAAAGCTTCCTCCACCGATCGGTGATGTCCAGCGTACCTGGGCGGATCTGACCAAATCCAGACAAGAGCTGGGTTACTGCCCATCCACCGGGTTGGAAACTGGATTGGAGATTTTTACAAGCTGGTTGCGTCAAGAAACGGAATGATTATTGCAAATCCGAATCACCGGATTTGTATCATGGAGTGACACATGCAAGGAATCATACTCGCGGCTGGAACCGGTAGCAGACTCGGGAAGCTTACCGCCATGCTGCCCAAAGCGCTCATCACCATAGCCGGTAGACCGCTTTTGTCCTATAGTATCGCGTTTGCGAAACAAGCCGGATGCAATGAGCTTATCGTCGTAACGGGAGCTTTTGCAGAGAAAACCCAAAAATACCTTGAAAACCTAGCCGTTCCAAAGTTGAGCTGGGTAGAAAACAAGGACTACCTCAAAGGCAACCTATACTCGTTGGGTGCGGCTTTACCTCGAATTAAAAATGATTTTTTACTCATGAACACCGATCATATCTACCGGTCGAAAATTGCATCGAAAGTTAGGCATCAATGTAGCGGCCTCAAAGCCTTTTGCGATCATGATCGCAAACTGGGCCATGACGACATGAAGATTAAGACCGATTCCAGCGGTAATCTTGGAGAAATTTCGAAAAAATTGTCCACATATGACGCGGGATATGTCGGCATGACGTTTTGTTCTGCCAAGTACCTGGATATATATCTCAACGCTTTCAAGCAGATATCTCAAAAGGTCGGGGATCAGGCCGTTGTTGAAATGGTTTTGGCCGAAATGGCCTTGATGGGCACTCCACCCGGATTGGCCGATATTGGGGGCGTCGGCTGGCTCGAAATCGACACCCCCGAAGAGCGCTTGAATGCCGAGAAAGAAGTTATGAGCTTACAAGATGCTTTTCCCATCTTGGAGGCGTAAAATGATGCAAGCATCACCATTCAAGAATGTGAGAGCCTGTGTTTTCGATTTTGACGGTACATTGGTGGATACCATGGGTGGTTTTGCCGATCTGGCCTCCAAGCTCATGGAAAAGTATCATGGAATGAACCAAGCATATGCCAGACGACAATACATGCTCACCTCCGGTATCCCATTTTTTCAACAACTCGAGATGATTCATCCGGGCGCACCCAACAATGCGGCCTGTGCCGATGAATTCGAAACTCTCAAGTTAAAAGAGTTTTTTGATGTTGCACCCGATCCTGACACCATTCGGGGCCTCTCAATGTTACGCAAATCCGGAATCTACTTGGCCGTATCGTCCAACAATTTTCAACATAACTTGGATGCGTATATGAAAATTCACAACCTCCCGGTAGATATGGCGCTTGGTTTCGACGGCCTCGGAATGGAAAAAGGCCGGCCTCACTTTCAAAAAGTTCAGAATAAATTCGGAGTATCGAGCAGCCAATTGCTGTACTGTGGTGATTCTATCCAGGATGGAGAGAAAGCTGCTTCGTGCGGAGTACGCTTCGTCGGAAAAGTCGGCACCTTTCAGCCGGAAGAATTCAAAAAACATTTTCAGGATATCATGACCATCGATTCCATTTATGATCTCGCAATGCATTTGACCAACGGTCCCTACAATTGAAGATATCCAGACTTGTGCCGTCCATAGTATATAAAGGGGATACGATGAAAACCCGGAAGCATATTGTATTCATGATAATCGGCATTACGGTGATTCTCCAGGGTCAAGCAGAAACTGCTCGGGCCTCGAGCTCATTCGGAGCCCAATCCGACTGCAGCATCGAGGACTTCAAACCCCATCTATTGGATGATGAGGGTTACTATGAGGAGTGGAGCCATGGAGTCTGGGTGCAGGATGGTAGTTTCATAAGCGTTGATTTTTATATCTCAAATTTAGGCATTGGAGATCACAAGGGCGCCGTCAAGATCGAATATACAGATAAAGACGGTCAACGCACCAAGTGTAAAATGAAATACGATGATGATCAATGGAGCTATACCAGGGATAAGTTCGCAATTCAATTTGGAGAAAACAAGCTTTCCGGAGATTTGGATGGTCTTGAGTTGATTGTGAAATGCAAGCATATTGCGATGAATTTAAATTTCGAAAACATCACCAAACCCTACAAACCCGGCAATGGTAAGCTTCGCCTGAGCAAAAACGGCTTTTTCTACGGAAAGGTATTTACATCTCCAAGATCTCACGTGAAAGGTCATGCCGAAATCAAAGGCAAAAAGTCGATGATAGTAGGAGTCGGACAAGCCGAACATTCAACCACGACCATCTATCCGCATAAATTTGTGCGTTTGTGGTTTCGATTCCAATCCATTGACAAAGAATATTCCATTAATATTGCCGAGATGGAGGCCACCAGCCAATATGCGAGTGAAAAAAATGGTTGGGTATCCATTTCGGATGCCGACGGCAAGCTTATTACCACAACCGAAGCGAAATTCCAATACGACGCGTACATCGAAGATTCGCGTTCAAGCCCGGTCTATCGTATACCCAGACTGGTGAAATTCCGGGCAGCCGAAGGAAATACAACCATATCAGGTACTTTTATCATGCAAAAGCTCGAAAAAGTCCGGGATCCGCTCAAAGATTTAGACGCGGTGAGCAGAATGGTCGTCAAGCGTTTCACCAAACCCAAGGACTATCATATTTCGTGTCGATATCAATTCAAAATACAAGCTCCGTTGATGCGGGAGCGTACAATACAGGGTGAAGGAACCTATCGCTTGGTGTTCGCGAACCCATAAGTATACTGCCAAATACAACCATCTCATATCTTCATAAGGAATTGCCGTGCGGGTATTCAGCCAAGAATTTTTTGAACGTTACGCGGGATTTGTCGTACAAAAATATAAAGCATTTCTTTTGATATCGGTGCTTGTAACCAGCATCGCAGCAATCTCAGCCTCTCGGTTTACCATCAAGACCGATTTCGCCGAATTGCTTCCTCAGGATGAACCATCCATTTTGGACCTTGAGCGATACAAAAAGAGAGTAACCGGTCTTTCCAGCATGATCGTGGTCGTAACCGGAAAAGACATCGAGTCCAACAAGCTGGCCGTGGAGGCATTTGCCGATAAATTCAAGAGATTATCAGGCAAATACATCGATTATATCAAGTACCACATTAAAGATGAAAAGCAATTCTATGAAGAGAACAAGCATCTCTATGTCGAACTGGATGATTTGGAAGAGATCTACAAACGACTCAAAGACAAGCTCTACTACGAACGAGTCAAGAACAATCCCGTACTCGGGATGGATTTTGATGGAGAGGAGCTCAAACCGATTTCTTTTGATGTATCCGATATCCGCGAAAAATACAAAAAGAAAACCGCTTCCAGCCGAAGATACCTGGACGGCTATCTCACCGGCGAAGATGGTCAATTGTTTGCTATACTCCTTTACCCTCCGGCGACATCCACAGGTGTCGATTTTGGAAGAGAGATGCTTCGAGCCATTCAAACAAGCGTCCTCGAAGTATGTTCGGATGGCAAACTGCCTCCCGCCCGCAGCAACCCGGAAGAGAGGATTGACAAAGAGTGTGCCGAACGATTTCATCCAACACTGCGGGTTGGTTTTACGGGAGGAGTGGTCACTGCGATCGTCGAACAGGAAGCCATCATCGAGGATCTCATCCTGGTTACTTGTGTTTGTCTATTCTTTGTAGCGCTCGCTGTAAGCATCTATTTTAACTCGTTGAGATCGATTTTGATAATTGGAGTTCCTCTGTTGATGGGTACGATCTGGACATTCGGTATATCGATCTACATCGTCGAGCATCTCAACACCTGCACAGCATTCCTGGCGGCGATTATCGTAGGCAACGGAATCAACTTCGGACTCATACAATTTGCTCGGTTTGCCGAAGAGCGCAGGACTGGAAAAGACTTCTCGGCCTCTCTTGCCGGCGCCCTCAAGTACACGGCGAAAACCACATCCATTGCCGCCTTGGCTGCCAGTATTGCCTATGGATCGCTCATTATCACACGTTTTCGAGGATTTAATGGGTTTGGATACATGGGTGGCCTGGGTATGGTCTTGTGTTGGATTTCTGCCTTCACGGTACAACCTGCATTTTTGACTTTCATTGAAAAACTCAAACCATTTCGTTTCAAAAACAAAAAACCATTGCTACCCCAAGGTTTTTTTTCAAAGCCCTTCTCACGCTTGGTTTGCCGCTACGGAACGGGAATTCATCTGGTTGGTTGGGTCTTTGCGATCGCGTGTATCGTCGTAACAATACCATATCTGAAAGATCCGTTCGAATATGATTTTCGAAAGCTGAGAAACCCCAGAGAGGGCAAATCCGCGTACGAGCTATCCGGAAGGGTAGACAAGATTTTTTCCAAGCGCCTCAACCCGCTGTTTATTTTGGCGGATCGCGAAGATCAGGTACCTCTCATACAAGCCGAGCTTATAAGAAAAAACTCAGAAGGTCCCAATCAGGATCTCTTTGATGAGATACAAACGGTTTCATCCTACCTACCCGACCAACAGGAGAAAAAAATAAGGGTATTGAAAAGAATCAGACGGGCTTTATCCAAAAGCACCCTGAGTTGGCTCTCAGAGAAAGAACGCACTGAAGTCGAAGAATACAGACCGCCTGAAAATCTGAAACCACTTCGCATAGAAGACTTGCCATACGCTTTAACCAGAATGTTTACCGAAAAAGACGGCCGGATGGGACTGGGCATCGCATTGTATCCCCACAAAAAAGCATCTGTATGGGATGGTCATTTTTTGATGAAGATATCGGACGCCAGCCGGGTTGTAGAACTTCCCAATGGTGAAAAAGTAACCTCGGCCGGTGTTGCCACCATCTTTGCGGATATGATCCACGCCATCGAACGGGATGGCCCGAGAGCGGTATGGGCATCTCTACTTGGAGTGGTTGTCTTGGTTATACTCGTCTATCGAGCTTTGAAATATATCATTTTGGTTGTATTGGCTTTATTTTTAGGCATTGTATGGACTATCGGCCCCGCGGCCATGATTGACCTCAAACTGAATTTCCTCAATTTCATTGCTCTGCCAATTACGTTTGGAATCGGAATCGACTATGCCGTTAATGTTCTCAACCGTTACCGCCTGGAAGGCCCGGGTTCTATCGAGAAAGTGATTTCAAATACCGGCGGCGCCGTGATGCTATGCTCATTGACAACCATCATAGGATATTCCTCATTGCTGATAGCCGACAACCAAGCACTGGTATCATTTGGAATTCTTGCAGTGATTGGTGAGTTTGCAAGCCTTTTTGCGGCTGTATTGGCCTTGCCGGTGATGATTTTATGGGCTGAATCGTTACAAAATCGACGTAAAAATTTCACACTGTAGCAATTTTGCAACACATCGATATACAAAAACGAAAAACAAACTAAATCCTTTCAGCTATGTATAAATTTTTTCTTTTTTATTTTCGTTTGTTACAAGATGGATCTCTTTTATTCTCCTATGTAGTTTCACAACAGTTTGGCATGTTTCTTGCTGGCATACATAAAAATAAGAGGAGCTAGGTGTATTTTTGGAATGTGAAGATCAACTTTTTTGAACAGAATGAAGGAACAACACGATGGAAGCTAGCTTAAAAACCGAGGCCATACAATCTCAAGCTCCAGAGTTATCAAAACGCGTGTGCGAACTTCAACCATACGATCCGGTCTCTTCATTGAGCAAAATTAGAAAACATCCAGAGATCATCCACTACAAGCTTGATTGGAACGAGACTACTATACCTCCATCTCCGAAGGTCATTTCGACTCTGATTCATTACTTGAGCAACGGTTCCAAGCTCAATTGGTATCCGGACATGTTTTACAGACCGCTGTTTGAGAGTTTATCAAAATACGTCGGTTGTAAGATTAATCAACTTTTGCTCACCAATGGCTCCGACGATGCATTGGATCTTATCTGTCAAACATACTTGGATTCCGGCGATCAAGTTGTGGCTCCGATACCAACATACAACCATTTTTTGCAGTTCGCCAGACGAACCGGAGCGGAAGTTATTGAAATCATGAAGGATAATCCTTTAGCCATTTCATTGGATGAAATCGCCGCCCGAATTACACCTAAAACCAAGATTGTGTATTTGGCAAATCCCAACAACCCTACCGGCAACGTGTACTCACCTGCGGCCATGCTTCGACTGGCTCGCAGATTTCCATCCACGGTCTTTGTGTCTGATGAGGCATATTACGAATTTGCGGGAATAAGCTGCTCGAAATTAATCGAAGAGACGGACAACATCATCGTGACCAGATCGTTTTCAAAGTGTTTCGGCCTGGCGGGTTTACGCCTGGGCTATCTCATAGCCAAAGACAAAGTAGTCAATGATCTCAAGCGAGTATTCAATCCTAAAAGCGTAAATATGCTGGCGCAAATTGCAGCCCTGGCGGCATTGGACGATCATACCTACTACAACGGATACATCCGGGAAGTGAAACGAAGCGCCGCCATGATGAAAGATTTCTTCGATCGCCGCGGGATCAACTGCCGACCCACCTTTGCCAACTTCATTCTGGTGCAATTCGAAAATCCTACTGAATTTGCACGAAAACTGGCAGAGGTTGGAATCCATGTGCGTGATCGCTCCAAATATCTTCCCGGCTACATTCGTTTGGGTCTCGGCACCGAAGAACAAACCATTGAAATCCTTGGGAGGATTGAAAAGCTTCTAGAAGCCCGCGAATGATTATCGCAAATCAGTCGACTTTTTGTTTTGATTTTTTTTTACCGCCATTCTTTGCATGAGAATATAGGCACTCATTCCGGTTAACCCACCTAGGATATCCGCCAACCAATCGTAAATGTCTGAATCACGGTTTGGGATGATGCTTTGGTACCACTCGTCCATTGCTCCCAAAACAGTCACACAAATCAGACACACCAAAATCAAGCTCCAAAGTCGGCTCAAGAAACCCAGGGAGCTCAATGCCCTCATCATAAGGGTAGCCAACAATGCATATTCCCCAAAATGCAGTAGTTTATCATGACCACTGAGTCGATCATCGATTGGCAATCGCGAGAGTGAAGAAACAAAGAAAATCAAAGCTATGTAGACGATTAAGGGAAACCAATAGAAGAAAAAGGTTCTAAGTTGTCGTACCATGGGTCGATTGGATCGTATATATTTGATTACATTTTGTATTTACCAAAATCCTCGGGGTTGAGATTATGGAGAATATCGGACCATTTATCTTTATCTCGACCCGGCTCATCTGTCTCGTTTTTCTTGCAAGCAGCATCTTTAAGCGATGAAAGATCAACCTGTTGTGAGTTCTGAATCACTTTTTGGGAGACAAAAATCTTTGCGCCTGTACGCAAAGCCAGTGCGATGGCATCGGATGGTCTCGAGTCAATCTCGATGATTTCATCACCCTGGCGAATATACAACGTGGCATAAAAAGTATTGTCACGTAGATCGTTGACCGAAATTCTCAACAGAGTGCCGCCTAAACCATCAAGTGTACTCTTTAACAGATCATGAGTCATAGGCCTGGCAAGCTTGATTCCCTCCAGTTCAGTGGCAATGGCACTGGCCTCTATCAACCCGATCCATATGGGTATAGCCACATTATCCTGGATGCTTTTTAGAATAACGATTGGCATATTGTTGGAAGGATCCAATGTGATACCCGCTATTTCCATTTGGACTATACCGGCGGCATTCGATTTGTCCAATTTTTCACTCATGGGATCCTCCTCTACTTACGATCATAGCTCCTACGATATAGGTCTTGTCAAGCTTGCTGTGAATTTTTTTCAATCCTATTCAGATCATCTCCCCATAGTGTATGCCCTCGCACTTCGAGTATCTGCACATTGACCCGATCCGCTTTTTTCACCATCTGATCGGTTTTGAAGTTGACGACTCGATTGCAGCGGGTTCTGCCCATATATGCATTCTTGTCACGAACGCTGGGACCTTCGACCAAAACCTCCCGGCGACCGCCGACCAACCTTCCAAGCCCGGCTTTTTCAAGTTTTATCAATAATTCTTGTAAGTTAGATAGCCTATCCGCTTTGCATTCCTCGGATACATCGTCACACAACTTGGATGCCTGGGTCTGTGGCCGCGGGGAATATTTAAACGAAAATGCCTGCTCGAATTCACAAGCTTGTACTACTTCCAAAGTCTGTTCGAAATCTCCATCGGTCTCATTTGGAAATCCTACGATAATGTCCGTCGTGATGGAGATATTTTCAACCGTAGAACGAAAAAGTTCGATTTTCTCAATAAATTCTCTTCGGGTATAATGTCGGTTCATGAGCTTCAATATTCTATCCGAACCGGATTGCAAACCCAAATGAATATGCTCGCATACTCTTTTGCAATCATTCATGGTATCCGCCAACCGCTGGTTTACATCTTTTGGGTGACTCGTAGTAAATCGGATTCTATCGACCAAAGCCTGGCGATCCAAACATGTGAGCAACTTTGGAAAATCGTTTCCTTCCAAATCGAGATATGAGTTGACGTTTTGTCCCAACAACTGGATTTCGCGGTATCCACGTCGTGAAAGATTCTCAACTTCGTGAAGAATCTCTTTCATCGGTCGACTGACTTCCCGCCCTCTAACATATGGCACGATGCAATAGGAACAGTAGTTGTTACACCCCTTCATAATGGTAACGGTGGTACTTACATTTTGATCCGCTACCGGCCCCAATGGAACAAAACAAGGATTTTTCTCGTCATGTTCCCTTACAGCAATAACCCTTGAACCACCTCGAAATATTTCCTCAATGAGCTCGGAAATGCGGAATATTTGATCCGGACCGATGACGGCATCCAAATAGGGAGCTTTCTGAAGCAACTCTTTGCCTTTTTGTTTGGCAACACAACCGGCCAAAACGATCCGAGTACCCCGGCTCTTACGAAGGTTTCTGTATCGACCGGTTTCACTGATAGCTTTATGCTCGGGTTTAGACCTCACGCTGCATGAATTGACAACGATCAAATCGGCTTCGCTTGGATCCAAAGCCGGCAGCATACCGCTTTTGAGCAATTGTTGCTTGATACGCAACGAGTCATGCTCATTCATCTGGCATCCAAAAGTCTTAATCCAAAATGTTTTTTTCATGACATTTTCATATTAAGGAAGCTGGTCAAATGGTCTTCCAGTCATCAATAGGCCGTTCTGTCCTCCGATAAGGCATCGCTCATAGGAGTTTGGACATATCGCAGTAAAGATATCTACTTTGGTATGTAGATCAAGTTTCATCCAAGTATCTCCACCATCCATACTCTGTAGCATCAACCCAGAATCTCCTCCTATAATACCACGCTGATCGTCAAGAAATGCAATAGTCTTTAAAACCGCCCGGGTGTCAGAATCCATCGCCTGCCAGTTTTGACCACCGTCTCGGGTACCAAGAATGGTTCCGTTTTCTCCAACCAGGAAACCCGTATCCGAATCAAGAAACACCAAATCATACAGCATTCCCTCTCCCAAAGATCTTCCATCCCAATTCCTGCCAGCATCCAAGGTTCGATATACAAGCTGGTTATCACCCACAATCCACCCGGTTTCTTCGTCAAAAAATCGTATTTTCCGAAGAGATCCAGCCGAAGGCAGGCTTCCTATCGTCCAGGACAACCCTCCATCCAGGGTGTGCACAACACTTCCGTGGTCACCAACCGCCCAACCCACTCTCTCGTTGATAAAAAACACATCCCACAAATTCATATCCGGCCAACTACCAATTTTTTCCCAGGTAGCACCACCGGATTTTGTTCTGAAAATGCTGTTCGTACCTACCAGCGCTACGCCAAAACTCGAACTCGGAAACGACATGGTTTTCACAGGCGGTGGCAACGGCTGACCCAACGAAGTCCAACGGCCGGCATATTCATGGCACTTCCATATCCAGCCGTTTCGATATACAGCCAAACATGGGCCTCCTTCGCGAGCCACCAGAGCCACCGTGTCGGATAAAGACTTTTTGATGAGCTCAAACTTTATTTCTTGATTGAGGGCGGCCTGCAAATAAGCCACATTGCCTCGCTCACCCACCAAAATCCAACCTCCTTTAAAAAAAGCCGCGTCCATCCATCTTGTAACCGAAGCTGAAAAGAGAATTTCCAATGATCCTGTTTTAGGATCCATCAACATAACCTGACCAATCCGATCAAACGACAACACCCTGCCATCCACAACCTGATCGGCCAATTTTTCCATTTCATCACCAATGCGACCGAAAGTCTTCCACTTATCACCACCATTCGAAGATGCCGTCAAGGTACCATCAGACGAAGAAACCAGAATATATTGACCACAAACCGAAAGAGATCGGATGGATTTCTCCAAGCGCTTCTCGATTTTTACATGCGCATTTTTATCCAAATAGCGAATCATCCCGCCGGGATGCGCAAGCCAAATACCAGGTCTCTGAGTTATGTCCTGGGCAATATCGGCAACCCGACTATCCTTCGGGATGAGAATGGATTCGAAGCTCATACCACTATCGCGGGTATGCCAAAGGCCTCCGTGAATATCCAGACCCCATCCATTTACCAATCCACTGAAGCGGATCTTTCGAAGCCCAAGCTGAGCGTGGTGGGCCCGAACCGCAAATGATTTTCCTCGATCCCCTGAAAACAGCAGATTTCCAGCAGCATCCAGAAGATAACAGTGAATTGAAGTCGGACAGCTTATGGAAACGAAATCATCGGGGTGAACGTTCGGATCCGACGCCACAAAAAAAACGAGCCTTATGAAACCCAATGTCCAAGCAACCGAAATACCCATCTTAAAAGGTACACTATGGTGATTTAGCGTGCATTGTCAATTTCATCAACAACCTCAGGATTTTCAATGGAAGAAAGATCTCCCAGATCGGATTCATGTAGATATTTTTTTCGAATGACTCTGCGCACGATCTTGGCTGAACGTGTTTTGGGTAAACCACTGACAAACCTGAGATCCTGAGGTCTCAGGGTCTTTCCATGATACCTGACCACTTGCTCCTTGAGCTCTTCTCGTAAGGACTCGGATGGCTCATTGCCTGGAGCCAAAACCACGAAACAAACCGGGGTCTCACCTTTGATCTCGTGAGGGACGCCGACCGCGGCTGCTTCAGAAACAGCCGGATGTTCAATCAAGGCCGACTCGATTTCGGCTGGTCCAGTACGCTTGCCGGCCACTTTGATGGTATCGTCCGAGCGGCCATGCAAAAACCAAAAGCCCTCATTGTCGATCCTAGCCCAATCACCGTGATACCACATATCCGGCCACTTTGAAAAATAGGTATCGAGATACCGGTTTGGATCTTTTAAAAATCCCCGAGTAAAAGAAGGACAGGGTTGTCTACATACCAAATGACCTACTTCATCCCGCACCGGATTGCCCTCCTCATCCAACACATCCACATCCATACCCAACCCGGGCCCTTGTAAACTACAGGCTTTTAAAGGTGCAATCGGTAATGGTGACAACAAACAACCCACCATTTCCGTTCCACCAGAGATATTGATGATTGGACATTTGGCATGGCCGATATTTTCAAAAAACCACATATAAGAATCCGGGTCCCAGGGTTCTCCGGTGGACCCAAGTATGCGCAGGCTGGCCAGGGTATGTTTTTTGATTGGATCAAGTCCGTCACGCATGAGCAACCGAATCAAGGTCGGAGAAATACCTAGATGGGTGAGGTTATGTCTATCTACCATGTCCCAGACTCGATTGGGCTGCGGATAATTCGGGGCTCCTTCAAACAAGACATGGGTGGCACCATGAAACTGCACACCTATAAACTGCCAGGGTCCCATCATCCATCCTATATCGGTTACCCAGAAGAAACGATCGTTTGGTTTCACATCAAAAGCATAACCCAATTCCTTTGCGATTTGGGCCAAGGCACCCGCGTGGGTGTGTACGGTTCCTTTGGGTTTGCCGGTAGTTCCGGATGAATACAATATCATTGCGGTATCTTCCGACTCCATCGGCTCGGTATCAAAGTCATCTGATCCTTGAGGAACCGTCTCATGCCACCATACATCTCTGCCGGACTGAAAAGGTATGCCGTGTTTGGGTGAACGTTTCACAACCATGATATGCTTCAGATGCGACAAGCCTGCTGCCGCCTCATCACACACCATCTTCAGATCTACCTCTTTGCCCCGGCGATACGATACATCCGCGGTAAGTAATAATTTTGCCTCGGCATCCTCAAGGCGCACACCCAAGGCGGCAGGACCAAATCCCGAAAAAACCGGGACAAAAGGACATCCAGCTTTGATACATCCCCAAAATGCCACCATGAGTTCAGGGATCATAGGCATATACAACCCGACCACGTCCCCACGGGAAAGCCCCAAGGCACGGAGCGTGTTTGCAAACCGATTGGATTCTTTCTGAAGCTTGAGATAGCTCCAATGCTCAACCCGACCGTCCTCTCCCTCCCAAATAAAAGCGGTTTTCGAGGCGCCTTTCGGATCTTCAGCATGCCGATCCAGAGCATTGTGGGCGATATTGATTCGCCCTCCCAAAAACCATTTCGTCCATTCGAAGCTTTTTGAATCACCCTTATCCAGAAGCTTTTTCCAATTCGTATGCCAACAAAAATTTAGATCTTCCATCATGGCAGGCCAAAACCAATGTATGTCCTGGATCGATCTTTCGATTAGCTCTCGATGGGTCTTGATTCCATGTTTGGCCATAAAACGGGCGATGTTGGTCGAATGCGCCAATTCTCGATCGGGTTTCCAAATCACTTCAGACATGACGTACCTTCCCTTCTTCTGATAACACCAATCAGTCCGATTTCCGTCGATCTGGTATCTGAAGTTAAGGTGTATTGCCTTTGTGCATGAGAGTCAAGCCATGAATTTTTCGGCTGATGAGCTGCGCATCCTGCGCATGAGGCGCCTTGTTGAGATATTTTTTATAATAATCTATGGCGCTGGCGAGATCGTTTTTCTCATGATGGGCTTCTGCGAGTGCCTTGAGAAGATCGCCTCCTATGGCGGCTGAAAGTTCGGATTGCATAGCCGTAAGATAATCAGATATGGCCTTATCGACAAAAGTATCGTCTCTCTTGCCCAAGGCCAATTTGCGATATACCAAGCCACGATTGTACAAAGCAGCCGGGTAATTCGGCCTAAGAGCTATGGCTCGATTTAAATGTTTGAGAGCTGCATCCCACATACCACGCTCGATGTAGCAATGACCCATCATATTGTGAGCTACTTCAAAGTCCGGTTTGGCTTCGAGAGCCTTCTCGAACTCGTGCATGGCTTTGGAAAGTAAATCTGCCTTTTCGGCTCGATCCACCGTGTGTCTGCGCTTGTTGACGAAAAATGATCCCTTCTCCAAGTGCTTTGCGGCCTGATCGGGAACATAAATGGCGCTTCCACGACCGGCCGTCAAAAACAGGATCAGAGCACCCAACCCCACTACGATCACGATGGCGGCAATCAGGATAGTTTTGGTATGCATGGTTTAGAGCGGATCAACGGTAAATTCCAACCCGAATTCGACTTTACCCGATATGAGACCATCCGGGACCGCCCGATTTATATCCGTATCGATGAGCAGTTTCGTCATACCCATCAAGGCAAATTTGAGCTTCATCAATTGAGTGGTCAAGGTATCCCTACCTCCATCGACAAACTGTACCTCGCCATCCCCGATAAACCCTATCTCGATTTTCGGAATCTCGGCCACCTTCACAGTTTGATCAATATTGGTGATTGCGTACTCACCCACAAAAAGTTCGATAACCGGAACATCGTAATTGAGAGTGTTGCCGACGATTGTATACCGCACGAATTTTATCCGCACCGACTTGACATGACCCGCTTCGATGTAGGCTTTCAGTTTTTCCTGGTCGGTGAGATCTTGTTTGTAGGGAGCGGTCGTGAGCTCAAAAGTGTCTTTGATATCAATTTGCTCTGGAATGGTCTCCAAGCTGCTCAAATCATATCCAGTCCTGTCTTTAATGGCGCTTCTGATATCCGCCAGATCGAACGAAAAATCAAACGACATGGTGGGTAACGAGATCCGCACGCTGGCCCCCGAATCAAGTATTCCGCAGCTCGAATACAGCGGCAGGACTGCCATCCCCGCCAAAACCAAAATCAATTTTCTCATGGGTTTCCTCCGCCAGAAATCCGTTTAGATATAATATTATAGCGCTATTGATCCGGATCTGTCAACGTCGCCTCATGACACTGATGGCAAGAAATGCAAGGATCAACCAATGAGTTTTTCCAGTGACTCTTCCGCCAACGTGTATGGATCGGCGGTTTTATCGGACAGTTTACTCAAAATGGTCTGAAGTTGCTTTTTTTGCATCAAAAACGACCATCCACGTTCAAACAACATCCTCCGGTATATTTCCATAAACTCCAGCCGCAATCTTTGGCTTACAAACCATGGATCCCGGCAGGCTTGGCGGAAGGCTTGCTGGTGTTGCCAGATCGCATCAACCAACCCGGCGATGCCCTGATTGGCGGTTGCAATGGTTTTGACAATTGTTGGTTTCCATAAAGATATTGGAATTTTAGCAGGGTGAACCAATCGGAGATCCAACAACTGACTGGAATCAGCAGCTTCCCTTTCCGGCGTTTCATTTCCCGGTTCGCTCATCTCCAACATGGTTTGGATCTCTCTCACCGTACGATCGGCTCCATGATGATCGGCTTTGTTGACCACAAATATGTCCGCAATTTCCAGTATGCCGGCCTTGATGGCTTGTATTTCATCTCCCATTCCGGGAGTCATCACGACAACCGTGGTTTGGACCAGGCGTTGAACTTCCACTTCGTCTTGACCCACACCGACTGTCTCGACCAAAACGACATCCCATCCCATGGCATCCAGGACGTGAACTATCTCATGGGTCGTGCTGGTCAAACCTCCCAGATGACCACGGTTGGCAAAGCTTCGAATAAACACTCCCTCGTCGGTTGCGTGATTTTGCATGCGAATTCGATCGCCCAATATGGCTCCCCCAGTAAACGGGCTGGAGGGATCTACCGCGACGACCGCCACCGACATACCTCTCTGCCGGAATGCACCAATCAACTCATTGGTCAGAGTACTTTTTCCCGCTCCCGGATTGCCGGTAATACCAATCAGGCAGGCTTTGCCCGTATGTGGATATAGCTTCTT
>JBFFBT010000085.1:0-19777 GCA_041560255.1 Myxococcota bacterium | reverse complement strand
TGGACGAGCCGACCACCGGCCTGGACCCGATTACCGCAAACAGCGTCGATGAAATGATTATAGAAGCGAAGGAAAAACTAAAAGTAACTTCTGTGGTAATCAGTCACGATATCGCATCGTCGTTTCGGGTGGGGGATCATGTGGCCATGATTCATGAAGGTGTCATCGTGGATCAAGGCACGCCTGCCGAGTTGCGCTCGAGCCGGCATCCATATGTCATAAAATTTCTATCAACGTGGTTCAGCAAGGGAGATTAGCCGGGATTTGCGGCAGGCTGATGTCATGCTCCGAGTTTCAGAAAAAATATTTAGTAAATGTAAAGGTTTGCAGGCTTTCAAGTTTCAATACATAGAGTTTTGAAACGATAACCGGATGGAGTGCCTATCAAAACTATTGTTTTGATGCGCGGGCCGGGATAGAAATTGATAGGATACCTACAGCACTAGATTGTGGGTATGTGGATTGTCTTGTAAAATAAGAAGTTTTTATTTCCAAGAAATTTGCCTGGCTTGTATGAAACATTGTAGGGTATCGAAAGATGGGTGGGTTTGATGAATAAGTTTTTCACTCCAATAAAAGTCGGACTGCTTACCCTGGTAGGCATCGTCGGGTTGATTTACATGCTTCGTACGGTCGAGAAAGGCATGTTGACCGGAGGAAAGGATTTCCGGGTTTATGCGCTTTTGGAAAATGTTCTGGGGGTCTCGGTTCGCTCCAGGGTAGTCATGGCAGGCATAGAGGTGGGTTTTATAGAAAGTGTCGAGCTCTCGATACTGCCTTTCAAAGACCATAAGATTTTTTTCAGCGGCAGTTTACTCTCTATTGCATTGGAAAAGGCGAAAGAGCGGGTAATTCGATTGGGAGGTCGGGTCTCCGATACTATAACAAAAGACACAACCCTGATTGTGGTGGGCATAGGCTCCGAGCAAGATTTGGAGGAAGTCGACATTCAGGGGGTGCGCACCGTTTCTGAAGATACATTTCATGTCATGTGCAAGGGGCGGGCCAAGGTCAATATGCGAATTCGTCGGGGTGTACCGTTGTATCGGGATGCCTCGCTTGCGAAGATCAGTGAGTCTTTATTGGGTGATAAGTTGATAGATTTAAGCCCGGGAACGCAGTTGTCTTTTCCTATTGGTGATGGAGATCAAATCTTAAAAATCTACGAAGAGACGGATATCAATGAGGTGTTTCGTAAAATGGATCTCATCACCGGTGATATTCGAAGTATTACGAAATCTTTGAGAAAAACCGTAGGCGAGTATGATAGGGAGGATTCACTCGGAGGTGTCATACGGCGTATGACGCAGATAGCTGCCAATGTTACCGAGTTGACCGAAAGGGTCAATGCTACGTTTCAACGCGGCAGCGTCAAGGTTGAACAGATCCTGGACGACGTGGCAGGTGTGACCGCAGGTACCCGTAGTCGCTACGAGGAGATATTGGACAATGTTCGCGATGTTACCATAGAGGCTAAAAGACTGGTTGCCAATGTAAATGATATCGTCGGTCGGGGAGAGCAGGACTGGAAAGAAGGTTTTGTAGGGGTGAAAGACTCACTCGAGAAAGCCGGACGTACCCTGGAGCGATTAGAAAACATTACCCGCAAAATTGACGAAGGTCAGGGTACACTGGGAAGATTGGTCAATGATGACGAGGTTTTGGACAAGACCGAAGGCATTTTGGATGACGCCGCCAGCATCACCCGTAGACTCGCGAAGCTGCAGTTGATCGTCGATATGCGTTCGGAGTTTCATTTTGATCAAAATGCCGCAAAAAATTATTTGGCAGTCAAGTTGATGCCCAAACCGGACAAATATTATATGATCGAGGTGATCAACGATCCCCGTGGATCGGTGGAAGTGGTGGACAAGGAAATTTGTCCCCAAAATGGTAGCGGCGGTTGTGAAAAACGTACCGAAATTACAGTAAAAGACGAATTTAAATTTTCTCTCCAATTTGCCAAACGAATCTATTGGTTGGGTTTGAGATTCGGGATCATCGAGGGGACCGGCGGGGTGGGGATGAATTGGTATTTTCTCAATGATGATTTGGAGTTTCGTTTCGATATGTTTCAATTTGGAAAAAACGAATACGGCCAACAGGCCAATCCGCGGCTCAAGGCCATGCTCATGTACCGGCCTACCTGGTTGGCTGACCACATCTATATGGCGGCTGGAGGCGATGATTTCTTCAATCAGAATTCTTTCGACTATTTCTTCGGCGCCGGTATTTATTTCACGGATCAAGATCTCAAGGCAATCTTTACCGCTACGGGCACACCCAACATGTAGTCGATCCGAATGGAACCATATGGAATGTCCCTGGGTGTGGACGCATCCGGATCCGAAACCTCTGGAATTTTGGTTTTCCCTTGACAAAAGAAGTACATGGAGCTACGTTGCTGTGTCTTTGTGTGGGGGGTTTTGGGTTGGATAAAGTAGTTTGCGATTGGTTGTGGGTACGCAATGTTTGATAGCTTGACGGACAAACTGGGTCAGACCTTTAAACGCCTGAAAGGTCACGGTAAATTATCCGAATCAAATATTCGAGATGCTTTACGGGATGTGCGTTTGAGCTTGTTGGAGGCGGACGTCAATTACCAGGTTGTCAAGGACTTCATTGCGGTAGTGAAAGAAAGATCTTTGGGTAAAGAAGTATTGTCCAGCCTCACGCCGGCCCAACAGTTTGTCAAGGTTGTCAACCAGGAGCTCATCACCCTCATGGGTGGAAGTGCGACTTCGCTGGATCTGAGCGGCAAGCCGCCGGTGGTCATCATGGTGGTGGGCTTGCAGGGCTCTGGAAAAACTACGTCGGTGGGAAAGCTGGCGTTGCGCCTCAAATCGATGGGTCGGCGGCCATATTTGGTTCCTGCGGATATTTATCGGCCCGCGGCCATCGAACAACTCACCAAACTGGCTGCGAGCATCAATATGCCGGTGTATCCTTCCTCTACCCAGGACGATCCGGCTTTCATATGCCAAAAAGCCGTAGAGCAGGCCGAGTTGAGCGGCAGAGACATCGTTTTGTTGGATACCGCCGGTCGATTACACGTTGACGAACAATTGATGGAGGAGCTGAAGGTCATCAGACGGCAAGTCAGTCCCAAGCAGATTCTTTTGGTTGCCGATGCCATGACCGGACAAGATGCCGTCAACGTTGCCGAAAAGTTCAATGAGGATTTGGATATTCATGGGGTCATTCTGACCAAACTGGATGGTGATGCCCGAGGTGGAGCAGCACTTTCTATAAAAGCGGTTACCGGAAAACCGATTGTGTTTGTCGGTGTGGGTGAAAAGCTGGAGGCGCTGGACCTATTTTATCCGGACAGGATGGCCAGTCGTATTTTGGGTATGGGTGACATGCTCAGCTTGATCGAGCAGGCCCAACAAACCTACGACCAAAAAAAAGCCCAAGAGCTGCAGCGTAAGATTAGAAAAAACGATTTTACCATTGAAGATTTCAGACAGCACTTGCAGCAGCTCAAAAAAATGGGCTCGATTGCCGATTTGATGGAAAAAATACCTGGCATGAGTGGTATGATGAAAAAAATGCAAGGTGTATCTCCTGAAACCGAGCTGGGGAGGATGGAGGCCATCATCAACTCCATGACCCAACAGGAAAGGATACAACACGCTATCCTCAACGCGAGCCGCAGAAAACGTATTGCTCAGGGTAGTGGGACGAGTGTTCAGGAGGTTAACCAATTTGTGAAACAATATCTTGAGATGAAAAAAATGATGAAAAAGATCAATCGGTTTGGTATGAAGACACTCATGCGGGGCCTGACTGGAGGCCGATTTTAACGTTTGATAAAGGAAAGGTGAATATGGCTGTATCCATACGCATGCGCAGAGCCGGCGCCAAGAAAAGAGCATTTTATCATTTGGTGGCAACCGACAAGAGAAGCCCGCGGGACGGCAGATATATCGAAAAGCTGGGTTACTATGATCCAGTTACCGAGCCGCCGGTTTTTACCGTTGACCAAGGGAGGTTGGCATATTGGCTTGAAAGAGGCGCGAAGGCCAGCTACACTGTAGCTCAGCTCTTGTGCAAAAACAAACCAAAAGAGCAAAATGACCCGAATCAAGAATCCGCTAATCCGTGAGCTGGTTTTGTTCATCGCGCGAGCTCTGGTGCAAAGGCCTGATGATGTGAGGGTAGAGGAGTTCGAGGATGGAAGATCTCGGATCCTTGAGCTTCGAGTGGCGCAATCGGATTTGGGCAGAATAATCGGCCGGGAAGGTCAGACTGCCAGGGCTATTCGGACCGTGGTTGAGGTCGCGACGTCCCAGGATGATCAAAAAGCCAAATTGGAAATTGCCGAGTAAGCCTTCTTGCACATACAGATACCGGCTGCGGGTTGTTTAATTTGAATGCAACGAAGCAGGCCGATTTGGGATATTGTATGGGAAGGGTGTATATCGGGAAATTGGCCCGACCTCATGGGGTCAAAGGAGAGCTGAGGCTGCACGAGGGAACGGGTAGCGCGGGCTCTTGGAAAAAGAGCCGGGAAATTTTTGTGGGAGCATCACCGGAAGAAGCTGGCAGCTTCATGCTTTTGGGTGTACGCACCAGCGGCAAGTGGGTGATAGTTTCTCTCGACGGGGTTGATGATTTTGACAAAGCCAAGCGACTTCAGGGACAATGCGTGTATGTGGACAGGCAGTGGCTTGGGGATCCAGGGGAAGACTATTATTACTTGGATGATCTTTTGGGGTTGCGGGTTTTCGACATGCATGGAAGCGATTTGGGAACCATAAAAGATATTTTTGACAATGGCGCGCACGAAGTTTATATCATCGCGAACGCGTTGCACGAGATTATGGTTCCGATAGTGGATGGAGTCGTACAGGAGATCGATCTCGATGCCGATCGAATCGTTATCAACCCGCCGGAAGGATTGCTGGATGTATACCGGAGCAACTCTTCGAAAAAGGGTAAGTCATCGTAGCATTGAGGTGATTTGAAAGCGATGCGGTTTACGGTTATGACATTGTTTCCCGAGGTATTTGATTCGGTCCTGGCGACCAGCTTATTCGGCAAAGCTGTTGAGAAGGGCTTGTTGGATGTCGATCGGATCAATTATCGCAGTTTCGCTACCGGAAGGCATCAGGTTGTCGACGATACTCCCTACGGTGGTGGATCCGGCATGGTTATCAAAGTGGAGCCGGTGGCCCGGGCCTTGGATGAAGTGAGATCCCGAGATCCCCTGGTTCATACCATATTGTTGACCCCTCAGGGAAAACCCTTTTTACAACGAGACGCCGAACGCTTGAGTGAAAAGAATCACCTCGTTCTGCTATGCGGCCGGTACGAAGGAGTCGATGAGCGTATCAGGGAGTTGGTTGACGAAGAGTTGAGCATCGGAGACTATGTTTTATCGGGAGGGGAAGCCGCCGCCTGGGTCATCATGGACGCTGTGTCCCGCTTGATACCGGGTGTGCTGGGGAGATCGTCTTCGCATGAGGACGAATCTTTCAGCTTGGGTCTTTTGGAGTACCCCCAATATACCCGGCCGCAGGTTTTTCGAGGCATGGAGGTTCCGAAAATTCTCCTCTCAGGAGACCATGGGGCCATCGCCGATTGGCGAAGGAAGCAGGCCTTGTTGAGAACGGCAAACAAAAGACCGGATCTTGTGTCCAAGGCTGAATTGACGAATGAAGAACGGAATTGGTTGAAGGAGCAACTTTGCAACCAGGCGGACAAAATCGGGCAGACTGCTTGAAGATCGTATGTGTTTGCAATATAGTTGTCGGCCTGTGCAAAGGAGGAAAAGAATGCGCAAGTTGATGGGTGTCGAACAGAGTTACCTCAAGGAAAAGATCGATCCATTTCGGATTGGGGATACGGTCCGGGTTCATATGAGGATCGTTGAAGGAGAAAAAGAACGGGTTCAGATTTTCCAAGGTGTGGTCATCAAGCGCAAGGGTGGAGGAGTGGCCGAGAGCTTCACCGTGCGAAAATACTCGTATGGTATTGGAGTTGAAAGGATTTTTCCTGTACATTCGCCTCGTATCGAGAAAATTGAAGTGATGCGTTCGGGACGGGTGCGACGGGCCAAGCTGTATTATTTGCGCAAGCTCAAAGGTAAAGCGGCCAGATTGAAAGAGATTTAGGACTGCCGGGGCCTGTGGGCAGAGAAAGGGCGGGTCGAATCTTTCCATGCTCTTTTTCGAGTTGGCACTAGAAGGTATAAGAAACTTTGTGTCCATGCGGCGGATCCGCATGGGCGAGGGTTTATCCGTCTATGTCGGGGATGACAAGACCGGAAAAAGCACACTGATAGAGTTGATTGTTCATTTATTGTATCCCGATCCCATCGAGCCGGCCACAGATGTCTTTATATCGTCCCAACGGGGTCCCTGTCGGGCATCTCTGTTGTTGGGGAAGCGGGATGCGGACCGTTTTCGTTTGGTCAAGGATTTGACCAGCGGAAAAACGGCGCTTTCCAAATGGAACCCCACCTCGTCGAATTTCAATGCCATCAGTGCGAGCCCACCGGAAATTACGCAGTACTTGGGAGGGCAGCTGGGCTTGGTTCAACAGGATATTTTGCAAGAACTGTTTGTTCTCAAAACGAGCGATTTTCCGTCCGTGGTCATGCAGGCCCAGGCCATATCACCGATGTCTGGGTTGCCTGCAAGCTCTGTGAACAAGGTCGGGCATGCGATAGGCAGCGCAACCATGCAGAAAACCGCACCCGTGAGGCAGAATTTTCCGGGCTTTCAGGGTTTGGATCCCAGTGAAAATGTCTTGCCCGATAACCCGGACGAAATCCAGGCACAAATAGAAATATTGAAGAAAGATCTGGATTTGGCCAGAAATGTAGATGAATGGCAGTTTGAGCTGGATGGGTTGCAGTCAAAGCTGTTTGCATTGGAGGATAAAACCAAAACAGCCAAACAGGCCTCCCAAAAAATTGCAGAAATCGAAGCGAAACTGCAGCCTTTTATGAAGTTGACCGAGTTGCCGGCCAATTTTGAACACCGGGTTCGATCCTATGAAAAGGACCAAGAGAAGCTCGAGCGCGATCTGGCGCGATTGAGTGAAGACCATAAAAAATGGGAAGCCTTAGTCCAAGAGATATCGGATCGTACGATCTGGAAAGACAAAATCTTTCTGTCGGGATTATTGTTGGGAGTTTTTTCTTTGGTGGCGGGAGTGGTCGGTTTTGTATACTGGGACTGGCTTCGGTATGTGGCTTTGCTGGATTTGGTTGGTTTTGGGATGGTGGTGGTGTCTGGTTTTCGGCATTTGGATGCGCAGTCGACTTCAGAAAGCCGGAGCGCCCGCTTGAAAATGGTCGAAGAACGCAGAGTAAAATTAAGACGAGAATTTGAGCTGGCGACTACGCTGGTGCGCAAAACCCTCGTAGAGACTGGTGTCGAGACGCCCAAGCAGCTCATCGAGCAGTATAATCGTCGCAATAGGATTGTTCAGGAGTTGGATGAGGCGCGGGAAAACCTCAAGCGGATTCATCTGCAAGAAAACCTGGATGCGGTCGAATCGCAAAAAAAAGACCTCGAAAAGCAGGTTGATGATCTCGAACAGAAATTATCAGCAGCCGGTGGATTGATGATGTCGACCTCCGAAATGGAGAAAAGAATCGAAAGTATGGAAGGCAAGCTGCGCTCCTTGAATTCACCCGAGACCGTCGAGAGGAATGACCGACCACCGGAGTTTGCATACGATCTCGGATCGGATTTGTCTCCGATTGGTGTTTGGGATAGGTCGGGTGGTACCGAATCGGCATTTCATGGGGCGGCTTCAATGGACCATCCATGTGAAAAGCTTTTATTCAAGGCCAAAGATCTGTTTTTGGTCGAATGGGATCGAATTCAACCGGCACTGGAACAACGCACCAGCCAGTATCTTTCTGCTTTGACTGAAAAAGAGTATTCGCGCATCGAGTTGGGTGCAAGTGGATCCATCACATGCCAAGAGGCTCAAAGTGGCCAAAAGATTGCGCATGTCGCGCTGCCTGCCGCCGTGCAGGATTTGGTATACTTGGCCTTGTCGTTCAGCTTGGTCGAAGCATCCAGTTTGCGCTCCATACATCCTTTACTTCTTGATGATCCATTTCTTAGGATTTCTCCCAAATTGTACGGTTTAATTGGAAAAATGATTGCCGGCATCGGGCAAAAGACCCAAGTTGTTTTACTTACGAAACAGTCCCAATGGGCCCGGTTCACCAAAGCGGCGTATCGGATATGAGCTCTTCTATCGGTCGATTGAAAAAGGATCATGCGGGGAGCTACAGCATGGGTGAGCTCGAAAAATGGGCTTACTCGAATGGTTTCCATCACATTATAGGTGTCGACGAGGTGGGTCGCGGGCCGCTTGCGGGACCGGTGGTGGCCGCGGCGGTCATGCTTCCGAAAGAGCACGGCATACAGGGTTTGAAAGATTCAAAACAACTACCGGAAGCCAGACGAGAACACCTCAAGACGCTGATCGAACAACGCGCCGAAGCTTGGGGGCTTGGGGTGGTCGAGCCGGGTCGAATTGATTGCATCAACATCCGCAGAGCCGCGCTCGAGGCTATGTCCATTGCAGTGGGAGCCATGATTGGTAGAGTGGCTCGGGTGGATCTGATTTTGGTGGATGGAAGGGACCGGTTCGAAATGCCGGATGGATATATTCATTTGGAGCAGCGCCCGATCATCAAGGCGGACGCCAGGAGCGAGTCGGTGGCGGCGGCCTCCATTCTGGCAAAGGTTCATCGGGATATGCTCATGCAACAATACCATGTATGTTGGCCCGAATATGGATTCGACCGTCACAAAGGATATGGAACCAAAGCACACAAGCAAGCCATCCAGAGGCACGGTACTTGTGAGATCCATCGCTTGAGCTTTCGAGGATGTGAGAAATCAGATTGAAGAGCCAAAGATGGCTACCGATTGGCCTCGAAAGCGTTTTGATACAGCTCGATTTTGCCTTTGGGTCCTAGGACGGCAACGACGTCGAAGCGGATCATGGTGTCTCGGATACGATGTTTCTGGCACCAGGCCGTAGCGCATCGGATGATTTGCAGCTGCTTTTTTCGGGTTACCGTTGCGGCCGGATGTACCTGATCCGATCGGGTTCGACTTCGCACCTCGATGAAAACCAAGGTTTCGCCATCCATGGCGATGATATCGATCTCTCCCAGTTTGCTGGAAACATTTCGGGCCAAGATGCGGTAGCCCGAGTTTTCGAGATAATCCGACGCCGACTGCTCGCTGTTGGTTCCAAATGAGTGCCTGGGATCGCGGCTCATGGTTGAGTTGTAACCCAAAACCCACCTGCTGGCAACCATGTGAAATCCGGCTTGCATCAAGCCGGTTTTTTGGCATCGCTTTACCGGTTTTGATTGGTAGTCAGAATACAGAGTGAACCCAAGTATATAAAGAGAAGTGGGAAAATAGGGATACAAGAGTATATGGAGATGGAGTATAAATTCGCAAGTGTCGTTTTAATGGAGCACAAGACCAAAATCGTCATCCTGGAGATGTGTAGATCCAGGATCCAGTAATGACCAAACCGCTAGAGAGAGTCGTATAAGTCCCTCCAGAGAGGATTGTTTTTTTCAATTAGAGCGATTTTCCGAGCACGTTTCCAATTTTTGAGTTTTTTCTCGCGAGCAATGGCAAAGTATATACAGTGGCGGCATCTAAGATGTGCACTGCGTGTAGAATCGAAAAAAGTAGAAATGGAGACTGGTATGGAAGTGGAATACGAAAACAGGTATTTCATTTCCAGCATGGCCGGCAGCGAGCTCACCCATGAGCAGTGGTTATATGTGCTCCGTCGGCATTGGTGCGTGGAAAATCAATGTCACCAGACATGGGACGTGGCCTTTATGGAAGATGAACATCCCTGGATCGAAAATGACTCTCAAGGTAGGTTGGTGGTTATGTTGTTGAGACGGATGGCATACAATCTCATGGCCTTGTTTCGAAGTGTAAGTCAGCGGGCAGAAGAACGGCGTCAAACACCATGGAAGGAGGTCATGCGTTGGCTCTACAATGCCTTGTTGGTTGTAGATGAGCTGCAAATCTCCACGTTACGACAAAGGAATCCAATTGCCGTCACTGTTTGAAAAAGGGGGGCCCCAATCCTTTTTATGAACAATGAAAACCTATATATAAGACAATAAATTCAGTACCGGATCCTGACTAGAAACATGTCAGGATGACGTAAATTGTTGATGTTAGATTGAAAAATGACACACTCTGCATGTAGTTGACCTGTCAAGTGCAACACCTTGTCAGTTCTTTGCTTGCATTGTTGCGGCCCTCCCTTTTGAAATTACCCGCTGGGCGATGTAACTCACTGTAAGTTAAAGACTATCGATCAAATGTGGACGGGAAAACAAAGTGATTGCAACTTGTTCGAAAGAGTGCATACAATAATGGTAGGTAATTGTCGGTTGGTGCGCATGAGCAAGAAATCCTTGTCTTTTGGTTGTATGGTGGTTGTCAGATTTAATCAATACCTCTGGAAGAAAATATTTCTCCCCTGGCCTGAATACATTGTCTTTTTAAATCAATAAGTAAAATAGCACCATAAGAGACGCCCGGTACCGGTTGGCGCTATGATTGCACCCCGGGTTTGTAAGCTGGTGATACATGGCATGGATGCCGGGGCCGGCCGAGCGTATCAAGTGATCGTTGAAGATGGGAGGAGCCATTGCAGAACACGACGAAATCCATCGATTATGCCGATGTGGGTCTGAAAGTCGGCCTCGAAGTTCATCAGCAGCTTTTGACCCAAAAGAAGATGTTTTGTCACTGTCCGGCCGGACGGTATACCAAAAACCATGACTCAATCGTGCTTCGCCATATGCGCCCGACTTTATCTGAGTTGGGTGAGTATGACGGCACGGCCTTGATGGAATTTAAAACCAAGAAAAATATTGTGTATCTGCTTCATCGAGACAATGTATGTACCTACGAAATGGACGATACTCCTCCATTTTTGGTCAATCAACAAGCTTTGGATATCGCTATCGAACAATGTCTTATGTTGGGGTGTGACATCATAGATGAAGTACATGTGACCAGAAAACAATATCTGGATGGTTCCATACCCACCGGCTTTCAGCGTACGGCCATTGTGGGGGTCGGAGGCAAGCTTCCTTTTCGAGGGCGTGATCTTGGGATAATTCAAGTGAGTGTCGAAGAGGATTCGTGCCGGGAGGTTTCCGATCGGGGGCATTTGATTGTATGGCGTACCGATCGATTGGGCATGCCGCTGATCGAAACCGTAACCGAGCCCACCATCAGAACTCCGGAAGAGACGAAAGAGGCCATTTTGTTGATCGGTCGGGTTTGTAGAAGCACCGGTCATGTTCGGGTCGGTCTGGGAGCCAGCCGCCAAGATATCAATGTGTCGATTCGGGGAGGGCGAAGAATCGAGATTAAAGGAGTAAGCAAAGCTGGTATTGCTCCGGGATTGGTACACGGTGAGGCCGTGCGCCAGAAAAATCTGCTTGATCTCAGGACAGAGCTGCACCAGCGAGGATACTCAAAAACGCAGGATATTGTAATCGATCACAAAAACATGACCCGGTTTTTTAGAAATTCTCAGCTCGGATATCTGAAAGCCGAGGCATGGACCGCATTCATGGAGTCGGAAGGACGCCGACCCGCTTTCGAGCAGGGCAACGGTTCATTTCAAGTCAGGGTGATTCGATTGCCGGGATTGGCCGGAACGCTCAATTGGCCGAGCCAACCCGATTTGACGTTTGCGCATGAGTTGGCCGGAAGAGTTCGGGTGATTGCTACCTTGGATCAGCAACCAATATTGGTTCATTCGGAGAAGTGGCCGGATTACGAAGGCTCCAGACAAGAGCTGGAGAGGTTGAGAAAAAAGATGCTCTGCAATCCGGATGACTCTCTGGTGGTGGTATGGGGAGCGGCGGAGGATACCCTCACGGCCGCCAAAGAAATCGAAATTCGTTACCGAGAGGCCATGGAGGGTATACCGCCTGAGACGCGCCAGCCTTTTGATGACGGCACCACACAATTCGAACGAATTCTTCCGGGTCCGGATCGTATGTATCCCGATACCGACAGCCCTCCTCAGCGTATCACCCGCAGACGGGTGGAGGGTTTGCAGGCCAACTTGGCTCCGACTCCCTGGGAAAGGGAGGCTAGCTACCGGCAGGCCGGAGTGGCAAAGGAAACAATATACTATCTCATACGCAGAAATGGTGCGGATCTGGTTGATGCCGTGGTTGCGCATTGCCGGAGCGATTTGCGCGCCACCTGCATATTTTTTGGTGAAAAACTGAAAGGATTGCATCGAAAGGGTGTCGGATTGGAGCAGATACCCAAAGAACGTTGGATTGAGTTGTTCGAGTTTTTTGAGAAGATGCCGGTTCTTGTGCAAGCCTGGCAGCCGATCGTACGGGCGATGGCGGCCGAACCGTCCAAAACGGTTGCGGATGTTCTCGAGTCCAACGGTCTGGGTGAACCACCCGCCGATTGGGAAAATTTTTTAAAAAATTTGGTACGGGACAAGAGACCCGGCACACTCAACGCGGATTTCGACTTGGTGCTTCGCTTTCATATGGGTTTGGCAATGGCCGAAATGCGCGGAAAAGTCCCTGCACAACGGGTTTCCGACATGTTGAGGACGAAACAGGAGCAATCGGTATGAACGATTCAAACCATAATCAGGATTTGCAGGGATATCGAGGCCTTGCCAAAAATAAGCTGATCGAGTGGAATGCCCGGGTGTGGAGTGATGTCAGGGTGACCAATCAGGCCGGAAGTCGATTTGAAGGAGTCATATTACCCAGGAGCGAGAACTTCGATGATTTGCATATCGTTCTGAAACTCAAAAATGGATACAATGTGGGTTTGCATGTCGAGCGGATAGTTCGGATTGAGATTTTAGGCTACAAGCAAGCGGTTTACAAGATACCCGAAAAAGAATTTCCAAGACGCGACGATCTTCCCAATGTCACCCTGTTGGGCACCGGAGGCACGATTGCCTCCCGTTTGGATTATCGCACGGGTGCGGTGATTCCGGCCTTCACACCGGGAGAGTTGTATGGCGCGGTACCCGAGCTTGCAGATATCTGCAATTTGACTACCCGCAAGCTGTTTGGCGTTTTTTCGGAAAACATGAGTTGGGCCGAATACAAAGTACTCGCCGAGTCGGTGGGTCATGAGATCGAAAACGGAGCGGATGGGATTGTCATCGGTCATGGAACGGATACCATGGGACATACCGCGGCGATCTTGTCCTTTATGGTGCAAGACAGCCCGGTGCCCATCGTTTTGGTGGGCAGCCAGAGAAGCTCGGATAGACCCAGTTCGGACGCGGCATTAAATCTAATTCATGCGGTTCGAAGTGCCGCATATGGTCAAATCGCCGAGGTGCAAATCTGTATGTTTGGACCAACTTCCGATCGGTACGGTTTGTTGCACCGGGGGACTCGTTGCAGAAAGATGCATAGCTCATACCGAAGCACATTTCGAACCATCGGCGACATTCCTCTTTGCATTGTATCGGCAGACAGCTTCAAACTTCTCAATCCAGAGGTGAAGCTTCGAGATCAAAACCGGCGGGTCAGGATCGATACGCGTTATGATGACAACGTGACCATATTGTATTATTACCCTGGGATGAAACCCGATTTGGTCGATGCTTTGATCGAAAAAGGCTACCGCGGTATCGTCATTGCCGGGACGGGTTTGGGGCACGTCAACAAACCGCTCTATCCGGCATTGAAAAGAGCCAAAGAGCAGGGCGTACACGTGGTGATGACTGTACAAACTTTGTGGGGATATACACAGATGTATGTGTATGACACCGGCCGGGACTTGCTCGAATTGGGTGTCGTGCCGCTGGACAACATGTTGCCGGAGACGGCTTTGATGAAACTCGGTTGGGTGTTGGGTCAAACCGATAGTCATGACGAAGTGCTCGAAAAGATGCGCTTGCCCATCAATCACGAAATCACCGAGAGGGAGCCCCACAATGGATACCTGATCTTGCAAGGGGGCTTGCCCGAGACGGATGAATTTACCGTCTCGCACTGGAAATAGAATCCTAGAATCCATCCATCAGCATATGGAAGTGTTTGTCTACCAGGGCTTTTTACTGATGATGTTTTTGATTTGATCCTCGAGGTTCTTTTCGTACAACAGGGCCTTTTTCGAGGAAGCTTCCTCGATTTTTGCAAGCAGCTCTTTGATGTCGGCAGGTTTTTCCATCAGGTCCACGGCGCCGTGCCGCATGGCTTCGACACTTTTTTGTATGGTTGCCTGGCCGGTGAGTAAAATTATCTGTAAATCCGGATTGATCTCTTTGAGCAGTTTGAGCGTATCAATCCCGTCCAATCCGGGCATGGCGAGATCCAAGACAATGGCATCGAACGTTTTATCCCGGACCAGGTTGATGGCATCCTTGCCGCTGTTGACCGCTTGGACTTGGAGACCCCGGGTTTCGAGTCTTTCTTTCAAGGTATGGGTGAATTCCTCCTCGTCATCAACCAGCAAGACGCGGTTTCCTGAAATGGTCATAGGGTTCTCCTATCGAGTCATGGTACTGTTTTTTCTCGGCTCTATTGTGCCTTGGCCGGAACGCAAATGCAAGCAATCCATAAGCAAATCCATTTTGGATCAGAGAGGGATTGGATGAGTATTTAGGAGTATTTCCGGGTGAGCCTCAGGGTTCGATCGTATGTTTCGACGGAAAACATCTCTTTTAAGGCATTTCGGTAAGGACTTTGGGCCGCCGGCTGGGAGTTGATTTGCTCTACCTGTACAAAATGCTTGGGCTGAACCCACCGTTCCATGAGGTGTTTGAAGACCTGAAAGGTTTCATATATTTTGGGGTGATCTGGAGGAGTGGCGATGCGGATGCGTTTGCCGGTACTTTCGGATATCAACGCCAATGTGGAGCCGTGGTATACCAAGTGACTGGTTGTCAGCCTGCGAGGCAGTTGTAACCGACGCAATCCGAGTCCGCATGCGCTGGCCGGGTCTGCGGCGTTGAGCCAAAAAGTCCGCCCCGAGTCGATCCCGGACTGCATGATGCGTAGTTTCTCACGGGTTGTGAACTGGAGTCCTTCAATATGTTCGAAAAAATGCCCGGCAATCACCTCTCCACTCAACTCCATGAGTTGCAGGGTGCGCAGCAACGTGCTCCAGTGCAACGCCGGGAGCTCTCGGGAAAGAAGTTTATGAAACAACAGACCATACCGATCGAGCAGTACCCTCACTCTTTGTCGGTTGAGCTCCTCGGATTCGATGATGTCGTTGGGATCTCGATAATCATCGATGCGATACCAGTTGCCGGGAAACGGTCGGGTGCTTTTCCAGCGGGCCAGACCCGATTTTCCAAGACGGTTCGTCCTGATCGGCTCCACCGCGCGAAACCCTGAAGTGATACCTTGTCTCAGGACTGCAAACCCATCGTTCGAGACCAATCCCCGCCAGGCGAGACGCCAGAGAGTATGGGATAGATCAGTTGTGCTGCGCCCGCTTTTTGCAGCCAGATCGGCCAAAGGGTATCGAGCGGCTGGTTCGAACAAGGTTAGGGCTTGTTCGGATTCCATATCGCCAGGTTTTTTTGTGAGAAACAGGTCTCGTTCTTCGCCGAAACAGAATGAGATGGTTTTGGATCCACATCCAAACCAACCGAGATCGCTTTGGGTAAAAAGCTCATCCAACCACCGAGGTGTATATTCAGGCAGGCGGGCGGGCAGAATGTCCGTCTCCCATATGGCAACCGGAGCTGGATACCCGAACAGTCTTTCGAGATGCTCGGGAAGCGCGGTTGATCTGGCGACGTCATCACCCAGTTGATGGCAGGATGCCAAAAATCCCGGCAACTCATCGATCGATCGGGTTCGATATCCTTTTCTGGTTTGCGCTCGGGAAATGCGCAACATACGTTCTAGGTTTTCGGTATGACATATCTCGATTGTATCCGAGCCATCAATCAACTCGTCCATCACAAGCGTGGACTGAGATACCAGTGCTCGTACGGATTGTTCGAGTGTTCGGATGTCCACGGCAAGCAGGTCGGACAATACGGTCATGGATATGGGGGGTTGGTAACGCATCCATTCTCCAAGCAGATCTTCGAAAGAGCTCGCTTCGTGTTCATGCTTGTATCGGGTTGGATCATTTTCTAGTATATTTAGTGCTTCTTCGGCCTGCGGGCAAATCGGAGTATCGGCATACATCGCCGATTGAATACGCAATTGGATATCCCGGTTGGTTACTTCTGCTAGAGTCGATTTCAACCGGGGTATTGATTCGATGCAACAAATGACGGGTTTTTGATCGGGATGCCAGCTCACGGCCGCCACCCGGTGTTCGACCGATCGATCTGTCTCTATCGGGTCGGCTTGATGGTCTCTTTGGACGGCGTGCAATAACTGTTCCCATTGTTTTTTGGACAACCAGAGGGTTTCCTTCAACCATTCAATGAGCTCATCCGGATTGGCCGGACTGTATCCAGGATAGATGCGGAGAAGTTTTTGAAAAAAAATGGATGCAATATCTGGATGGATACGGGGACGCAATTGGTTTGATACCGCCACTCGGCGTACCAACGATATGTTGGGATCAGGTAGATTTGGTAAAGGAGTGTCATTTTCATACATGAGCTGATTGGTTTGTTTCCAGACTGCTTCGGAAGCAAACGGCGAAGGTGATTTTGTCGTCGTGCAGCTGTACCTGATCGCACCTTCGGTGTATTCTTTCATCCGCAACCTTAAAGTATCCATGTCCATTTCATCCTGCAGGCAGGAACGATAGGTCTCGAGTACGATTGGAAAGTCTTCGTAATTGCCTACTTGGGCCAACAGCTCTTTAGAGCGCTTACGATTCAACCATAACGGAGTGCGTTTTCGTATGCCGTTTCTGGGTAACAGAAGAGCTCTTTGCGCGTTCTGGCGGAAGTGGGCTCCAAAAAAATCCGTATGAGTGAGTCGGTTTATCAAAAGATCGTCCAAGTTTTGGTTTTCGAGCAGTGATAACAAATTTCTCGGATCAACGGACTCTATCGGACCGATGAGCAAACCATAATCATCATGAATGGTTTTTATGGGTCGTTGCGTGTGCTGTTGCCAGGCAGCCGCCAATGCCAGCGCCAAGGGACGGTTGACCCGGCCTCCCCAAGAAGTGTGCAAAAAGATCATCCGCCGGTCCGAACTATATTGGGGATCGGCTATGACTTCTGAGACCAGGTGACGTCTATGAGGTAGATCGCATTGGGTCGAAAGCTTTTGTCGTCGAAGTCCTTCGATGAGTTTTTGAGCTGCTGGTTCAAAGAGTTTGTAGCGATCTTGCAGTTCGTGGTAAAAATCATCCCTCTCCAGCTCCTGATTGGCACGCAGTAAAAATTCGCCGATACGTTCGTGCAGCCATCCGTGGGAGTCGAGGGCGTCGGCCCTCCAAAAAGGCGCCATGGACGGCCCAGTTCCGGCGGGTTTGACCAGCACGTCGTTATGGGTGATATGTTGGATCTGCCAGGTCTGCACTCCCAGACCGAAACGATCATTCGGGCTTCTTTCCCAGACAAACTCTTCATCCAGGGTGCCTAAGAGGGTTCGGGTATCTGCAAGCCTCAAATTGTATTCCCCTCGGTCCGAGATGGTTCCGCCGGCTTGATACAGCAATCGATCCATGCCTGGGAGTATGCGCATTTTTCCCGTGATTCCATCGAGCGATATGCGCGGTCTGAGACTTGATATTCTTGCCGATCTATAGCGACCGGCCAGCATCTGAATCACCGATGTATAGTGCTTGGGTTGCAGATCCTGATAAGGTTCACAAGTGCGTAAGAAGTCGTATAAATCGTCATGGTTCCAATCGGTTTGACATAAACACCCCAGTACCACTTGTGCAAGCACATCCAATGCGGGGCCCGGGGGTCGCAAAGGCTCGACTTCATTGTGGAGCAGGTTGTCTACGGCCACTGCGGCTTTGATGAGATCCATCAGGTGATACGCATACAGACGGGCTCGACTGATTTGCCCGACTCGATGCCCGGCGCGTCCCACTCTCTGGATTGTCGACATGACCGATTTGGGGGTGGCAGCCAAAATCACTTCATCGATGGATCCGATATCGATACCGAGCTCCAATGTGTTGGTAGCGACAATTCCAGCCAGACGACCCGTTTTTAGTCGATTTTCTACCATGAGCCGCATTTCTCGGGATAAAGATCCGTGGTGGGCATAGACAAGTGGTTGCGGTAACTCGTGGTTGATCAAGCGGGCCAGGCGTTCGACGTTACGCCGGCTGTTGGCAAATATCAGGGTTGAGCGATTTCGGTCTATTCGTTTCTTGATTTGGTGTGCCAGCATCTCCCAAAAGGAATCCGGATCGGTTGGTTCTGTTTGAACCCAGTGGATGGAAATATCGTACGTTTTTTGATCGGGAGGTTTGACGATCTCTACCGGCCGGCGAAAAAAAGTTTGGTTTTTTTCAATCCAACCACCAACCCAACGAGCGATGCTCTCTAACGGACGCACGGTGGCCGATAGGGCAACGCGTTGAAACTCCCCACTGCCGGCACACAACCTTTCCACCGCGGTGATGAGATGGATACCCCTTTTCGAACCGGCCAACTCATGTACCTCGTCCAAGATCACCGTCTTGACACCCTCGAACAGTCCCCTGGATTTCTTTGAAGCCAACATGATGTTGAGGCTTTCGGGGGTGGTGATGAGTATCTGCGGCGGATGCCTGAGCATGCGGCGCCGCTCGTTTTGCGGTGTGTCGCCACTGCGGGTTTGGACGTGAATGGGGGACCAAGCATGGCCGGTTTGTAGAAAGCGTTTTTCAAGCGCGATGAGTGGAGTGGTTAGATTGAGCCGAATGTCGTTGTTCAAAGCCCGCAGGGGAGACACATACACTACCCGGATTTTTCCTTGGGACCAGGTTCCGGTAATCAATTGATGCAAGGCCCATAAAAAAGCGGCCATGGTCTTACCGGTTCCCGTAGGCGCACAAACCAGCACGTGTTTTTTAGCTTGGATGCATCGCCAAGTTTCACATTGGGCGGCGGTCGGGGAGCCGACTTCGGATAGAAACCACTCGGTGATGATGGGATGAAAATGTTCGAGTGCCTGGATTGTATTCATATCAAGGACAAAATGTAAGCGGGTTCCATTTGTATGGGAGGCAAAGACCGATCGGTAAGGGATCACCACTGGTTGAGGGGTGCTGCAGGTTGCCTCCTAGTTGATTAATTTTGGAGGATAGGTTTTTCAGTCTGGTTTCGAAATCGACATCGTTTCGATAGGGTCCCGTTGCGTCGAGGCGGATGACGAAGCCTTGATCCGACTGCGTCATGATCGCGGAAAGACATGTTTTTGGCTCCAACACCGAGCTTGCGATTTCTATGGCGGCATGCAGAATAAAAACGAGATCAAATGGATTTGCGTCCACCCGAACCGGTGTTGAAGGAATATCACTGGATAACTCGATGTTTTTCAGATTGGCTATCCGGGTGTATGCCGATAGGATATCTTCGATGGGCTCTCTTGCGTCGAACTCTTTCGAGGAAACATCCACGGTGTGTGCCAGCCGATTGAGTAATTTTACATATTGTTTGCCCCTCTCGATTTGATGCTCGATTCTCTGAGTCACGTTTTTGAGGCGATCCGGATTCAATACACAGCCCGAATCAGCCGCCGTGAGATAATCATCCAAAAGACCGTTGAGCTCATTGACGATAGCGAAAACGTTATTGAGATCGTGGGAGATGGTTGCGGTGGTCTGGCCGAAAAAACGTAAACTTTCTTCAATCAAAT
>JBFFBT010000084.1:0-19840 GCA_041560255.1 Myxococcota bacterium | reverse complement strand
TTTCTTTGGCCTTCTGGATGTAGTAATCCAGGTTGTAGACCTCTCCCCCCATTCGGGGCTCGGTCATCGTATAGCAGATACATCCCTGAAAATGCCTGCCGTTTTTCTTGATGGCCGGCACCACGGTCTCGAAGTTGCGGTAGTCGTTCAGGGCATCAAAGGTGCGGAATATATCGATTCCATTTTCGGCGCTTCGATCGATGAAGGCTATGGCCACATCATCCGAATAGTTCCGATAACCAACCAGGTTTTGAGCCCGCAATAACATAGAAAACGGGGTTTTTTTGATGGTTCGTTTCAGAGTGCGGATACGCTCCCAGGGATCTTCGTTGAGAAACCGATGCATGGCGTCGAAGGTTGCTCCACCCCAGACCTCGAGCGCCCAGAAGCCGATCTGGTCCATCATTTCGGCTATCGGGAGCATGTCGTCGGTGCGGCCGCGCGTGGCGAACAAAGATTGATGTCCATCCCGCAGGCTGATATCCTGCACCAGAAGCGGTTTTGCGGCCTTGGGTCTATCTTTGGCGTAACTCATCTGCGTGAATTTTACTTGGCCGTGGTCGACCATGGGTATGTCCTCCTCGTAGTAGCGCTGCATGCTTGTCGTGCGGGTGGTTTCATCTTGATCGAAATGCGCGTAGGTACATCATATGTCGCATGTTCATCGAGGCTTGGCGCCCGCAAACCCCCCAAAGGTTTTGGTTGGTTGATCGAAATGCAGGGTCGAGATGTAGGTGGTGATGCTCTTTTTCCGTTTGGGCCGTATGCTGCTCGGCGTCGAGGTAGCTTTGCACCGCCATCACCGCTGCAATCTTTCGCAATCTGTTCTTGTTATCGTTCAAGAATTGAATTCTCCTCTTCAAATGAACCAAGAAATGTTTTCGCCCGAGAGGTTTCCTTCATATCCAAGCAAGATAAAGTCAAGAAAAAAGTGATCTCGAAGACTTTCACGAGCCTCACTGCTAGCCCCAAGCCCGACTTCGATGCACATACGGCGGTAACTATTGGGGGGCGTAACTCTCCAGAAAGACTAAACATATGGCGGCATATTTTGACAAGCTTCGTGCGGATTGATGGACGGGGATCAGCTTTCAGGACCACTATCGATATGAGTATGAGGGTGGGGCTTGTTCCAGCTCGGCCTGGATAGAGGGGATATACTCCAAGAGACGCGAAAACATACCAGGATGACATAGCTCCCAGATCATCTTGTCCGGGTAGCCCCGGGGTGAAGCATTCCACAGCTGTTTGCGGATTTCGTTGACTATTTCTTGGGTTATGTAGGCTTGGTGGGTAAATAGATACATCCAGGGCGAATTCATCGAAGGTTGGTTGGAAACATCGGCATACCGGGCACTGTCTCCACTTGCCAGCTGCCGGCAGAGGTTATCTGCCTATCCAGCTTGATCACGAAGTGCAGAGTGTAATAACTTCGTCGATTGTACTCACCGAGGTAACCACAAAAGTTTCCACCGGTTACCGAGCCAACTACTTCTTGTTTCTCGATATTGACATAGGTCTTGGCATCGCTGCTCCCCAGCTGAGAATAAGATGTTCGAATGAGCAACTTGGAAGGTAATGAATCTGGATAGGTAAAGCGGGCAATACCGCTGCGTTCGATAGCGCTGAGCTCGACATTGACGCCATTTGCCAATCGAACTTGGTAGTAACCTGGTTTGGCTGACTCGTCGGCATGAGAAAAGCCTCTCAGAAGCTTTGTTCGAGTCGACCCCGGACGTTTTACTGGATTCTCATCCTCCCAATAGGTATAGTAAACGGGAGAATCAATTTCATTCAAAGATCATGAAGTCGAGTTTTCGACCAAGAGATGGGCTTTGTATTTTTTTGGGGCTGTGTACGGTATTTTCCGCATCAATACCCATGGCAGAGCCGCGGTCGGTAGACATGCCCACTTCTTTACTACACGATGCAAGTCGTGAAATCGGCTCACCCATAATTACAAACTACACGCCCAAAGACTACAACGCGCATCCTCAAAATTGGAACATTGTACAGGATCATCGAGGCGTCATGTACTTTGCAAACGGATCGGGAGTGCTGGAGTTCGATGGAGCATCCTGGCGCTTGATCGAGTTGCCCAACACACCGGAGGTGCGCTCCCTGGCAATCGGACCTGACAACATCCTCTATGTGGGATCAAACG
Source organism: Myxococcota bacterium (assembly GCA_041560255.1). GTDB lineage: Bacteria > Myxococcota > B64-G9 > B64-G9 > B64-G9 > JBFFBT01. The sequence continues at coordinate 17,676 of JBFFBT010000084.1, read as the reverse complement.
ACGAGTTGGGTTATGTGGCGATGAACCCGAATGGCAACCCCCAATATGTATCGTTGGTCGAAAAAATACCCAAAGAACATCGGGTCTTCGGGTATGTGTATGCGGTCCATGCTACCAAACAGGGCATAGTTTTTTCTGCATACAAAAAACTGCTCATTTGGAACGGTCGCACCATGCAGGTCATACCTTTTGAGGATATCGGGTCATGGATTGCCTATCCGGTGCATGGACGGATTTTTGTTCTCGACATCGCCGGCAACACCGGGATCTATGAGCTGCAAGCCGGCCGACGAAAGCTCCTGCCGTTTCTCGAGCCGATAGCGGCTAAGCGCACCATTGCCTTGCTGCCCGTACCTGATGGCAAGATGCTCATGGTCACCCGAAGCGGTGAGCTGTATCTCTATGACCTGAGTGTACTCGATAAAGATCATTCTGACGTCGAGGCTCCCCAGGCACTGCAACCCATAACCAGCCCAACCAAGGCTTACCTGGGCGCCAATTCTGTGTATTTCAATCCGATCCGAGCCGGCGATCATTATATTTTCAACACCCTGCAAGGTGGTGTCGTGATGGTGGATTTGGATTTTCGATTACATAGAATCATCAATAAAAACAGAGGATTGTTGGAAAACAGAGTATGGTCGGTGTTTGTGGATCGAAACCATAATCTTTGGGCCGCCATGAACAAGGGCATCGCCTATATTCAAATCAGCTCTCCTCTGTCGATCTTCAACGCCCTAAACGGTATGGAAAGCGTTGTGTTGCGGTTTGCCCGCCATGAAAACAAGCTGTACGCGGCGGCCTTTGACGGGATTCATGTGTTGGAGCCGCACATGATGCAAACCCAGGGTGACAACACGGCTTTTCGTCACTTGCATACTGCAAGTGATTGTTTTGCGTTCATAAAAAAGAACGAAAGTTTGTTTTTCGCTCCCATTCGTTCCGGGTTATACCAAGTCTTGCATGGCCGAGTCGATAGGTTGATCGAAAAGACGGATTTCTTGATCATGGACTCCGCAGAATCCAAACGCTATCCCCGGCATGTTTTCGCCGGTTTGTTGCAAGGTGGTTTGGCTGTGCTTGAATTCGAGACACAGATGCACCGGATCCGATTCAAACGGTTGTACCGAAACGTCATTCCAGAGCCAAAAGAAATGGTGTGGAGTATCAAGGCCGATCATCGGGGAAATCTGTGGTTGCAGACCACCAAGGGGATTTTTCAGATCGTTTTTACGGGAGACAACTTTGACCAATACGATCTCTATCGTTACGAGCCGAAAGAGATGCAACTATCTGGAAATTCTCTTTTTATCTTTGATACAACCTGTTTGGTGGGATCCGATAAAGGCCTCATGCAGATTGTGTTGGACGAATCGGATTACCGGCGCGCCTGGTTCAAACCGGCGACCTACCTGGCCGGAAGCCGGGTCGAACGTCATCAAGATATTCGCCGGGTTCTCGCACACAGCGAAGACACCCTGGTGGTTGTCTCGGATGACGGGATGGTTTTACTCGCCAAACAGGATGACGGCGGATTTGCATGGAACGCCTCGGCTCTCAAGAAAATACAAGGATTGCCGTCCGGGGCAAGCATCGATGTGGATGGAGTGATCTGGATCGGAACACCGGCGGGCGTGTATCGGTATGATCTGGATATAAAAAAGAACTATCATGCGATCTACCATACTCTGATTCGGAGGGTCAGTATCGGTAATCAAAGCAGATTGTTGGATGGCAATTACTACGAAGAATCATCCGGCCGGGAGGGTAGGTACCTGGTCTCGTCCTTGCAACAACCCGACAGCCTGAAGCCCGTGTTGAGCTACGCTCAAAACTCGGTTGCATTTCGCTATGCGGCCACCTTTTACGAAAACCCGGAGTCTATGCGATACCAATACATGCTGAAGGGCTATGATGCGACTTGGAGTGATTGGACGGAAAAGACCGAAAAGGAATATACCAACTTACCCGAAGGTACGTATCGGTTCGAAGTGCGCGCGAGGAACATTTTCGATCAGCAAGGTCTGCCTGCCGGTTACGACTTTTCCGTTTTGCCCCCATGGTATCGAACCATTCTGGCCTATGGGGGATATCTTTTGGTTTTTGCTTTGACCATGTACATCGGCATTCGCATCAACAACCGAAGACTGATTGCCGCCAAAAAACGATTGGAGAAGATCGTATCGGAGCGAACCGAGCAGGTGCGAAAACAAAAAGACCAGCTGGAGATTAAAAACCACGAGATCAACGCCGCGTACTTGAAGCTCAAGAGCACCCAAAATCAACTTTTAGACGCTTCCTGGAGGGCCGGCATGGCGGATGTGGCCTCCAATGTGATTCATAATGTGGGCAACGCGCTCAACAGTGTCATGACTTCCCAAAACATTCTCCAGGACAAGATAACTCAGTCCAGAATCGCCAATCTAGGAAAGACTTCCGAGATACTCAAAAATCCCAAGGATATCAATCCGATTTCTTCCAGAGGCGCAAGCGCCATCGAGTACAGCTCTTTGCTTGCGAATCAATTGCAGCGTGAGCATGCAGACAACCTGAAAGAGCTTTATCAACTGGGAGAAAGCCTTCGTCGGGTCAACTCCATCATTGCCTCCCAACAAAAATATACCCAAATCAACGGAATCGAAGATGACATCACCCCAGAAGAGCTTGTAAACATGGCGCTTGCTATGAGCAAGTTGTCGAATCAAGAAGAAATCAGAATCTATTTTAGTTATCTCTACAATGAGGCGCTTCACATACAACGCCACAAGGTGATCCAAATCATCATCAATCTGCTCCATAACGCCAAGAAATCTCTGGATCTTTCGGATCGTATGGACAAATCCATTCGTATCAGCGTAAGTGAGTTGGATGCCGAAAGGATGCAAATCGAGGTGGCCGACAATGGAAAAGGTTTGGATCAGGAAGCGCTTTCGCGGGTATTCTCTTTCGAAGTGAGCGATTCCTCTGTCCAGGATCTCGATTTGCACGCCAGCGCCAACGCGGCCAAATCCATCGGAGGCAGACTCTATGCAGCCAGTGAGGGGCTCGATCGAGGTTGTAGCCTGGTGCTGGAGCTGCCGAAGGCCGGTTCGGCTATCCGATAGTTTTTACATGTTATCTTGTTATAACCTGCTTCCAGGCAAGACGGAGGCTTCGGCCTCCTGTCGAGTGGTGCCGGCTTAGAGAATACGATGCCGGTTCGTGTCAGGGTTGTTGCGGTGGCAAAGCACCGGGTGGACGCTGGTGCGATGCGATATGCGACATGTACAACGATTGTTGCGACAACAAACAAGAAATATGTGATGGACCGCCTCCCACGCCCACACCGTTTCCGAGCCCGCCTATGGAAAACGTCGAGCTGGTCGATGGTGAGATCACCAAAGTATTCTGGATTATGATGTATGATAAATACGATGATTGGAGCAAGGTGCCCATCCGGGCGACCTGTGGTCCCCAACCCACGCCTCATCCCAACAACGAGTCGTGCTTTAAATGTCACCCGGTGATTCACTATCCGGATAAGGATTGTTATTCCTGTCACCCCGACGGGTGACCGAGCCCTGGTTGAGGATAGCCATTCGGCGCGTGTCGCCGAAACGAAAACCAGCAAGTTTTTTCCTGTTTAACCCTTCGGTAACCATACCCATTTTGTGAACCTTCTCTTCTGAAAATCAGCCGCATTTCTATATGTGCTTCCGGCAGGTTTCATCGAAACGTCATGTAGAAATGGCTATGACATGCTTGTGTCCTGCGATGGACAACGGAAACATGATTATGGAGATGGAAAGGTAGCAGGTCTCAATGTCAAAAAATGAGGCACTTTATGGTTTTTTTTATGATTCGATACGCAAAAATAGCATCATTGCATCATTATGGAATATAGAAACGAGAGTCAGAAAGAAAAAACGTACTTGGGGTAGTACCCGTTGTCTTTGTAAATTGGCAACATACGAAAAAAATTGTTTATGGCATATATTTTGTAGGAAATTTGTTCTTATGGTGAGTGGGTCTAGGTTTGTTTACAACGTACATAGGGAAAATATTTGCACAAGGAGGGTGCGATGAGTACTGAAAAGACAAAGAACCGCCGAAGAAATGGATGATGCCATCTGATGGAGAAGAAGTCGTATTGGGTAGGTTTTATAGATTACAAGTAACCATCAACCAGTTTTCAAATTCACGGAGCATCTGTTATGACGAAAAAATCTAAAACAACCAAGATTATGGCGATTGTACTTGCAATAACATTTTCGGGTTGTGCGAGCACCACAATCATTCGATCTCATCCGCAAGATGCAAAAGTCTATATTAATGACGAATATGTGGGAAATACCCCTCACTCCCACACGGACACGTCCATTGTTGGCTCAACCAAGCATGTACGGCTTGAAAAAGAAGGCTGCGAAAATCTCACAACCTTTTTCAATCGAAATGAAGAAGTCAACGTTGGAGCACTCATTGGTGGACTATTTGTGTTGGTGCCCTTTTTATGGATCATGGACTATAAACCTGAAAGAACATTCGAAATGAAATGCGGGGACAAAACGGCGGAAATGAGTCCACCAATCTCACCGTAGTGCATCTGCTGTCACTATCAACCAATCCAAACACATATTCTTGCCAATACCTGCGGTACAACAAGGACATTGTTACATCGTCCTGGGAGACTGGCATTTGGTCCGCGCTCGGACAGGGCTGAAACCGTGAAACTCGTCTGATTGTTTTAGTCTGCTTTCGACACGCAGGGATTGACAAGATCCATGAATAAAGATATAAATCTTAGCTAGTAATGGATTCTTATAAAAAAAGAGATGCTATGCCGGCCAATCGAGAGCCCGGGGGGTTGTTGGAACGGTTTCAGTCCGTATGCCGCGAAAGAGGCGTGAGGGTGACCCACCAGCGTCTGGAAATCTTTCGCGAGGTGGCAACAAGTCCGGATCATCCGGATGCCGAGACGGTTTTTCTGCAGTTGCGCCGGCGCATACCCACGATTTCGTTGGACACCGTCTATCGTGGCCTGTGGTTGCTTCATGATCTAGGCTTGATACAGATCATCGGCTCCGGTCGCGAAAGCACCCGGTTTGATGCCAACTTGGATCCCCACCATCATTTTTTGTGCTTGGGCTGCGGACTGATGAGAGACTTTGGCGAGATCGACCTCATGCATCTCGAGTTGCCGGGTTTTTTGAGCCACGTCGGGCAGGTACGGGTCATCCATCTCGAGGCCCGGGGGGTGTGCCTGGCCTGCCTGCAAAAAGAAAAAAAGGAGGCGGGATCATGAAGAAAAAACTTACCAACAATGTCGGCGCTCCGGTGGCCGACAACCAAAATGTGATGACGGCGGGGCCCCGAGGCCCCATGCTGCTGCAGGATGTTTGGTTTTTGGAGAAGCTGGCTCATTTCGATCGCGAGGTGATCCCCGAGCGTCGGATGCATGCCAAAGGATCCGGCGCGTACGGCACCTTTACAGTAACCCACGACATCTCTCGATACAGCAAGGCCAAGATCTTTTCCGAGATCGGAAAAAAAACCGAGTTGTTCGTGCGCTTTTCCACCGTGGCCGGCGAGCGCGGCGCGGCAGACGCCGAGCGGGATATCCGGGGCTTTGCGATCAAGTTTTACACCGAAGAGGGCAACTGGGATTTGGTGGGCAACAATACGCCGGTGTTTTTCTTGAAAGATCCCCTCAAGTTTCCCGATTTGAACCACGCGGTCAAAAGAGATCCCCGTACCAATCTAAGAAGTGCGCGCAACAACTGGGATTTTTGGACTTTATTGCCCGAGGCGCTTCATCAGGTCACCATCACCATGAGCGATCGGGGTATTCCTAAGTCCTACCGCCATATGAACGGATACGCAAGCCATACCTTCAGCCTCATCAATGCGGACAACCAGCGTTTTTGGGTCAAGTTTCATTTCAAGACACACCAAGGCATCCAAAATCTTACGGATCAAGAGGCCGAAGAGATCGTCGGAAAGGATCGGGAGAGTCATCAACGCGATCTGTACGAAAGCATAGAGCAGGGGCAATTTCCCAAGTGGTCGATGAAGATCCAGATCATGTCCGAGCAAGACGCGGTTGCTTGTCCTTTCAATCCTTTCGATCTCACCAAAATCTGGCCGCACAAGGACTACCCGCTTATCGATGTGGGGATCTTGGAGCTCAATCGCAACCCTGAAAACTACTACGCCGAAGTGGAGCAGTCCGCCTTCAATCCGACCAACATTATACCAGGTATTGGATTTTCGCCCGATAAAATGCTGCAGGGTCGCCTGTTTTCCTACGGTGACGCGCAGCGCTACCGATTGGGTGTCAATCATCATCTAATTCCGGTCAACCGCGCCCGATGTCCGGTCCACAGTTATCATCGGGATGGGGTCATGCGGGTGGATGGCAACTTCGGGTCGACTTTGGGATACGAGCCGAACAGCTATAGTGAGTGGCAGGATCAACCCGATCTCAAAGAGCCGCCTCTCGAGCTGCAGGGTGCTGCCTACCATCACGATCATCGCAAAGACGATGAGGATTACTTCTCACAGCCGGGCAACCTGTTTCGCCTGATGAGCCCCGCTCAGCAGAAAGTGCTTTTCGAAAACACCGCCCGAGCCATGGGTGATGCACCCGAAGAAATCAAGCTCCGGCATATAAAAAATTGTTTGAAAGCTGACCCGGCCTACGGAGAGGGAGTCGCCGGCGCGCTTGGTATCTCACTTGCCAAAATAAAAAGATAACCCTGCCTTGTTCCATCGATACGCTACAGCTTCGGGCCATCGGGCTTTCTTCAGCATCGGACACAGCAATCATTCTATGCCGGCGTTTCTCGATCTGCTATGCGGACTAAAGATGACCCTCGTAGTGGATGTCCGCAGCCAACCCATCAGTCGTTATGTCCCCCATTTCAACAAGAAGTCTTTGTGTCAAGAAGTGGAGCGAGCCGCAATGCGGTACTTGTTTCTCGGTGACAAGCTCGGCGGTCGGCCGAAAGATGCTCCCCGTTTGCCGAACGGGCGAATTGATGATGAAAAAATTCGGCAAGGCGCTGTTTTTCGGGAAGGTATGAAAAAGCTGCTGGATGAGGCGCGCTACCAACGCGCATGTCTGGTGTGTAGCGAAGAAGACCCTGCAGCCTGTCACCGGTATCATTTGATTGCCGAGGATCTCGGTATCCTGGGAATTTTCGTCAGGCACATCCGCAAGGACGGGACCCTCGAAACCGCAGCCGAGATAGAATCCCGTCTACGGACAGTCAAACACCAGCTCGAGTTGTGGTAGATTCCCAAGGATCATCGTAGATACGACCGATTGGAGGTTGACGATCTCTCATCCCATGGAACCATCCAGCATGCGTCTGGGCCTATGTTGCACCTTTTTCCGAGAGCCGATTCGGTTTCGAACCATGACTGCTCGGTACGCAAAAAAGCTTGATCCAGCCGGGCGCATGCAGGCTTTGCGCGGGGTTGCCATGGCCAATGCGGGTGCTTTACAGGCCGCGATCGCATTTTGCTCTCGACACGGAATTGGTTGTTTCAGGGTCAACAGCCGAATTTTACCACTGAAAACCCATCCCGAGCTGGGATATGCCGCCGAGCTTTTGGGTGTCTCCATCATCGGTGCGTATAAGAAATGCGGCCGGTTTGCGGCCAAAACCCGAGTTCGTATCACATTTCATCCCGATCAGTTCGTAGTCATCAATTCGCCCGATCCCTCTGTGGTAGCCGACTCTCTTTTGGAAATCGAGTACCAGGCCGAGCTCGCCGAGTGGATCGGGGCGGATGTCATCAATATTCATGCCGGAGGGGCCTATGGAGACAAGACTGCCTCTCTCGAGCGTTTGCAACAAAATGTAAAGCGCTTGTCGAGAAGGGCCAGAAGGCGTCTTTGCATTGAAAACGATGATCGAAATTTCACTCCTTATGACTTGCTGCCCATTTGCAAGCGCATGCGCCTGCCGATGCTGTACGACGTCCATCATCACAGATGCAATCAGGATAGTCTGGATATCCCATCGGCCGCCAAGTTGGCCGCAGATACCTGGAACCGCGAACCGGTGTTCCATGTCTCCAGTCCACGAGACGGCTGGCGGGCATCCAACCCCAGACCACACCACGACTACATCAACCTCCGGGATTTTCCAGCGTGCTTCGAGCAGATGCATTGCACCGTCGAGGTGGAAGCCAAGCGAAAGGAGCTGGCGGTCCTCAAGCTACAAAAGGCTCTCAAGAGAAGGAAACGGCATCGGGCAGTGCAAAGATCTGCTTAATACAACCATCCTTCTATCCGTTGCCTCCCAGATGAAGGCGCCTCAAGATAAACACAGACCGGTTTTAGTGTCGGCTTCTTGGCAAGATCTTGCCGAATCAAAGAGGGATTCGGCCGAAAATGGCCAAGTGATGAGGTAAACCCAAGATTCCTGCCGGAATACTTTGATAGACAAACAAAAATATCTCGGGTCGTTATGATGAAAGCCGGGATCTTATGCGTTTTTGGCACATACATTGCAATTATCAATCGATAACCTTGTCGGTAAGCATTCACCCGGGGTAGCGACGGCTCTTTCGATTTCTGCGAAACTCGCGAGTTTACAAGCAATCGATTTTTGATTGCTTGTAAACCCTGCTTAGACAAGTCCTCGAATTCTCAAGAGCCGTCGCTACCCCGGGTGAATGCTTACCTTGTTGTTAGGCGTTCATCGAGGTATCACCATTACTTTCGTGTGAACGTATCGCCTTTGCGAAGGATTTATGCCTCGGATCGTCTCTTTGGGTTAGACGGGCGCTTTACCCCCCTTTTGCGTCATGCTCCGAAAAAGAGATCGGTCCGGGGCTTGTATTGACTTATGGTTCAAATCCTAATCGGGTTGTCCGTAAAATGTCTTTTCAGGGAAGGTCGGGATAATCGTCTACTATAGGATTGAGCACCGGATCATCACCGTTGTAGGCGGATCCTTCACCCATGCTCCACTCAAACCACGAGCTATCGAAGTTGCTGATGCGCGGGTAGCCTATTAGGTAGGCGTACAACCAGGTCAAACTGGACCGCCAGGCGGTGCCGCAATAAAAGCTCAAATACTTATCGGAGGTGATCCCCTGGGAGACCCAGAAGGTGTAGATATCGGATGGAGATCGAAATGTTCCGTCTTGGTTGAGGTAATCTTCCATGCCGGATGATTCCGAGCCGGCCAGACCCCAGATCGCGTCGGGTATGCGTCCACTTGTGGGTATGTAGCTGTATGGAGTGCTTTTACCGATATACTCGTCCCAAGTGCGAATGTCTACCAGCGCAGCGTTGGGCACCTCACCGTTCACTACCTTTCGTACGAAGGGTATATCGACCTTGTACTCCGGATGGATAACCTGGGTGCGGTTCGGGTTGTCCGGATCAAAGCAGTCTATCGGGGTGCGCTGGTTGCCGGTGGTTTGCAGTTGGAAACCGGCAGCTTTCCAAGCCTGTTTGCCGCCATCGAGAAGACGTACATCGCTCACTCCGCTATACAAAAGTGTCCAGGCCAATCGGGCAGCGGCGGATGGGTTGTCTGCGGTGACTACTACGGTCGTGTCTTTGTGGATCCCCATGTAGGCTATGGCTGAAAGCAGATGGTGATCAGGATATAGGTTCCACCAGTTTCTCGGTAAAGTGTCGTCGGGTCCGAGTCCTTTGGCGGCGTCCTCTTCTGGATTTGTGCTTCGATCGAAGCAGGCCGGCTCGCCCGCATCCACGGGCCAGTCATTGCGGGCATTGAAGCAATCATATTCGATTTCATCCGTGTTGACCCAGATTGCCCCTGGAATATGCCCGCCGGCATAGCTTTCTCCTGCCGGTCCCCAGCCGGTTTCTACGATGACGAGAGGTTTTCCTCCGTTTTTTTTGTCTATGAGCTCTTTCAAATCTCCAGCATGGAGTAGAATTTCGGGGTGGCCGATTTCTCGGGGATGGTCGCCGGTTGACCACGCGAACCAACCTCCGTCATAATTGGCCGCGGGCCAACCCAAAAGATAGGCGTAAAACGTGTACAAGCCCGAGCGCCAGCCGGTGCCGCAGTAAAACAGCATCTTCTTTTCTGATGAAAAACCCAACCTCGTCCAGTCGGTGATTACCTCAGGGTGGACACGCACCGATTGGTGATCGGGGCTGGTCAATGTATCCCAATCGCCGATCCATCGAGCCGAGGGAATCCTGCCGAGCTCGTGAAAATAATGATAGTAAGAATTGGAAGAGCCGGCGAACTCGTCCCAACTGCGATCGTCTGCGATGACAGCTTCGGTATCGTCTCCGGAGACGACCGCGGCTACTTCCTGTGTGGTAGCCAGCCATTGTAAATTGCCCGGATCGTCGCCGAAGTCCACTGCAGGCAGGCTGTTCGGCTTGGTCTCGATAACACCGCCGTACTCGATCCAGGCTGAATAATTGCCGTTGAGAATCCGGACATCGTTCACTCCCGCCAGGATCAAAGCCCAGGCGACCCGTCCGGCGGTCATCATGGAGATCTCATCGTGGGCATACACAACCACTGTCATGTCCTTCCTGATACCAAGATCTCCAAAAAACTTTTGCAGCTCGCCGATGGGTTTGACATTGGCCTCGAATGCGTTTTCATACCCATCCCCGAACTCCGAGTTGGGACCGTTTTCGATTGAGTAGGTATCCATAAACAAGGCACCGGGTATATGGCCGGTCTCGTAGGGAGTCCCGATGTAATCGGTCCGGTTTTCTTTGTAGCGGGCTTCCCAGGATGTGAATAGAACGGCATATCCATTGCCTGAGTAGGTAGGCGGCTTTTCGCCCTTGATGAGGCTTTCGACCCAGGCAGGGTACACGAGGGCCTGATGGTTTTTCATTTTGTCCATGGGGTAGGTAGAAGTATCGCCCGCAGCCCAATTCCAGATGGATCCATCGTAGTTGGCGATGCGATCGAAACCCATGAGGCGGCCGAGAAAATACAGAAAACCGCTGCGCACCCCGGCGGTACTGTAACCGATAATCTGTTTCTTTGCGCTGAGACCTTCGACCTCGAGCAATTCATGCAGTTTTTCATAATCCAAAACCTGGTTGTTGGTATCGAAAACTGATTTGTAGGGCAGGTGTACCGCGCCCGGTATATGTCCACCGCGGGCTTCCGCGTGCAGGATCCAACCGATATACTCCTCGAAAGTACGGGTGTCGACCAACACGACATCCTTATTGTCCAAGTTGGTGGCAATGTAATTGCGGTCGACCAAAATATCCGGATTAATGCTGGGATTGAATTCGGTTGGAGTCAATGTGTTGGGAGAGGTTTGGACGGTGCGACCCTCATTGCGCCACGTGTCCCAGCCGCCGTTGAGCAGGCGGATATTCTGGTTGCCCAGAACCTCAAGCATCCAAAAAAACCACCCAGCGGAGCCTCGTGAGACCGGCACATCGTCATACACGACGATGCTGGTTTCCCGTGTGATTCCTTTTTCTCCCAAAACGGCGGCGAGCTGATCGTATGGAAGCAGCATGCCCTTGGTGGTCGAGCCCTCCCATATCACAAAGGATCTCCGTTCTAGATTGATGGCGCCGGGGATATGACCGGCAACATATTTATCGGCCGGTCGGGTATCGATGACAACGAAATCGTCAAGTCGTTTGGCAAGCTCTCCAGTAGAGATGAGTAAGTGCGCATTCGGATAGGTCGGCTTGTCGGGAGAGGGGCCGGAGTCTGTGCAACCGGGCAGCAACCGAATGAAGATCAGGCAAAAGAGTTTAAACATGTAAAGAAAACATTTATTTGGCATAGAAAATCCTTTCGTTTCGTCAGTGGCTGAATTCAACCGAGATGCCTCCAATTTTTGTCATCGTTGCGTGAATGGATATAGGCTATTGAAAAAAAACGCATTGTGATTATTCGAAGACAAAGAACGAGGCATATACTATCTGCTGGATATCGTTATATCAAATACTATATATAGACAATACCTATTTTTCTCGGGTCGCCTACCGGAGATCGGATCTCGTTTGAACAGGTGAGTTTGGAATGTAGCGACTTTACTTTCGAGTCGTGAAAAGATAGGGATTCGACGCATTGAGCGTTATATACATCAAACTATGGGGAAAGCTTACAGATATGACGCTGACTTCTCGGCAAGATGATTCCGATTACAAAAAAGGTTTGTACCTCAAAGCGTCTCTTTGGGCTGGACGGGCGCTTTACCCTCTTTTTTTGCGTCGTGCTCCGGCCTACCCGCAAATGGATTGGGGATCGATTTCTCCGTCGCAATCGTTGTCTTTGCCGTCGCAGATCTCAGGGGCTCCTGGGTAGACGGTGTTGTCGGTATCATCGCAGTCGAAAAGATCGGCGCAGTCGCCACAGGTGGTCCAACCATCGCCGTCTTGATCGAAACCTTCGTCGATCAGGAAGTTGCAGTTATCGTCTTTGCAGTTGCAGCTTTCCGTCATGCCGGGATAGACGTTCGGGTTGGTATCGTCGCAATCACCCTCGCAGGTAGTCCATCCGTCTTCGTCCTGATCGAAGCCTTCGTCGATGACCCCGTCACAGTCATCATCAACTCCGTTGCAATACTCGGGGGCTCCGGGGTAGATGGTTGGGTTGTTATCGTTACAATCGTTGATGCCGGTACACGTGCCTGCTTCACCGCAAGCGTTGGTCCAACCGTCGTTGTCATTGTCGAAGCCTTCGTCGATGAGCCCGTCGCAGTCATCATCGATGCAGTTGCAAAGCTCTGTCGCGCCTGGGTGAACCGCGACGTTGGTGTCGTCACAATCATCGACACACAACAAGAAAGTGTCTTCGTCTTCGTCGGTCTCATCGATTTCTCCGTTGCAGTCGTTGTCAATCCCGTCGCAGATCTCGGGGGCCGGGATACACTCTTCAAACGAGCGGTAGGATACGGTGATATCCAGCCCGTCTCCGTTGGGCTTGGCGCCGCCATAAAAGATGATCGAGTTTTTGGTGCCGTCATAATCAAAACCGTTAGAGCGGCTTCTCTCCACGATTTGAGGAAGCTCGCCTTGTGCGGGTTGAGCCGCTACTTTCAAGGTGGCCGAGATCGGGGCTTTGCTCAGCACATATGTGCTGGCAACTCCTGCGGCGGCACGAACGATTTTTTCAATATTTTCAGCTTGCGATCCTGGAGGATCAGAGTTTGGATCACCGCAAATGCTCAAGGACGATGAACCGGATAGGTTTGAGACAACAGTGTTATATCCACGCGAATGCTCAAGTGCGGTACCACATTTCGGATCTCCACCTACGATGGCAAAGAGTGTGGCATTATGGGATGTAAACTGTTGGACAAATAAGGCAACTTGAGCTGGGTCCGGATTACAGGGTGAGTCTTGCTCGTCAAGATCAGCGCATGTAACGGGTGGAGTCGGCGAGGGGCTTGGAATGATTTCTGGGGTGCCCGTATTTTCTAAAGTTTGATCTTCCTCATCCGACAATACTACGATAATCGGAATTGCACCACATCGAATTTTCAAGGCCTGTTCGGTTTCAGAGCAGGGTGATGCTCTGTTCAGGGCGGCGATGCTCATCTCTAGACCATGTTCCAGATAGTATGGCGATCCGTTTGTAGCCCCTACTATGACATAGGTTTTAAATTTGTTGATGTCGCGGGTAAACCCATCTCCTATCAATCGGCCATTTCCGCAACGATAGTTAGGAGAAGCCGGATCAGGTGGGCATTCGACGGTGTCGCTTTTGGCTGTAGAGGTAACAGCTATTCGCCAATCGAGCGTGGTAAGGGCTAGCTCGTCGGCCATGGCGTTGGCCGCGTTACTGATTGCGGTTTGCTCGTCAGCCATTGATCCCGAGTTGTCAACTACCCAAATAAAATCAACCTTGTTACTTCCCACGGAGGGGAATGAGTCACATTGTACACTGACCCGATCGGGAGCTTCTGCCAGTGCGGTTGAGTTGGTGATGTCTTCCAATCTAATGATTTGGGCGTCGTTCATCAAGGAATCAGCAGATAGCGCTCCAATGGTTATCACCTCGCCACTGCTTCTGTAGACGGTTTCGAAATTGAAGTTGTATGTGTCAGATGCATTACCTAAGTTTGGATCCAATAGTCCCGACAGCCCACTGCCGTAGAGAGCTTGAGATATATCGTTGGCGAGCTTGGAGGGTTTGATACCGCCGGATGGGATGTTTTGGATGGTATAGGAGCCCACCATCGCGGGGTAGCCATCGAATGTGGTCATGGATCGGGTGGTTTCACCTGTCAAGTTGTCTGGATTATTGGAATCAATCAATTCCTCAATCAATTCTCTGTCTTCGGCTTCCTGTTCAACGATATTGACAGCGCCATCTGTGGCTGAATGGTTGACCAAAAATCCCGTGATTTGATGATCGGCCGAGTAGAATATGGCGCCGATATGCAGATCGGCGGCATAAAGATCATTATAGTAGCCTCCGAAAAACGTCTCGAGGGCCAGCAAGAAGTTGGGTGGCCAGGCGCGGTGGAAGTCGACAACTTTGAGGTTGTCCGCGCTGCAGACCAGGTTGGTGCCTTCGTCGTCGTCGGGTATCCCGTCGCCGTCGCTGTCGTCGGTGTGAGGGCTGGTCTCACCCTCGGCGCATTCGTACGACCAGCAAACTCCCAGGGCTACGACACATTGGGCTTCTTCGGCGTCACATACCGGGTCTCCCTCGACCGAGCAGGGGGTATCGCAGGTGCCTAAGATGCAATCTCCATTTCGATCTTCGTCTCCGTCCAAAACCCCGTCTCCATCCGTATCCGGGTTGAGCGGGTCGGTATCGATACCCTCATCATATATCCCGTTGTCATCGCAGTCTTCCTGTCCGTCCGATAACCCATCTTGATCCATATCGGCTTGGACCGGGCTGGTTTGGTTGCCTGCGCAAGCCCTGTCGACACACAGCTTTTGGGTCGGGGATACCGGTAGGCATTTCGCGGGGCTTGTGCAACCGCCGTCATCCACACACTCGGTGGTGCAGCTGCCCGGTATGCAATCTCCGTCCGGATCTTCTTTCCCGTCGGATAATCCGTCATTATCCGTATCCCCGTCGAGCGGATCGGTACAGGATTCGTCACCGTCTTTGAGCCCATCGCTGTCGGAGTCGTCGTTGTTGGGATCGGATTCGCCGAAGTCTTTTTTACCGTTATGGTTTTTGTCTTCATCGCCGTCTTTGAGCCCGTCGTCGTCCGAGTCCGGGTCTCTCGGATCGGTTTTGTTGGTGCCATTGGTCTCGATCCAGTCAGACAGCCCGTCATCGTCGCTGTCTGCCTTGGTGGGATCGGTCTCCCCGTCTTCCAGGATGCCGTTGCAGTTGCTGTCTTCCTGGTTTTCACCGCCGTCTTTGAGACCGTCATCGTCCGAATCGGGATCGAGCGGATCGGTCTCTCCCGCATCGACCTGCCCATTGAGGTTTTTATCTTCGGTGCCGTCCGGGATACAGTCACCGTCGGTATCAAGGCGTAGCGGATCAGTCTCACCCGCATCAACCTGGCCGTCATGATCTTTGTCTTCGAGCCCGTCTTTGAGCTTATCACCGTCGGTGTCCGGATTGAGAGGGTCGGTCTCGGTGGTCTCCTCCCATACCAATCTCGTACCGTTGTGGTTTTTGTCTTCGACGCCGTCGGGGAGTTGATCATCGTCAGTGTCTGCGTCCAAGGGATCCATCTCGCCGCTGTCGCGTTGGCCGTTGCGGTTGAGATCCTCCACCCCATCGAGGAGACCGTCGTCATCGGTGTCCGGGTCGGTCGGATCGGTCTCGTTGCTGTCTCTCTGACCGTTTCTGTTGAGATCTTCGATGCCGTCGGGGATGAGATCGCCATCTGTGTCCGCTTTGGTGGGATTGGTTTCGCCTACGTCTCGTTCGCCGTCTTTGTCGGCGTCCTCGACACCATCCTCGAGGCCGTCGTTATCGGTGTCTTTGTCGTACGGATTGGTCTCTCCGTCGTCCAAGATCCCGTCGCCGTCCTTGTCCTCGAGGTTGTTGGGTATGCCGTCACCGTCAAAATCGTTGGCCGAGGGCGTTGGGGTGGGCGACGTAGTCGGGGTGGGCTCAGGGGTTGGAGCGGTTTTACCGATGCAGATTCCGCCGACGCATACCTCGATGTCCGTTTTACACTGGGAGTCACTCGTGCACTCTTTATAGCATTTGTCGTCGATACATTTCCAACCGGTGTCACAACCGGTGGTGCCGCCACAGGTATCCAGGCAGACCCCGTAGCTGCAGACCTGATCTTGCTCGCAATCAGTGTTTTTTTTGCACTCTACTTTTACGGAGTCAGAGCCCCCGCAGCCTGTGATTTGTGAAAAAAAGAAAAGACCAACCGAAAGGGCGAAACACACATTTACCCCGCCCCGATAAAGAAGCCTAACTTTCGGGAATATCATAAGTTTCCTCCAAACAATCATACGTTACTTATACATAGTATATCGTTAATAAGATTAAAGGGTCAACCATGATTAAGCTTGGTTTATAATGGAAGTTTGCTAAGAATTTGGTGTATCGGAAGGTTGGTGGTGGCTGTAATATCGCTAGTATTATCCTATGGGGACTGTATTTTTGATCTCGACCGGTACTTGTGAATTTAGGTTTTCGCCTCCGTTGCCGAGTTGACCGCTGATATCTGATCCCCAGCAATATATTTCTCCATTATCAGTCAATCCGCAAGTGTGATTGTCGCCCGTGCCCAATTGGACAAATAAAAAACCACCGACAGTCATTACTGGCAATAAAGTGTTATCAATCTCGTCTCCATTTCCAAGTCTACCATACTGATCGTATCCCCAACAGAAGGTTTTATCTTCGATACTTATTCCACAATTATGATATTCTCCTGCACTAATTTTCTTGAACTTGATATCTCCTGAAACAGCAACGGGTGTCTTTGCGTTCTCGATTGGTATGCCGTCTCCGAGTTGGCCATATTGATCACTACCCCA
The DNA here is from genome assembly GCA_041560255.1 of Myxococcota bacterium. Taxonomy (GTDB): domain Bacteria; phylum Myxococcota; class B64-G9; order B64-G9; family B64-G9; genus JBFFBT01. The sequence goes on along the minus strand of JBFFBT010000084.1, from coordinate 776 downwards.
ACAATACACTGTACCAATCTGGGTTAGCCCACACGTATGTTTTGAGCCTGCACTTATAGTTGTGAATGTGTATCCTCCCAAGACCAACGTTGGGATTTGTGAATTTATATCTTCACTATTATTACCGAGTTGCCCGTATATATTTGAGCCCCAGCAATAAGCAGCGTTCTCTGTTGTGATTCCGCATGTGTGATCTTGACCGGCTGCCAGGGATTTAAATGATAAGTTTCCTGAAACTGCGGCGGGTACTTGGGAAGATTGAATATCGCCTCCATTGCCCAGCTTTCCGCTACTATCGCTGCCCCAACAATAAGCCGATCCTGCTTGATCGATTCCGCATGTGTGTGAGTAGCCTAAAGAAAGTTGAGTAAAAATGATTTCACCTGCAACCGCAACCGGTACATCACTATCTTCGCTTGAGCCACCATTTCCGAGTTGACCACTGAAGTCATACCCCCAACACATCGTGATATCTTCAGTTGTTATGCCACAAGTGTGCATGTATCCCGCATATAATGATTTAAAATCAACATTGCCTATCGGTTGATCTACAGGTTGTCCTATTCCTACGCCCATTCTTCCATTTCCTAACTGGCCTTTGTCGTTAGCTCCCCAACATATTGCAGATTGTGACCCATAAAACGTGGGAGTGATACCGCACGTATGGTGACCGCCGGTGGTAATGGAGTGCCAGATGTAGTAACACGTTTTTTTGTCCTCATCACATCTGTTTGCTGGACACACCGGGCTGGGATGATTGGAGCAGTATCCATTGC
>JBFFBT010000083.1:0-19899 GCA_041560255.1 Myxococcota bacterium | reverse complement strand
GAGTGGAGCGCATCATCAATCGCTACAACCGACTCGGACTCACGCAGGTTGCAGAGGTAGACGCCAAGAAAATTCTCGAAGCATACGATTTTAATATCACCCGAGGATCTGTATGCACGAGTTGCGAAGCAGCCGTAGAAGTTGGAAAGCAGCTGGGTTTTCCCTTGGTGATGAAAATTCACTCGCCTGATATCATTCACAAATCTGATGTGGGTGGAGTCCGACTCAATATCAATGGGATCGATGAAATCCGTGACGCATTCGATCTTATGATGCTTCGGATTGCCCGTCGTTTTCCCAAGGCCCGTTTGGACGGAGTGTATCTCGAGACCATGGCTGCAAAGGGCAGGGAAGTGATTCTCGGCATGCATCGTGATCCACAATTTGGACCCATGTTAATGTTTGGCTTGGGTGGGATCTTCGTCGAGGTTATGAAAGACGTTACCTTTAATTTGGCGCCCATTACCGAAGACGAAGCCATGCAGATGTTGGCATCAACCCGATCATATGCCCTACTGAAAGGATTTCGTGGCCAGAGTGGAGTGGATATGGCTGAAATCGCCAAGGGACTAAAACGCATCAGTCAGTTGTCTACGGACTTTTCGAGAATCATCGAATTGGACATCAACCCATTTATTGTCGGGGGTATGGGTAATGCTGCCATGGTGGCGGATGCCAGGATTACTCTTTCTTGAAACGGTGTAAAAAAGATGAAAAAAATCGAGTACGATCGAAGTGCTATGGATTGGGTTTCAAAGTATCAGGTTGAGCTCAACACAGTTGAGCAGGCAATCGCCGAAATACGTTCCGGATGGCGGGTGTTTTTGGCTACTGGGTGTGCGCGTCCCCAAAGCTTGGTCAATGAATTGCTGGTTCGCGAAGATCGACTTTTTGATGTGGAGTTGGTTCAACTGTTCGATCCCATCGACATGTCGCATGAAAAAAGGGATATGTCTGAACAGTTTAGGTTCAACACTTTTATGATGACCCGTGCTAGCAAGGAAATCACCGAGAGAGGCGTCGGGCGCTACACGCCTATCGGTTTGCATGAAATTTCGAGTCTCTTCAGTACGGGAAAAATTCCGTTGGATGCCGCCCTGGTGCAAGTAAGCCCTCCCGATCAACGTGGGATGTGCAGCTTGGGCATTTCGGTTGATATCGTGAAATCCGCATGTGAGAACGCCGGTTTGGTCATTGCAGAGATAAATCCAGCCATGCCGTTTACCCACGGAGAGAGCCAAATCAGTATTTACGATCTCGATATCTTGGTTCCAGTTGAAAACCATCTGCTGGAAGTTTTGCCCAACTCGGATTCCGAGATTGGAAGGAAGATTGCCGGACACTTGGATGGATTGATCGAAAACGGATCGACGCTGCAAATCGGCATTGGTGTTTGGTCCGAGCTGCCGCTTGATTTTCTCTACGCAAAATCGGATTTAGGCATACATACCGAGATGTTGGGTAATGCAATCATTGATTTGATTGAAAGAGGCGTCGTAACCGGTGACAGAAAATCGGTTGATCGAGGCAAAGTTGTCGCAAGTTTTTGCATGGGTACGAGGGAGCTGTACGAGTATGTGCACGAAAATCCCAAAATCGTTTTTCGACCCATCGAATCGATCACCGAACCCACCATGCTTGCCAGGCAAAATAAAATGGTAACGATCAACTCGGCCATGGAAATCGATCTGACCGGTCAAGTTTGCCGTGATTCAGTCGGCTTCAATTTCTTGTCAAGCATGGGTGAAAGGTTTCCCGTGGGTAGAGAAGTTGGGAGATCGGATCGAGGGAAATCGATTTTCGTGCTTCCCTCTATGGATTTGCAAACCGGTTTGTCCAGGATAGTGACCTCTCTTGATGCCGGATCGGGTATCGTGACCAACCGAACAGAGGTGCAGTACGTGGTAACAGAATACGGCAGTGCGTACCTGCATGGAAAAAGCATCCAGGAAAGAGCGCTGGCACTGATTAGTATAGCGCATCCGGATTTTCGAGCGGAGTTGATCCAAAAGGCCATCGATGCCAGATATCTGCAACCCGAGATGGAAGCCGTTAAAGGGAAATTGTTTGTCGAACCCCAAGGGCTTCGAACGACCATGGCATTTGATGATGGAACCCATATGCGGTTCAGGCCGATTCATCCCACGGACGAGCCGCGCATGAAAGAGCTGTTTTATGCGCTTTCAGAGGGTACGATTTATTATCGTTTCGGAAAACAGATGAAAAAACTGCCTCAAAAACAGCTCCAGGACTTCGTGTATATCGATCATCGACACGAGGTTTCCATTGTAGGCATCGTACCGCAGGCTTATGGTGATGAAATCGTTGCTTTGGGTTGCTACTACTTGGATGCCAAAACCAATCGGGCCGAGTTGGCCTTGGTAGTGCGAGATACCTGGCAAAACAAGGGTATCGGGACTTTTTTAGCCAAGCATTTGGCTCAACTGGCCCGGCGTCAGGGGATACGCGGCTTTACGGCCGAAATTCACTTTTCAAACAATGCCATGCGTAAGGTGATGTATAAGTTGGAGGGAAAGATGCACGAGTCACTCAACGATTATATTGCCAGTATTGTTGTAGATCTTTAACAAATCTGCTTGTTGAAACAAGTTCGGCTAGTCCCGAGTCATCCAGCGCTTGCATCCCTCGTATTGATGGTAGTCGAGACACTGACGGCGTTTGCCGAACCACCAGCCGTGATCATCATCGGTGTGACAAGTTTGTTGTTTGTCGAGTTTGTTGATGATGCATTGGATAATGAGCCGGATGTCTTTGAGGCATAGGCAAGGGGTATCATCCTCGGGAGTGAACGAAATATCTACATGCCCGATATGCCAAGACATCATATACTCGGGATAGTCCGTGGGTTCTTTATTGGGTTCGCTGATGGTACCGTGATGGATGATGATGTCACCCACTTCAAGCTCTTCGGGGGTGCCTAAAGTAACCTTCAGGAAGACACCGATTGCGCCGTAAACCGTTATCGCGTACCGGTTGCCGGTTTTGAGCGGGATGGGGGTGGTCAGCTTGACGAAACTCCAAGCATAATCCGGGTTGTCGGAGTTGTCGAGTGAAACCGTGGTGATCGGATCGGCTGTGGGTATGCCGCTTTCGTCCCTAACGTTTTCCCAAAGGGTGATCTGGGCAGCTCCGTGGAAACTTCCGCCTACTTTGAATAGATATCCGTCCACCTTGGGCGTGAACTCATATCCCATATTGGCCCAGGCAAACTCCCAGTCATATTGTATATCGGGATATTGGGCTTCCGTGCTCGACCAAGGGGTTTCTCCCGGTATTTGGTTGCAAATATGATGCATACATCCGCCATGGCGGCGTTGTTGTCGCGCTTGGGTTTCGTTTGTAATACCGGCTACTGTCAACCCAAAAGCCAAGATTGTAATACCGACTGAAAACAGCGACATCTTTCTCATAAAAATCTCCTTACATGTTTTTGGGGTTCCCCAGATTCAATCCATGTTTGTTTGGGTTTGTGCTTTTGCGATTGTGCTTTGTAGATCAACATCAATCTCATTCTCATCCGCTTCAAACTAAACCATAATGGAGTAATTTGTCAATACGGGATGGTGTATTTTTGGATAGTGGACTAGTTTTTAGACAATATTTTCGTACGTACGGGATACGGCGGTCTTTTTGGAGGGTGAATAGGATTTTTTTGAAGATCCTTCAGAACGACTTCGATGGCTTTTTCCAGTTGGGGATCCTTTCCCTCAAGGCACATTTCGGGGAGCTGTTCTACCTCGATATCCGGCTCGATTCCACGGTTTTCTACTATCCAACCATTTTCATTCCAGATGGCAAGATTGGGCGCGGTGATGAATCCGCCGTCCATGAGATTCGGAAAACCCAGGACACCAACCAAACCTCCCCAGGTAGGTCGGCCGATGAGTTTGCCAAGTCCAAACTTGCGAAACATCCAGGGAAACAAATCCCCTCCCGAACCGGCGGTTTCGTCGGTAATCAACACCTTTGGCCCAAAAATCGCTCCTTTCGGTGTGCGCAAGTCGTCTCCATACCGCATGGCCCAGTACGACACGAACGGTCTCCTTAAAATATCGATATAATAATCGGCCACTTGCCCGCCTCGATTGAAGCGTTCGTCGATGATTACGCCTTGTTTGTGGGTTTGAGGATAAAAATATCGTTTGAAAAATTGGTGACCTTTAACGGTTGTGTTGGGCACGTAGACATAGGCGACTTTTCCCGCGGTGGCCTCATCCACTCTTTTGATATTGTTTTCTATCCAATCAAGATGTCGAATGTCCTCTTCAGAAGATACGGGTTTTACCCGTACGATACGGGAGCTTTTAAAAGATGGCTTTGGGCCGATGGTAAGCTCTATGAGCTTGCCGGCTGTATTTTCGAGATAAGCATGCAGGTTTTCCTTGCCGGTCAACTCGAATCCGTTGACCGCCAAAAGATATTCGCCCGCGCGAGCGTCGATCCCTGGGACGCTCAAAGGGGTGGAGATGCCGGGATTCCAGGTGAGCTCACCAAATACTTTAGCAAACCTGTATCGATTCTTGTGGATGATAAAATCGGCTCCCAAAAGTCCACCTCCGGTTTTTTCAGGACGCTCTAATGTATCCCCACCTCCACCCACATGGTGCCCAACCGACAGTTCGGAGCACATCCATTGGATAAGGCGGTTGAGATCGGATCGACAGCTCAGGTGGGGTAAAAAAATTTCGTATTTCTTCTTCATCCTATTCCAATCCACACCATGATAATTCGGGGCGTAGAAGTAATCTCGGTTGATTCGCCAGGCTTCATTGAAAATTTGTCTCCATTCTTTTTGTGGGTAAGTCTTGATACGCAGGTGACTCAAGTCAACCCGATCTTTGTCAGGATCGATTTTTTTCGAGGTTTTTGCCAAACGTATAGACTTGTCGGTCTGAATCAGAATCTTTTTCCCGTCATAGGACAAGGTATAATCGTCGATATTCTCTGCCAATACTTCGGTTTTTCTGGTTTTGAGAGAAAATTTTAAAAGCGTGCTCTTGGGACGCGATGTATCGTCTTTAGGGTCTTGATCAGCATTGAGATAATAGAGATCACCGACTGGATCGATTTGAAGATTTCGGTAGACCCCGCCGGCGATCGGCAATGCCACGATTCTTTTTTGCAGGTCAACCAAGTCTATCTCGCAAGGTTTGATTGGTTTTTGACTCTTTTCCGAGTCATTTGGCTCAATGGATTTCTCCTCGTCGTTCTTCTCGGGCAGGGGTGGTGGGTTTCCCTTTTTCAAGACCAATGCATAGATGTGGCTCGTACGCCGCATATCGGCATTGGACATGGCGAACCAAGTGGCCACCGGTCCGGCGTCGGTAGAGGCGAAGAAATACAAATACGAACCACTTGGATCGAAGATGGGCTCGGTGGCATCGGAAAAAGAATCGGTGATGCGGTGAATCTGCCGGCTTTCTATCGCATAGAGATAAATGGTGTTGAAAAGCCCGTGGTTTTTAAGAGTGAAGGTTATCCATTTCGAATCCGGTGACCAATGATGGGTCATACTGCGCAAGGGTGAGTACTCGACTTCTTGAGATATTTTGAAGACTTTTTTGCTTTCCAGATCGATCCAAAAAAGACTTTCGGCATTGTCGATGAAAGAGATCTTTTTGGAGTCCGGAGACCAAACCGGTTCGCGGTAGAAACCAGCTCCCCCGAGAGCATATCGCTTGGGTTTTATACTACCCTTCGAATCTTTGACGAAAAGCTCGTACTCGCCGTGATAATCCGAGAAATAGGCAATGAACCGGCCGTTTGGTGACCACACCGGGTAACGTTCGTGAGCGTCGGGCGTTCGACTCAAGTTGTGTACAACTCCCTGTTCAGCGGGTACACTTAAGATCTCCCCGCGGTACTCAACCAAGATTCTTGCGCCCGTAGGAGACGGGCTCAGGTTCCGAATATATTGCTCTTTGGAGGTGAAGCGCGATCGGGTTTCCTGGTTTTCGGCTCCTAGTTGAATCGGCAACACATGGGTTTTTCCGGTATTTGTGACCAGAACGTGCAGATATCCCGCGTGTTCATAGATGATGCGTCCAGTTCCATAACTCGCGTTGAGGACCGGAAAATCATCGTGATGGGATACCTTGGTTATCGACATTTTTTGCGGGTCGTACATAAAGAGGTTGAACTCGCCTTCGCGATCCGAAGAAAAGTAGATCATGTCTCCAACCCACATGGGATCGGTATCGTTACAGCGCGTGGCTGGTTGAGGGATCATCGATGTATTCTTGAGATCGAAATCATAGATCCAAATACGTGAATGGGTGCCTCCTCGGTAGTTTTTCCACTGAAGATGCGCTTCACGCAAAGGTGTATAGGCAATCTTTCTACCATTGGGAGAAAAAGAGCCCTTGTATGCGCTGGGAAGGGGTATCTTTTCGGGATAACCACCTTGGCGCGAAATGGTATAAAAATGAGTATGTCTCCAGTTGGACGCCGATCGGGGGGATGAGAACAAAATTTTTCCGTCCGGGGTGAAGCCGCGCACCAAGTCATCATCAGGGTGATATGTCAGTCGTTTTGGAGCTCCTCCGTCGACTCCTACCACATACACATCCAGGTTGGCGTCATCGTATTGGGCGCTGAATGCAATCCAATTTCCATCTGGCGAGAAGACTGGATTGGTCTCAATTCCGTTTGACGAAATCAGACATCTGGGGTTGGTGCCGTCTGTTCGGGCGATCCAGAGATCTTCGGCATAGATGAAAGCAATGTGGTTTTTTCCGATAGCCGGTGTGGTCATCATACGGGTGTTGTCCGAATGGACCAAGGGATGATGGCATAGCATGAGGCACATCACGAATCCGAATCTTTTCATGGGGTCAGGGCTCCTTTGGACATTTTATGAGATAAATTTGTCTCATGACTTTATGGCAAATTCAACCTGGTTCTTTCAACCGGTGGATACGGCATAGTATGATTTTGACCTGCCCGAGAATCAGATATAGGATCTCTTCTGTGCAGAAAGGAGTGTGGTAGTGCAACTTTCCAACCTGTTGTCCTATGATCAAAACCTCCAATTGGTGTTCGACAGCATGAATGAAGCGGTGATCGCGCATGATCTGGAGAGAAAAATCACTTTTTTCAACCGGGCGGCCGAAAAGCTCACCGGTTTGGATCGAAAAGAAGTCCTCGGACGGGATTGCCATGAAATCATTCAGGGTGGATTGTGTGGAAGCCGATGCGCTTTTTGTGAAACCTGCATTCCTACTTTTGATTTGCTCAGTTATCCGTTGATTATTGCCGATCGGCAAGGTACGGAACACCAGGTTGAGATGACGGTGGTTCCCATGAAAAACACCCTAGATCGGGTCGTGGGAATCTTGGCTTCCGCCCGGGATGTTACCGAGCTCAATGAGCTCAGGCGTGCATTGAAGCGAGAGAGAAGCTTTCAAGGCATCATCGGCCGGCATCATCGCATGCAGGAAGTATTCGAGCTGGTGCGTCAAGTGGCTTCCACGGATGTGAGTGTGTTGGTTCATGGAGAAAGCGGTACGGGAAAAGAGCTTATCGCCGCAGCCATTCATGCTGAAAGCGCAAGGGCTTCGGGTCCGTTTATCCCTGTAAACAGCAGCGCATTGCCCGAAGGCTTGTTGGAGAGCGAGTTGTTTGGACATGTCAAGGGCGCATTTACGGGTGCGATCAAAAACAAAAAAGGCCGGTTCGAGATGGCCTCGGGTGGAACATTGTTTCTGGACGAAATCGGTGATCTGAGCTCGGCCATGCAGGTCAAACTGTTGCGAGCATTGCAGGAAAAGCGTTTTTCAAGAGTCGGAGCAGAAGAGGAAATCTCGGTGGATGTAAGAATCATCAGCGCGACAAATCGAGATCTGAAATCCATGGTGGCGTCGGGCTTGTTCAGGCAGGATTTGTTTTTCAGGCTGAGCGTCGTTCCTGTCGAGTTGCCCGCGTTGCGTGAAAGAAGAATCGATATTGCCGAGCTATGTGAAGTGTTTCTAGAGCGATTCGCACGTCAAATGCAAAGACCGATTCCCATTCTTACCCTGGAGGCCAAGACCATCCTCATGCATTATGATTGGCCTGGAAATGTTCGCGAGCTCATGAATGCCCTGCAGTATGCCATGGTCATGACCCAGGGACATCCCATCGAACCACAGCATCTACCGCCTGAGATTCGGGCCGAGACAATCAAGAAGTCCAAAAAGAAAAGACCGGGCCGCAACCGCAAGCTGACCCAAAATGAAGTCGAACATGCCATGCAGGCTGCCGGAGGCAACAAGGCCTTGGCGGCGAAAAACCTGGGAGTGGGGCGTTCGACCCTTTACAGATACATTCGGGAAAATGGCTCATAGCAGCGCGTACGTGATACACTGTAGCATAATTCAATTTCGATACACTTCGGGTTGACCGTCTATATTATATAGTGTAAATATTACTTATAGATAGGAGAAAATCGGGGGTGTTTTACAGATCGCATACGCTGTACAATGTATTGGTATTATTTTGGGACACATTGGGTACGTCTCGTGAGGTAGTTTTGTAACCATATGAAATAAAAGATAAATATGTTTTTCTGAATTGACCATGAACCTGGTACACATTTTGCTTCTACGATTGATAAGCATGAAGTTGAAAACCAAGGGAGTGTGCCATGACTTTGAGAAAAATCGTAAGGATCGATGAGCAACTCTGTGATGGATGTGGTTTGTGCGTACCGTCCTGTGCCGAAGGTGCTCTTCAAATTATTGATGGTAAGGCAAAATTGGTAAGCGAGATCTACTGTGATGGTTTGGGGGCGTGTCTTGGTGATTGTCCCAACGGCGCCATATCCATCGAAGAACGCGAAGCCCAAGATTTTGATGAAGAAGCGGTCAAAAGTCACCTCAAGGGACAGAATGAGCCAAAGAAAGTCGAACCTGCTCCTACCTTACCCTGTGGTTGTCCGGGTTCGGCGGTAAAAACCTTTACCCGGGGCACCCAAGTGCCGCAGATATTGACGAGGCCGATGTGTAAGGAGGATACCGAACAAGGTATCGAGAACAAAACAAATCCAAAATCCTCTCTATCTCATTGGCCGGTGCAACTCAGATTGGTCCCGGTGGGAGCGCCGTTTTTACAGGATGCAGATTTGTTGGTTTGTGCGGATTGTGTTCCTTTTGCCGTACCGGATTTTCATACACGTTACCTCAAGGATCGATCCGTGCTGGTGGGATGTCCAAAGTTGGATGACCTGGAAATGTACCTGGAAAAGCTGACCCAGATCATTGCGGTCAACCAACCCAGGAGCATTACCGTGCTTCGCATGGAGGTGCCGTGTTGCGCAGGGCTTGCAAACGCTGTGGTCGAGGCCCGCAACGCAGCGGGTTCGGATGTGCCGGTTGAAATTCATACCATCGGAATCCGGGAAGGCGCCAAGCGTGAAACCATTTTACCCCAACCGGTATGTGCTCAAGGCGGAGTATAGTCATGTCTGTTTGTCCTGGTCAGGATAGCAGGAAATTGACCATAAGCTATCATCCTTGTCCGCAGTGCAAGAGGCCGGTCGAGTTTTTCTCAGACGAAATGCGGGTGAGATGCCAAAGCTGCAAGACTATGGTATATAAAGAAAGAGCCCCTTCCTGTATCGAATGGTGTAAGGCAGCCAAGGACTGTTTGGGTCCTGAGCTGTATCAAAAATTGGTCGCATCACCGGGGGAGAAGCGGGAGGATTCACTATCTTAAGAATGCTTCCAAACAGATAAGCCAACCATAGAATATGATATGAAATTCAATTTGTTATAGAACTCACCTTCGGAAAAAGAGGTGGTTTTATGAATACGAACGAAAACTTTGACGACTTTTGACAAAAAGGAGAGGTGAAATGGAAATGTTTTGTTATCAATGTGAGCAGACCGGCCAAGGCGGTGGATGTACTCGCATGGGGGTATGCGGAAAAGAGCCCGATGTTGCCGCGTTGCAGGATTTGTTGGTGTATGCTTGTAAAGGGATTGCGCGCTATGGACATCGCCTGCGACAGATGGAGGTACAAGACGCAACCATCGATAGGTTTCTCATCGAGGCGTTGTTTACCACTGTGACAAATGTCAATTTTGATGCCGCCAGGGTTGAAGGATGGGTGCGAAAGGCAAAAAGCGTGCTGCAACAAGCCCACGGATTGTATGAAGAGACTTGCAGGCAAAAAGGCGAAAACCCGCAAGTGCTTCAAGGCCCCTCTCAGTTTGAACCGGCTTCCACCCTAGACGGACTTGTTCAACAGGGACGCGAAATCGGCATCGATAAGCGCAAAGAAGAAGTCGGTCAAGACATCACCGGATTGGAAGAGCTTATCACCTATGGTCTTAAAGGCGTGGCGGCGTACGCGGATCATGCTTGGGTTTTGGGATACCAAAACGAGAAAGTCCTGTCCTTCTTTCATGAGGCGTTGGATTTTTTATATGAAGATAACTCGATCGAAGCATTGACCAACATGGCCCTTAGGGTTGGAGAGGTCAATCTTGCGGTGATGGAGCTTTTGGATCGGGCCAACACAGAGACATATGGCCACCCCGAGCCGACCCGGGTTCGGACCGAGCCGATCGCGGGTAAGGCCATTTTGGTATCAGGTCATGATTTGAAGGATCTTGAAGAGATTCTCGAGCAGACCAAAAACAAAGGCATCAATGTCTATACCCATGGAGAGATGCTGCCGTGCCATGCATACCCGGGATTGAAAAAGTATTCTCACTTGATAGGCAATTATGGTTCGGCCTGGCAAAACCAACAAAAAGAGTTTGCCAAGTTTCCGGGCGCAATTCTGATGACGACCAACTGTATCCAAAAACCCAAAGACAATTATCGAGATCGCATCTTTTCATCTGGATTGGTGGCTTGGCCGGGTGTTAGGCATATCAGCGACAGGGATTTTACACCGGTCATTGAAACGGCGCTTGCCCAACCTGGCTTCGAACAAGACGGACCCGAACATAACATTATGATTGGATTTGGGCGACAGGCGGTTTTGGGTGTGGCCGATAAGGTTATCGATGCAGTAAAAAGCGGCGCCATCAAACATTTTTTCCTGGTGGGTGGGTGTGACGGGGCCAAGCCGGGACGCAATTACTATACCGAGTTGGTCGAGAAGACTCCCAAAGACACCGTCGTGCTTACCCTGGCATGTGGAAAATATCGCTTCAACAAGCTGGATTTGGGTGATATCGGTGGCATACCCAGGCTTTTGGACATCGGGCAATGTAACGATGCGTACTCGGCCATAAATATCGCGGTGGCGTTGGCCGATGCATTTGGAACCGATGTCAACGGATTGCCGCTGAGCCTGGTGTTATCCTGGTACGAGCAGAAGGCGGTCTGCATCCTTTTGACTCTGTTGCATCTGGGGATCAAAAACATGCGTCTGGGGCCGAGCCTGCCTGCTTTTGTGAGTCCTGCGGTATTGCAAGTGCTCGTTGATAATTTCGGCATCGCTCCGATAACCACTCCGGATGAAGATCTCAAAGTGATGCTCGGGTCTTGATTACGACCAGGTTGACTCTTTAGCGAGCTTTGAGACGAGCTTTCGAATCGATTCTTCACCCAGAGTTTCTTTTTCCAACAAAAGCAGGGCGCCCTCTTTGAGAACTTCGATGTTGGCGGCCAAGACTTGATGGGCTTTTTGGTAGCTTGTTTCTACGATAGCTCGAACGGCTTGATCTATTTCGCGGGAGGTTTTTTCACTGTAATCTTTCTGGGTGGAATATCCCGGGTGCATGCCCATAAAGCCGGATGGTTCCCGGTCATAGGTAACATGACCGACTTGAGGCACCATTCCGTAGCGGGTAACCATGCTTCTGGCGATGTCGGTCACTTTAGCCAAGTCGTCGGATGCTCCGGTGGATAAGTGTTCGAAGATGATGGTTTCTGCAACCCGACCACCCAACAACACCGCCATTTTGTTTTCAAGCTCCTCTTTGGTCATCAGAAACCTATCATCGGTAGGTCGTTGTATGGTATAGCCCAAAGATCCAATGCCGCGTGGTATAATGGATACTTTGTGGACCGGATCGCATCCCTTTAAAGACGACGCCACCAAGGTATGGCCCATTTCGTGATATGCGACGATTTTACGCTCACGATCGTTGAGCAAACGGTTCTTTTTTTCAAGCCCCGCGATGATTCGTTCAATCGCCGAAGTGAAATCTTCCATACCGACCCGCTCGGCGCCCCGGCGAGTAGCCATCAAGGCAGCTTCATTGACTAGATTGGCGAGATCGGCGCCTGTAAATCCCGGGGTAAGCGCCGCCACCATATCCAAGTTGGTGCCGTCTTTCAGATCTACTTTTCTCGCGTGCACCCGTAAAATCGCTGATCGCCCAAGCTTGTCGGGACGATCGACCAATACTTGGCGATCAAAACGGCCCGCGCGTAATAGCGCCGGATCCAAAATTTCGGGTCGGTTTGTGGCGGCAAGCAATACCAATCCGGTGGTTGAATCGAATCCATCCAACTCCACCAACAGTTGGTTCAAGGTTTGCTCTTTTTCATCATTCCCACCTGTAAATGGACCGGCGTGCCTGGCTCTGCCCAGAGCATCCAGTTCGTCGATAAAAATAATGCAGGGGGCTTTTTGGCGGGCTTGCTCAAATAGATCTCTTACGCGTGCGGCACCGACTCCCACAAACATCTCTACAAACTCGGAGCCGCTGATCGAGAAAAAGGCAACCCCGGCTTCACCGGCCACAGCGCGAGCCAGTAAGGTCTTTCCGGTGCCGGGTGGGCCGACCAGCAGTATGCCTTTGGGCATTCTTGCGCCAAGGCGGCCGTAGCTTTTGGGGTCTTTCAAAAAAGAGACGATTTCCTCGAGCTCGCCTTTGGCCTCGTCGACTCCGGCTACGTCTTGAAACCTTGTTTGAGTGTCTTTTTCCATATACACTTTGGCTTTGCTTTTGCCGATGGACATCAAACCGGCTCCAGGTCCTGCGCGGCCCGCCATACGCCGGATGAGGAAGAACCACACCCCCATAAACAACAGCACCGGCACGAACCAAGATAATAGAGTAGGGAGAAAAGTGTTTTCTTTCTTCTGGGAATATTTCACTGGGTACTTATCGAGCATGGCGGCCAACTCGTCGTCGACCCGCGTGGTCATGAAACGATCCTTGCCGTTTTGAGGAGAAATATATTCTCCTTGGATCTGGTTGGCACTTATAGAAATTTCTTTGATTTTATTCTCTTTGAGCAGTTTCTTAAATTCGCTGTAGGGCAGGGTGTCGATCGACACGGATTCCATCCAAAGATCATGAATCCAGAAAACACCCATAATAGCCAGAACTGCGTATAGGATATGTAATTGGTTTTTACTCATGGGGATACAATTAATGACTCCGATCTGGATTGTCAAAGATTTATTCAGCTCGAGCGAAGCTCCAAAATGGAACAGTATTTCCAAAAGAGGATGATGAGGCGCTTTTTATAAGCTTGATCGTTTTTATGTGATTGATTTAAATAGATTTAATTTCAATATTTGGGCATGTTTTTTGCATAAAACCATATTTGAAACAAAGATGTGAGGTCGGCTTGAAAAACTATATTTTTGGTAATAAATTTTAGATGACTTTGAAAAGCAGACGTCGGTGATCCGATTGAGTCAGGGATTGAGAAAAAGAAGGAGTTGGGCCATGGCGCTAAATAACAAAATATCAATTTGGTATTGGAAAGGTCGCCCTTTGGTTTTCTTGATGTTTTTCTTAGTTTTTTTAGCAGGTTGCATGCAATCCAGGCTACATTACAGACCTGGGGGCTCGGATCCTTATGTACGGGCAGAGGACGCCGGGAGTTACCAACAGCTCGAACTGGATGGTGTGACAATCGGAAATGTCAAGATTTGGTCCCAGGGCGTATTTCGGCATTCTGCGGATACGGGCATGGTGATGCATATCGGTATGCGTGTCATGAACGACAGTCAAGAAGAACTGATCCTGGATTTGGGAAACACGCAACTTTTGGCTCATTTTGATGAGGGTCAAAGCGTTGCGCTGAAAAACATTGCCGAGATGGTGGGCTCTGATCGAATTCCCGCAGGCATTCGTGCACGTATCGAGCTTTTGTATTCCTTGAGCAATGAGCTCGGTTCGAGAGATGTGAAGATTTTCGAGCTCGATTGGGTTATCAAAAAGGGTGAAAGACGCCTGAGCATATCGACGCCGTTTTATCGAGATCCCAATAGAAGACATGTCTATTTCGCCTCCGCTTACATGTGGGGATATTATCCTTGGAGCCCTTATTGGGCCGCCTCGTATCCGCTTTGGATATATCCCGCTTGGCCTTTGTGGTATCGGCACTACTTCAGTCCCTGGAATGCATGGTGGTGGCACTATCCGACATATCGGCATTATCCGAATTACAGATATCTGGATCGACATCATCACTCCACTCCGAAAAGACCGGTGCATCACAACACTCCCCACAGGCATATCCCCAGAAGAAAAAAGTGAGGCTCGGCGTACGAAGTTTCATAAATCGAGGATTTGATACCTGAAAGAAGCTCTCATTCTCGAAGCAGCACGTCACAGTAATACTGTATTCTTTTGAGAACTCTTCCCGTCCGGTTGTGATGAATATTTTTTCTAAGCCTCAAGAAAATTTTACGCTTCAATCGATACACGTTGAAATACCATCGGGCATCTTTTGACGGAATAACTTTTTCGGCGCCCGCGACAGGATCGAAGATGGATGACTTTTCATAACCCCAAGCATCCAGATCGTCATTTTCTATCCCGGTGATGAGCTGTTTGGCAATACGCAGTTTTTGCGCATCCGAGGCGAGCTCTGATGCCCATTTGTCCACAGAGCTTGTAATGGGTCGCATATGATGCTTGATTTTGGGATCTCCGTAGCTTTTATCAGCGTGCTGGTGATGCCCGTAGTTGATGACATCGGGTTGATCCGGAAGTCCCAAATAGGAAAATATTTCGGACATGCTTCTTTCAGGGTTGTTGACGAGTTGCTCATAGCATACCGGCAGAATCTTGATTTTCGATTGTCTCATAAACCGGGCCATGGCAGGTATGTAGCGGCCCAATATATTGTTATATGCCACGGCGGACTGGTAATCGCCCTCGAAGAACGAGTTGGCGTACGAAGACAAGATCGCCAGAGGATGGCGGGTAAGAACCAGGTAGTATGACGTGGGATAAAGCCCGGTGAGAAAAGATAACACCAGAGCGTTGGCGGGGGTTTTGTCCAGAAACATCTTTTTACCGCTTTTTTCGAGCATACGACCGTACAGGACGTCGGTATACGCCCGGCAGGCTTTCAGGTAATCTTGCTCACCATCGGGTAAATCCTCAACAAATTCACGTATGGCTTGAGCCGCGTTGATGTGATCATAAGGGGCCTTATCGACATTGTGGTAGTAACCGAGATGTGCCAGAGGACTGATGATGTGCGGTTCGGGATGGGTGAAAATGTCGGTATGCGAACCCAACATTCTTTGCAGTAAGGTAGAACCGCTTCTGGGTGGGCTGATGACGAATATGAGTTGTTTTTCCATGTGACAGTTACCTTTTGGATATTGTGAAAAACATGCGCCGGTGATGATAGCATTGCTTCGAATTGATTGGTAGGTGGTTGTAAATTAAACGAGCTCGATTTGGCAATTGCGTTGCCAATTTGCTGCAGATAAGGTAACCTGAAGCTTGTCGGTGAGGTTGGATAGGGGGAGGGTAAAATTCCATCCATCATGATTGTTTGAAATAACGGTAATCCTGATCGAAGGAGGAGTGTGCAATGCAGGTATTGGTCCTGTATTATTCTAAAGGCGGCAACACGCGAAAACTTGCGGAATACATCGCCCAGGGTGTCGATTCGGTGGAAGGGGTTCAACCCATGTTGAAATCCACCAAATATGTTACCAAAGAAGATTTTATCGACTCGGAAGGCGTTATCGCCGGTTCTCCGGTATACTTTGGAACCATGGCTTGGGATCTCAAAAGAGTGTTTGACGAGTTTGTAAGTGTACGCAACCGCATGGAAGGTAAAGTGGGAGCGGCTTTTGCGACATCTGGAGATCCCAGCGGAGGCAAAGAGACCACCATCATGTCCATCCTGCAGGCATTTCTTATCAATGGTATGATCTTGGTGGGGGATCCTCTGGATGCTACCGGTCACTATGGAGTTGCTTGTGTGGGTGCGCCGGATGATCGGGTGGCTGAGTACGGAAGAAAACTTGGCCGAAGAGTTGCGGATTTGTGCAGGAAACTGCGGCAATAAACGATACGGATCGAGGTGGATCTAGGGATTTTGCACATCCTCCAGATGGTTGGTGTGGCGAAGCCAGGAGTCATTTCGATCGGCTATGCGCAAAAGTTCGCTGCACGACGTATCGAGTTTTTGGCGTTGCATGCGGAAGTAAGTGCGGGTGGAATCCTCGTGCAACACCGTGGTGGTATCATACAGCAAAGAATCTGAGCTCGCCGAGATCAGATTTTGTTCGTTTTCGGTAATCGCCGTGCCTCGCAGGTGATCGGCATCTACGATGTCTCCCCGATACAAAGCTTTCCAGCGAATGACATTGTAAACCTGACCCCTGATAATCCCATTGGCCCAGATGGTCACACCCACCTTGCCGTCCCGATCTTGATCCCAGAAACGAGGATCCTTCGGATCCATTTGATAGTCCTCGCGGGTAGGAAGGGGATCCTCGGCCGGATTGTCGAGCAGCGCACCGCGGACCTCGATGGATTGAGAGGTCGTAAATGCCGTGTCATCGGCGGTTTTTGGGAAAAACGCGGATTGGTTCAAGGTGGGAAGAAAGCGCAGTTGGGTGTGCGGTACGACCATCCAAACCAAATCATTGACCGGTTCATCGTTTTCAGTGAAATTGATGAGCCGTACGTCGCATATTTTGGTCTCCATTTTCAGGGTGTTTTCCACTGGCTGGCTCAATTTGACCAAAAACAGGTTGCTGGAGTAAGTCAGCTGCGTGTTGACCAGCGGAACTCCCAGTGTCTTTGTGGCAATGACCATCCGCATGCCCCAAACCCCGCAAAAAGGATGCTGGGGCTGATGCGAGGGTCCGCAGCCCCAATCCGGGTCCACCATCTGCTTGCAGGCTGCAATGGCACCGCCGCTACAGATGCTCTCTTTTGTCTTCTCATCCACTGATTTTTCACAGTCACAATGGTATCCCCAACCCAGGGCTTTACACTGACTGTCCAACTGGCAGGCTGTGTCGGGAAGCGTGGTGATGTCGACCCACTTTTCCCAACCGGGCTGCAGGCATTGACCGATGGGTGTGCAGCTGAGATTGGTTTCGGGTTGCAAACAATCGTTGTCGCTGCCGCAGTGTGCGCCGCAAAAACCCCGGCATTGTTCACCGTTTTCTGGGCAGATCTCCTGTCCGCCGCAACCGACTTGGCTCTGACTGCAGGTACCGTTACAATATCGTCCTGGAGGGCAATCGGTGTGATTGCTACAAGGTCTTTGCGCATCGGGAAGCAGGCAGTTTCCGAAACGATTGCATATTTTTTTTTCATCTCGTTGCCGGCAATCGGCCGTGTGACGGCATTCGGCGCGGCAGTAGCCCTGTTGGGTGCAAAAACGCCCCTCGCCGCAATCATAATAGTGATGGCAGGCTCGAAAACCCAACTGGTCTTCCTCGATTGGGGCGCCGAATTCTTGGGTGCATGCAACGAAGTTGACCATCATGACAATCGCCATTGTGATGTTTTTCATTCGGCAGGCTCCTTATAATTTTAATATCATAACCAGACAGATCGAAAAAAAAATTACAAGGCGCGTAGGTGTTCGGGCCTCCATAAAGGCGAGGTAGGATCCGAAATGGCTTTTTGGATCAAACCCATAAGCTTTGGTTTATCCTTTTGAAGCACGCCTTTGAGCGCCAAGTAGTTCGATGCATGATTTGATCTGAAAGTGATGCCGTCTGCATGGATGTTCGACAACATCAAGCCGCATTCTTCCAAAGCTTCGGCCGGATCGAGCAAACGCCAATCGGGATCTCCGTAGGCCTGCTCGAAGGACGGTTCTCTGGGAGCCAACATCAGTGTGAGAGCGGCGGCGAAACGTGGTTGGATTTTGTCCAGGGCTTGGCCGGTCAGCTCTGCATGACGAGTTGACCCTTTCACGCCTGCCAGGCCTAAAATGACGGTAACCGACAGATCGAAGCCGGCTTCATGGGCTTTTTGGCAGGCTTCCACCATTTGTTCGCAGGTGGCTCCCTTGTCGATCCTTTGAAGAACTTCGTTGTCGCCCGATTCGAGTCCAAAGTAGAGCATGTTCATTCCGGCTTCTCGGACCGATTTGAGATCGTCGACCGAGCGCATGAGGAGATTTTGCGGAGAAGCGTAGGAGGTGACCCGCTCGAGGTGCGGAAATGATGCATACAGACGATCGAGAACTTTCCGCATGCGTTTGGGTGAAAGCGCCATGGCATCACCATCGGCCAAAAAAACCCGGCGCGTGTCCGGCATATTTTGTTTTGCCCAGTCGATTTCGGCAAACAGCTCGTTTTCCGGTTTGGCTCTGAACCGTTTATCTTGGTAGGCGACGCAGAATGCGCATCGATTATGGGTGCATCCGATGGTGGCTTGAAAAATGAGGGAGTAGGCTTCCGAGGGAGGCCGATACAAGGGCATGTCGTATTCGATCACTGAACAATCCTCCGTATGTAACCAACAATAGGGTTTTTCCTGCCGGTTCTTTCACTCCCGGCCCGTGTTCCTAGCATGATCCCAAATGAATTTTCATGCAAGCAAGAACCTCCAATTTTATATGCTTGAAAAAAACACCCGACATGATAGCGGTTGTAAGCTTGACGAGGTCGTTCCTATCGGACTATGGAATGTAGGCGGGATTGTCGTGGTGAGATCTTTTGGTATCGAATCAATATGGTTCAGGGCGGCGTGATTCGGTTACGCCCGGAAAGGAAACACGTCATGCAGTTTGAATCCGTGGGTGTATTGGGCACCGGCCAGATGGGAGCGGGCATTGCTCAGGTTGCAGCAGGCTCGAAGCAGGTATTGATGGCCGATATGAATTTGGAGATTGCGCAGCAGGCGTGGCAACAAATAAAAAAACGCCTGGATAAAGCAGTGGAAAAAGGCAAACTCGGCAAAGATGCGGCCCAAAAAACCATGGCCAACCTCAAACCGGTCGAAAGTCTGGACGCTTTTCGGGATGTGGATATCGCCATTGAGGCCGCTACCGAAAACATCCAGCTCAAGATGGAATTGTTCAAACAATTGGATCGGGCGTGCAAACCGGAAGCGGTGTTGGCGTCGAATACATCCTCGATTTCGATCACCCTCTTGGCCGCTTCGACTTCGCGCCCCGACAGGGTTGTGGGGATGCATTTCATGAACCCTGTGCCGGTGATGAAATTGGTCGAAATGATCAAAGGATTACAAACCTCGGATGAAGTGTTCGAATCGGTCGAAGCGCTTGCACGGCAATGGGGCAAAACAACAACCATATCCAGTGATTACCCGGGTTTTATGGTCAATCGATTGCTGGTTCCGTTTTTGAATGAAGCTTGTTTTTCACTCATGGAGGGAGTGGGAACGATTGAAGATATCGATACTTCCATCAAGTTGGGGTTGAATCATCCCATGGGACCGTTCGAGCTGGCTGACTTGGTGGGACTCGATACCGTGCTTGCCATCGCAAGGGTACTGCATGAGGGCTTGGGAGATTCGAAATATCGGCCCAGTCCGTTGTTGGTCAAGTATGTCGAAGCGGGTTGGTTGGGAAGAAAAACGGGAAAAGGTTTTTATACCTACTAGGTTCAAAACATAAATATTGTGATAAGTTTCGTTTTTTGGGTGAACGGAGCTATAGCATAGAGAGCCAAAAAGAAAGGGGATGTACCATGATGAGGACGGGTTTGAATGTTGGGAGGATGATCTTGTCTGTCTG
>JBFFBT010000082.1:0-20085 GCA_041560255.1 Myxococcota bacterium | reverse complement strand
TGTTCACTGATTTGATGCAGATCGGCAAGACTCACAAGATGAAGTAAGTGCATCGGAGAGCACGAAAGCGGCCTGTAAATACGAGGTGGGACAGAGTGGAAAACATTCTTTACATTGATGACACTCTCGAGAAGCGACCTTGGGAATAAAACAAATCTCTTTTCGTACTCCCCGGTCGATAAAGCCTACCGCATTTTTCTTTTTCACCTCGGCGCAGTATCGTACACACAGCCCGCAATGCACACAAAACGAAGCCTCTTTTTCAAACCGATCCTTATCCGCACCATATTCATCGGCCAGTTTTTTCAACTGCAAAGAGTCCGGAGCATGCGCCAACAACAACTCTAAAATCGTCTTGCGTACTCTATCCACCTTCTTGGATCTGGTTCGTACAATCAAATTGTCCTCGACGGGATATACACAGGATACAATCAAACGATTCCAATTGCTGCCTTGCGCCTCTACAATGCATAGCCGGCAACCTCCGAACGGCGCCAAACCTTCGTGATGGCACAATGTAGGAATCGATATCCCCGCGTTGTTGGCGGCCTCAAGAACACTCATCCCGGTTTTTGCTTTGATTTCTATACCATCGATCTGTAGACGAAGCTCACTCATTTTTGCTTGCTCTTTCTGATAATGATTCTTTTTTCTTCTGGAATAGGATCGGGTACCGGCTCTCCGGATATTTTCTTTACTGCACCAAAACGAGCCGGGCATACATCGAAGCAAGTTCCACAATTTGTGCATTTTTCCTGCACAATCACGTGTATTTTGTTTTTACCGCCATCGATCGCATCCGCCGGGCATTTTTTTGCACAAATCATACACGCCATACACTTCTCGGGATCGATTGTGTAGGCAATCAGCTCCTTGCAGGACAACGCCGGGCATCTTTTTTCCTTGATATGTGCTTCGTATTCATCTTTGAAATATCGTAAGGTGCTTAGAAAAGGATTGGCTGATGTTTTTCCCAAGGCGCATAAAGACCCTTCGACCGCGGTAACCGCCAAATCCTCCAAGGTATCCAAGTCGCTTTCCTTACCCTTACCTTGAGTGATGTTGGTCAATATCTTATGCATCTGCCTAAGGCCTTCCCGGCAGGGAACACACTTACCACAGGATTCATCAGTGAGAAAGTTGATGAAATACCTGGCGACATCCACCATGCAGGTATCTTCGTCCATGACGATCATACCACCGGAGCCCATCATGGATCCAGCCTTGGTAAGCTCATCGAACCCGACCTCGAGGTCCAACTGATCCTCCGGAATACATCCTCCGGAAGGACCACCGGTTTGCACCGCTTTAAACTTTTTACCTCCGGGTATTCCGCCTCCGATTTTGTAAATGATATCTCTTAGGGTGATCCCCATGGGCACTTCCACCAGACCGGTGTTGGCGATTTTACCTACCAAGGAAAATATTTTGGTTCCTTTGCTGGTTTCGGTGCCGATGGACATAAAGCCTTGGGAGCCTTTTGCAATAATCAAAGGCACGTTGGCCCAGGTTTCCACGTTGTTGATGTTGGTAGGTTTATCCCAAAGTCCTTTCACCGCGGGATAAGGCGGCCGCGGTTTGGGCTCACCGGCTTTGCCCTCCAAAGACATGAGAAGGGCGGTTTCTTCACCACAAACAAACGCACCCGCTCCTCGATGCACTTTGACATTGAAGTCAAATCCCGAACCGAGAATATCTTTTCCGAGCAACCCATGCTCCTCGCATACCTTGATGGCGATTTCCAAATTCTTCACCGCCAAAGGATATTCTTGCCGAACATAAAAGTAGCCCTCATGGGCGCCGATGGCGTATGCTCCAATCGTCAATCCTTCCAACACCCCGAAAGGGTTGCCTTCCATCAAAGATCTATCCATGTATGCCCCTGGATCGCCTTCGTCGCAGTTGACAACAACGTACTTTGGATCACCAGCGGCATTGCGGGCAAACTCCCATTTCATTCCGGTTGAAAATCCGGCGCCACCTCGGCCTCTCAATTTAGCTTCTTTTACTTCGCCGATAACTTGCTCGGGTTTCAGCTCGAAAAGTGCTCTCACCAAAGCTTTATAACCACCAATAGCAAGATAATCTTCGATGCTTTTAGGATCGATTTTCTTATTTGGGCCCAGTACGATTCTTTCCTGGTACTTGTAAAATGGAATATCATATTCATAGGTTGATTTCTCACCAGTAACCGGATCGACATACAACAGGCGTTCGATCACTTGCTTTTCTTTGATCGTACTGCTTATGATTTCCGCAACGTCTTGAGCCTGCACCTTCAAATAACATATTTCTTCGGGATGAATCACCACAATGGGTCCTTTTTCGCAAAAACCATGACAACCGGTTCTACGAAAATCCACTTCACCCCCCAACCCCTGTTTTTCCAATTCAAGAGAAATGGCTTGGGCCACCTCTTGACTGTCTGTGGCATGACAGGCAGTACCCGAACACAACGTGATACAGGCCCTTTTAGGATCCCTTCTGGATATGACGTCTTGGGTGTGTTTTTCCAACTCAGCAGGAGATTTTAGCCTCGGCATAATGTTTCCCTAATCATAGTTTTTCAGTACATCGTCGGTTTTACCCGGCGATACGTTTCCGTGGGTCTTGCCGTCAATCTCAACCACCGGCCCGAGAGCACAACAACCGAGGCAATTGACGGTTTCCAGGCTGAATTTCAGCTCGAGATCCGTCTCTCCCGGACCGATCCCGGTATACTCTTGTATTTTTTCGAGCACCCTCCCGGCACCCCGGACATGGCAGGCTGTGCCCATGCAGATGTGAACCCGATGCTTCCCTTTGGGAACCAAGCTGAAGGCTTTGTAGAAAGTAGCGATATGTTGTATCTGCGCCAAAGGCACATTTAGCTTGTCGCTGACTTGCTCCAACGCTTCTTTGGGAAGCCAATGGTACTCGCTCTGAATATCCAGTAATATCTGAATCAAGGAGCTGACTTGACTCTGGTGTTTTTCGATGATTTGATCGATTTTTTTACTGTCCATTTCCGTCTTTCTCTTGCTTCATGCCAATGCATAACAGTTGCTCTTGGTATCGTACCTAACCAAACCTTGCCTGGACGAAGTGTTCATGTATCTCGATACCTCGGATGGGCTCAGGCGCAGAATCTCGGATATTTTACCGGTTGAAAGCGGGCGGTCACGAAGAAGCAACAACACCTGGCTCATTGTCAATTTACTCACTACGAGCTCGTCGAACAATCGATCAAAATCCGCACCGGTGAAGAATTCTCGGTAGCCTTCTTCGGATTTCTTCCCTATCCGCAATCTCTCCCTCTCCACCAATCTTAGGTAACCGATGATTTTTCTGACCGATTCGAGCTTGAGCCGTAATGTCTCTGCATCCATGCCTTCGGCTCGACCAAGTGGACCGATTTTCTTTATTTTTTTGCTGAATTCATCTACCACCTCTGCCAAAATGTTTCCGTCACCTCCGGACATGAATGCGATGTGCAACCGCTCGGGATTCAATCCGATATGCTGCATGATTTTCTTGGCCATGTAGGTATTGCCCAACGCATCGTAGTTGCCGTGCGTGATATAGTTGCATTCGTTCAATTTACATCCGCCGATAAACACTCCGTCCTGTCCCCTTGCAAAAGATCTGAAGATAAACTCCAAGTCCACCCTGCCGGAGCACATAACACGGATCAATCTGATTTCACTCGTATACTGTAGCCGGGAAACTCCGGCCATATCCGCCGCACCGTATGCTCACCAATGACACAGAAAACCAAGTACTCTCGGTCTAAACTCGCGACTCGTACCCATCGGTTTTCACCTCCTGTTGATCGCCTGCATGACAAGCTTCTTCAACTTCTCAACAACTCCATCAGCTATCCATCCGAGATCGCAGCAACGTCGATTTGCTCGAGCAGCTCATCGTCCGTAAAGTGTTTGAGCATGATCGCGCTGGTCGGACACTTCGTGTTGCACAAACCATCTCCTTTACAAAGAATGGGATTGACCCAGGCTTTTTTACCTTTAGGGGTATCACGAAACATGATCGCATCATAAGTGCATGCCGTGATACACGCGCCACAGGCCACGCAATCGTGTTCTTTCACATCGCATACCGAGCCGGAAGCAACAACCGTTTCTTTCGAAAGCAACGTCAAAACCCGACCCGCCGCGCCATAGGCCTGGTTGATGGTTTCCTTGATGTGCTTCGGGTAGTGGGCAGTCCCACAAAGATACACTCCGTCTGCAGCGCACTCAACCGGTCGAAGCTTGACATGCGCCTCTTTGATGAACAAATCCGGGCTCAGGGTCACTTTGAACAACCCAGCCACCCTACGGGTTTCTTCACGAGGCACCACGGCCGCCGCCAAAGAAACAATATCTGCGTCCAATACGACCCTCTGACCCAATATCGGATCCGGAACGCTTACCCGTAAACACGGCCGGCCTTCATCGTCGATGGCAGGCTCCAGTTGTGGTCCGGCTTCCGGTTCGTAGCGGATGAACTTCACATCCTGGTTGGACGCCTCCCGGTAGAAATCCTCCATGAG
Organism: Myxococcota bacterium; assembly: GCA_041560255.1. GTDB lineage: Bacteria > Myxococcota > B64-G9 > B64-G9 > B64-G9 > JBFFBT01. Next base: position 15,554 of record JBFFBT010000082.1, on the reverse strand, counting down.
ACCATAGGTGCGCATATCTCGAAAGAGCACATATATGGTCATGTCGGGATTGAGTTGTTTCAACTTCAACGCGTTCTTGATTGCATGACTGCAACACACCCGGCTGCAATAATTACGCTCCTCACATCGAGAGCCCACACATTGAATCATCACGAGGGTCCTCGCACCCGTGATTTTTTCGTTCTTGGCCGCGATTTGTTCTCCCAACTCCAAATGGGTAAAGACCCGGTCGTCTTGCCCATACAAGTAGGTATCCGGCTTATACACATCCGCACCTATGGCGATGACGGATGCTCCGTGTTTGACCTTTTGTACTCTATGCTCCGATCTGATCGTAGTGACAAAATTGCCCACGTACCCGGACACGTCCTCGATGGTCGCCGCGTGAAAGACACGAATGAGAGGATTTTTGTAGATCTTACGAATCAGACTTTGCACATAGGTTTCTACATCCATACCTTCCAATGTTTTGGGTATTCTTTTGGCCATGCCTCCCAGATGGTTTTCTTTTTCCACCAGGCAGACTTCATGGCCCTGCTTGGCGATGGAAAGAGCACAGGTCATCCCGGCGATGCCTCCACCAACCACCAAAGCAGTCTTATTCACCGGCAGATCATACTCGCGTAAAGGCTCCAAATGCCGGGCCCGCGCCACCGACATACGGATGATGTCTTTGGCTTTTTGGGTAGCTTCTTCTTTTTGCTTGGCGTGCACCCAGGAACAATGCTCCCGGATGTTGGCCATTTCCAGGTAGTATTGGTTCAACCCGGCTTCCCGAAGCGTATCGCGGAAAAGCGCCTCCAAAGTCCTTGGCGAGCAAGCCGCAATCACCACCCGGTTGAGCCCTTGTTCTTTGGCAAGGTCGGTGATCTCCTGAGCCGAGTTGGTCGCACAGGAAAACAATTGTTGTTTGGCAAAGACCACATTGGGTAACGTCAAAGCGTACTCCACGGTTGAAGGCACATTGACGACACTGCTGATGTTGGCTCCGCAATGACACACAAATACGCCAATCCGCGGCTCCTCGGCGCCTACATCCTTTTCCTCCGGATAAACCCGTTCCTGGGTCAACTTCCACCTGCGGTAATCGAGCAGCTCGCCGCTTTGCGCGCCGGCCCCGCTGGCTGAAAACACCGATTCGGGGATATCGGTAGGTCCCTGAAAGGCTCCGCTTACAAAGATACCGGGGTTGGATGTCTCGATGGGATTGGACTCGTCCGCCTGGATAAAACCATGCTGGTTGAGTTCGATACCAAACTTGGCGGCGAGCGTTTCGTACTCCTTAGGCGGATTCAATCCCACCGACAAAACCACCATGTCGAACTCTTCTTCTTGGACACCGTCTGCGGTCGCATACCGTACCAGCACATTTTTGGTGTCCGGATCTTCCCCGACAATCGATGTGTAACTCCGGATGAAACGAACTCCCGGCAAGCCTTGAGCCCTTTGGTAATACCGTTCGAAGTCTTTTCCGTAAGCGCGTACATCATTATGGAATATGGTGCACTGGGCGTTTACATCGTGATCTTTGGTCAAGATTACTTGTTTCTGCGTGTAGGTACAGCAAACACCCGAGCAATAACTGTTTTCTCCCGGGGTCACCCTCCTGGATCCCACACATTGCATCCAGGCTATCTTTTGGGGATGCCGTTTGTCGGAAGCCCGCAGGATCTGGCCTTCATAAGGTCCGGTGGCAGACAGCAATCGTTCGAAGTCCATGCTGGTGACCACATTTTGCAGTCTCCCGTATCCGTATGCTTCCACTGTTTTCGGATCAAACGGTTCGATGCCGGAAGACAAGATGATCGCGCCCACATTGATTTCCATTTTTTCGTATGTCTGGGTGAAGTCGATGGCGGCGGCCTGGCACACGCCTCGGCAGATATCGCACTTGCCCTCTTTGAGGTAAAGACAGCTTTCATCAATGTAGGCCACCAGGGGAATGGCTTGCGAAAAGTACACGTGCACGGCTTTGTTGTCTGAAATTTCTTGGTTGAATTGATCCGGGTATTCTTTCGGACAGTACTTGACACAGGTGCCGCAACCCGTACATTCTTCTTCCAAAATGTATCTGGGCCTTTTTTCGAGCGTCACCCGAAAATCTCCTTTTTCCCCTTCGACGTCAAGCACCTGTGTGAACGTCATCACCTCAATGTTTGGATGCCGGCCGACCTCGACCAGTTTGGGTGAGAGTATTCACATGGAGCAGTCATTGGTCGGAAAGGTCTTGTCCAGCTGGGCCATATGCCCGCCGATGCTTGGACCTTTCTCCACCAAAACCACCTTGAATCCGGCCGTGGCCAGATCCAAAGCGGCCTGGATGCCGCTGATCCCACCACCAACCACCATGACGTCACCAAATCTGCCTTGTGTGAATATGGTTTCTTTTTTCACTGCTTTTCCGTCCTTGATTCTCGTAGCGATGTTTATTGATCCTTTGTATCAAAGCCCCATTTTTCGAAAAGGCGACACATACAACGATATAAATTCCATATCGAATATTGCTTACTCTCCAAGGCAAAACGTCGGTTTTGTCTTGGAGATTGCTCAAAGAGCTTCCTGGATAATCTCGGTGATATCTTTAACCTCCAATATGTTTTCATATTGCATGTTCAATCGGCTGTCTTCGAACATGGTCACACAGTATGGACAAGAGGTAGCCAAGATCTCGGCGCCTACCTCTTTGGCCTGAGCCAGCCTGAGATCGGAAAACCTCTCTCCGCTGGGCGTATCCATCCAAACCCGCCCGCCGCCGCCGCCGCAACACAAGCTGTTTTGGCGTATGTCGGGCATTTCTGAAAACTGCAGTCCAGGTATGTTTTTGAGGATATCCCGAGGCTCGTCGAAGACTCCGTTGTGCCGACCCAGATAACACGGATCGTGGTAGGTCACTTTCTTTTTGTAATCCTTGCTCAAAACCAACCTGCCCTCGCGCATGAGCTCGGACAAAAATTGGGTCATATGCACGACTTCGAAATTTACCCGAAAATCGGGATACTCGTTTTTAAAGGTATGGTAGCAATGGGGCGAAGATACCAAGATCTTGTTCACCCCGTGATCAATAAACGCCTTGATGTTTTCCTTGGCCAGAGTTCGAAAGGCTTCTTCGCCCCCGGTTTTACGGATACTTTCACCACAGCAACTTTCCTGCGTCCCCAGGATGCCGAAATCTACCCCCGCCTTGTTCAGCACATCGACGGTGGCTACCGCCACCTTTTTCAATCTGGGATCATAGCTGTAGTAACACCCGACGAAATACAGCACTTCCATCCCTTCGGCATACGGCTTTACGGGTAGACCCGAAGCCCAATCAGCACGGTTTTTCCGCGGCTCGTTCAAGGGGTTGCCTTCGGCCAGCAAGCTGCCCTTCACACTACGAATCGCCCTACTGGATTCGGGGATCACGCCGTACTCGGAGGCGATCTTGCGCAGCGACACGCTCAGATCGATTTGCTTGACGCCTCTGGGACAGTGACTCGGGCAGGTGCCGCAGGTGGTGCAACGCCAAATATCTTCGCCTTCAATTTCAGTCAAACCGAACGTCGCCTGGCGGATGAGCTTACGCATGCTGAATTTCCGTACTCGATTCCATGGACAGACTACATCGCACTTCCCGCACTGAAAACACAGCTTGAAAACCTCTCCACCGGCTCCTTTGATCTCATCGACAATTTCCTTGAAAGGAGTCACCGTCTCTAGGCATTCCTCACAGGATTCCTTTTTTTCATCCATTGGTTCTGAAAGAGGAGCTACATTTTCCACGGTATTCACCACTCCTGTTTTTTAATAGCTGAAAGAATCAACCCTTCTTCGACAACCGAGCGATAGCATTTTGCAAGGTCTGCATTCCATAACGGTTGACCAGAGACTCGAGTCCAATCTCCAACTTCTCTTGCTCTTCCAACTCTTCTTCTTGCGTATCTTCTTCTCTTTCTTCGTACGTCAAGGCATCCACCAAACACCATTTCACACATAAGGGTTGATCTTCCCCCTCACACATGTCGCACTTGAGAGGAAGCCCGGAATCGGGTTCTTTAAATTCGTCTCTGGACGGACAGGAAGCCCTGCAGAAAGCACATTCGTCATACTCTTTTCCGTCAATTTTATATTTGTCGCGTCCGGCACACTCGGCCACAGCAAATTCACCAGCATATACAGGTACATACAAATCCCTAAGAGGATCGCGGATTACCCGTATTCGAGATCTGGCCGGATTGTTGCTGCTGTATTTCGGCTCGGCATGAAACGCGGAACAGATTACCTCGCACGCCCGGCATCCGTTACACTTGTCCACATCAATTTTTATGGTTTTGATGGTTTTCTTTTTTGTATTACTCATTACGTCTCACTCCCTACACGTTGCGTCTTTTCATGATCCCCTGCGAATGTCTCGGTTGATCCACTTTCGTCATCTATTAAAATTTTCCGTTGCAGGAAATCCTCAGCCACATACCCGAGATCCAACTCCCGCAAAGACTCTTTGGTGGGAATGCCTTCCTGGTTCCATCCTTTATATTGGTAATAGGTACTCATAAGCTTTTCTTCGAGCTCGGGAAATCGTTTTTTCCAGTGATCTTCAGGAGGTCTCTCGTCCTTGCGGCGCATGCCTCTTCTTATGTTGATAGCCCGCACCAAAGTACGATATCTCTTGGCGGCCTTGGTAAGCTTCTCTTCATCCATCTCGATTCCCGCCCCGGCATGGATAAACTTGGGTAGGTTGTGGATGTGATATGGCGGTTTCAGGTGAAACGATGACAATCCCGCGCACATACCCAATGCATCGTCAATGTAGTGCATCCTTTCCTGCCAGTCGACAATGTCGCAGGTCATTTCCGGTGTGGGGTAGTAGGGCATAGAGTTTTCGCCCCGAGGCTCCCAGTCGAGAAAATATTGTTTGAAACGATCGTCCGGCACCTGAAACCAATCTTTGACAAACTTCTCCCGGTGCTCTCTCTTGGGGAACGGCGCCTGGGGAAATTGCCCTTCAATCTGGGTGATGTTCATTTTCTCACCGGTACAATACATCAAATAATAGATGGGATTGAGCATTCCCAGTTTCAGCGGCAGTTGCTCGATCTTCTTGATGTTGTTGTGGGCATACTCCTCGGCCCCCTTTCCGATTTCTTTTGCCGCCCAGTAAGTTCCATTGGCCAATACATCCCCGATACCTTCCCGGCGTACGATTTTATCCAACAGATAATAAAACCTTCCCTCATTGTCGGCAGGCATGCCGGGAAAATCTTTTTCGGTCAGGATCCCATTTTCTAAAAGCTCAAGCGCAAAAGCCATGACTTGAGGAGCCGAATATCCATCCACGCCGTATTCCGTGGCACGCTGGGCTATCCTGAGGCCGAAATCCAAATTCGACATGGCTCCCATGGCATAGGTCAATTTAGTAAAACATTTCATCATATAGGTAGATTGGCCGGGCACATCTATTGTTGCCCCGCACTTAAGCGGGCAGTTGTAACAACTAATCAAACGTTTACGCATGGTCTCGAGAGTGTCATACCACTCTTTGGCTACATCATCGGTCCAAAAATCTCTTCTACGGTGGCGCGCATTACCCCAGGAGAAATTCTCGGTATGCCATTTTTCGTCATGAATTTTCATCTCTTGCGGTGATCCGAGCACCGCCAAGATAGGGATGACACCAGGAATGGGATGTTCCTCCCTAAACTTGATGTACTCCAACACCTCATTGCATAACCTTAGGTATTCAGCAGAATCGGCAACATTGACATCTCCGGTCCCACGCACCGCAATCGCCTTGACCTTTTTGTCTCCCATCACCGCTCCGATACCTCCGCGGCTCGCGCTGGACCTTCCTTGTTCGATGGAAGCATAAAAAACCCGGTTTTCTCCTGCCAACCCGATTGCACATACCTGAGCCTTCGGCTCATTGAGCTCCTTCTTGATCAGCTCGGCGGTCTCGATGGCCCCTTTTCCTTGCAAATGAGAAGCATCACGAATTTCGACCTTGTGATTGTTGATCCACAAATAGACCAAATCAGGGGACTTGCCGCGCAAAATCACTTTATCATATCCGGCGTACTTCAACTCGGGCGCCCAAAACCCACCCATCATCGAAAAAGCCATGAACTTTGTATGCGGAGAAATGGTGGTTACGATGGTTCGATTGCACCCGGTAGCTGGAGTGCCACACAAAAGACCGGCGCTGAAAATAAGCAGGTTTTCAGGAGAAAAAGCCTCTACCTCTGGCGCAACCCTATCCCACAATATCTTGGCGTTGGTCCCCAAACCCCCAAGATACAGTTCGGTATCTTTTGGATCCGTTGCAACCCTTTCGATGTTTCCCCGGGACAGATCTACTTCCAAATTGAATCCTGTCTCTGCGTACCTCATGTCTTTTCCCTTGTATAATTGCTTTTCGATCCCATTATATACTGACCAATATCCGATTTTGGTCAGTATTCTTTGGTCAGTATTCCAAATTTATCGTAAACCTGCAAGAAAAAACGTCGACAAGATCGAATCCAACCGAATTTCAATGAAAAATCAAAAATCCGTACCGGTAAATATTTTATGATGTTCTTTTATTACGATCTATTTCCTTACAATATTACGACCCAAGCTCAATTACGCAACCTCAACAAATGGAAAACACTGAAGCGGTTGTGCTCCGCCGGTTGAAAAACATCGAGATATCAAGAAATCACTCCCTATTCTAAAAATTGGACCACCCTGCCTATATATAAGGTTGATCGAATTTCAGATTCAATCCGACAATTTGACCCGTCAATCCATTAGGCGTAACCAATCGGATTTCTGTTGCAATAAGCTCGCAACTGCACTACATCTATCCGGGCGATGGAAATACCAACCAACCTCGAAGAACATCTCGAACGCGACATGCAGACCATCAAGGAGCGCATCTCGAAGATGGCCGCCTTGGTGTTGCGCCAGCTCGAGAACGCAGTCACCGCATTTACCGATAGCGACATCAAGCTGGCCTACGCGGTGGTGCTTAACGACAACCAGGTGGATGTGATGGAGGATCACATCGATCGGTTGATCCAAGAGTTTTTGATCCGGCATATGCCGGTCTCGGAGCAGCTTCGCTTCATTATGGCTGTGGCCAAAGTCAACTCGGAGCTGGAGCGAATCGGAGATTATGCCGAAGCCATTGCCAAGAAAGCCGTCACCATCTCGGAAGCCCCCCAAGTACCGGAGAGAAAACGTATCCAAGAAATGGCTCGTTTATCTTTTCAGATGTTGTCACATGCGGTCGACGCCTTCATCCAAGCGGATCCGGACATGGCTGTTCGCACCTTGGACTCCGACCGACTGGTGGATCGGATGAACAGCGAAATCTTCGAGTCTCTGGCGAGCACCGGCGACCGCGAGGTGGACCTATTGTTGTTGTTCGCGCTGTTGGGAGTCATCAACCGGATCGAGCGGGTCGCCGATCGGGCCTGCAACATCGCCGAGGAGACGGTGTATGTAGCCCGTGGAGAGGTGCTGCGCCACATCCCCCGCGAGGACATGCGCATCTTGTTTTTATGCGATCACAACGCCTGTCGCAGCCAAATGGCCGAAGGCATCGCCCGCCATCTGGCGCCTCCGAATTTTATTTTTTCGAGTGCCGGGACCAATCCAACCCAGATTGATCCACGCACCATCGAGTTCATGAAAGAAAAAGGCATTGATATTTCCCGCCAGCGGGCCAAAGGCTTGACCGATATCGGTCCCATCGAGGACTTCAACGCGGTAGTCACCGTATCACAGGGAGCCGAAGAGGCTTGCCCGGATGTGCCTTACGATGCGGTCCATCTTCATTGGGATGTGAAAAATCCTTCCCTCGTTCAAGGAACCAATGAGGAAATCAAAGCAATTTATACCGAGACCTTTGATTTGTTACACACCAAGATCAAAGACTTAATCGACGGCCTCCAAGTCGTACAAGAACGGGAGCATGCAAAATGAAAAAAACCATGACTCTTTGCATTTTTTTCTGTTTGGCCGCCTGCACCAAGGGCGGCAAAGATAGAGTGATGATTCAAAACAAGGGTTCCGACACGATGGTGAACTTGGCCCAGGCCTGGGCGGAAGAATATCGCAAAATCGAGCCTACCGTGCCGGTCGCCGTCATGGGAGGCGGATCCGGTACGGGTATCGCCGCTTTGATGAACGGTACGGTGGATATCGCCAATGCCAGTCGCGAGATCAAAACCCAAGAAAAAGACGCCGCCAAGAAAAACACCGGCAAAGATCCCGTCGAGCATGTGGTGGCCTACGACGCGCTGGCGGTCTATCTCCATCCTGCCAACCCTCTGAACCAAATCACCAAAAAACAGCTGGCCTGCATCTATGGCGAAGACGGCACCTGCACGAAGTGGTCGGACTTGGGAATCGAGGTGCCGGGTTGCTCCAACCAAGAAATTGTACGCATCAGCCGCCAGAACAACTCCGGCACATATATGTTTTTCCGCGAATGGACGCTGGGAGACAAAAAAGATTTCAAGCTGGGCTCGCGCGATCTGCAAGGGTCCAAGGATGTGGTGGATCTGATCGAGCGTACACCCTGCGCCATCGGTTACAGCGGCATCGGATACAAAACCGACCACGTCAAAACACCTTGCGTGGCAAGCGAGGAGGGCGGGCCTTGCATCCTGCCGTCCATCCAAACGGCCGTCTCAGGCGAGTACCCGATTTCGCGAGCGCTTTACATGTACACGTTGGGAGAGCCAACCGGTAAGGCCAAACAATATTTGGATTGGACTCGATCCGACGCCGCTCAAAAGATTGTCGAACAAGTCGGCTATGCCCCAATACCCGAAGACAAGCAGCATTAAACCCAGTAACCAGTAAGCCTGCAGGCAATCTGCCGAGCAAGCGTGGTGCAAATAAGCTTTTCCAACCAATCAAAGGAATCGTTCATGCCCGTCAACTCGGATGAAAGCGTGGAGAAAACCGATACGCCATACGCCGGACCGACCGACATAACATCGGATTTCTGCGCATTATCAAACATATGGTGAATTGATCATGACCGCACTGCAAAAGAAACCCTGGTTGTCTTTTCTCGACCGGTTGAGTCGTATCAAAGAAATCGGCATCGAGTTGCTCATCAAAATATGTGGCGTCAGCGCGGTAGGGTTTGTTTTTGCGATTTTCATTTTCGTATTTCGGGAAGGCGCGCCGTTTCTATTTGGGAACCTCGATCTGGGAGAGTTTTTCACAAGCTCCGAGTGGTACCCGGATTCGGCCCACAACCAACGTTACGGCGCCTTGGCGTTGATCGCCGGAACGGCCAGCATTACCGTTCTCGCCATGATTTTTGCCGTACCTCTGGGGTTGGGAGCGGCCATCTTTGTATCCGAGTTTTGCACCGGACGTCTCAAAGAAACCCTCAAAATAGTCATTGAGCTTCTGGCCGCGATTCCTTCGGTGGTATGGGGCTTTATCGGCTTGATGATCATGAACCCCCTGATCATCGATCTGTTCGACGTGCCGATCGGGCTCAACATGCTCAACGCCGCCACCCTGCTCGCCTTGATGAGCGTACCCATCATGGTTTCCATCGGTGAGGATGCTCTCAAGGCTGTTCCGGACGGATACCGAGAAGCGGCGCTGGCCATGGGAGCCACCCGCTGGCAGGTGGTTTGGCGGGTGGTGCTGCCGGCGGCCCGCACCGGTCTTTTGGCCGCGGTGCTGCTCGGGGTCGGACGCGCCATAGGAGAAACCATGGCGGTGCTGATGGCTTCGGGCCATGCCGTAAACATCCCGACGAGCCCGTTCGACTCGGTGCGCACCATCACCGCAACCATCGCGTCAGAGCTGGGAGAGACCGCCCGAGGCAGTGATCATTACCGGGTCTTGTTCGTACTGGGGGCTCTATTGTTTATCATCACCTTCGCGGTCAACTTGACCGCGGACATCATCGTCCGCGGAGTGAAAAAGAGATAAGATTCGCGTCCGTCGCAAAACCGTCGTTTTGCCATGGACACCTGAAATCACATTGATGAAATACAAATAGGTTACCAATATCGAAGTTTTAAAATGGGGAGTAATGAGACGGGAACCGGAATAACAATGAACGACTTCACCACCACCAAATTCGGAAAGAGAAAACATCTTTCTCAAAAACTGGCCCAGGGCATATTGCTTGGCATGACGGTGTTGCTGATCTTGCCGTTACTTTCCGTGATCGGTTTGATCGTTGTGCGGGGAGCTTCGGCCATATCATTAGAGTTTTTGTTTACCGAGCCGCTGAGGGGCATGACCGCCGGAGGAATATTTCCGGCTATCGTGGGAACCTTGTGGCTGGTCAGTGTTACGGTGTTGTGTGCCGCTCCGGTCGGTGTGTTGGCGGCAATTTACCTCAACGAGTATGCCCGAGACACTTGGTTTACCCGCATCATCAACCTGGCCATCGTCAACCTGGCCGGAGTGCCTTCCATCGTCTATGCGCTGTTCGGCGTGGGCGCGTTTGTCTTGTTTCTGGGCTTTGGGACCAGCATCTTGTCCGCCGCACTCACCCTGGCCATCATGAACCTGCCGGTCATCATCACGAGCACCCGGGAGGCATTGTCGGCCGTGCCCATAGCGTTTCGCGAAGCCTGCTGGAATGTGGGGGCCACCCGCTGGCAGACCATTCGGCATGTCGTACTGCCCAACTCCATAGCCGGCGTCCTCACCGGTGTGATCCTGGAAGTATCCAGGGCGGCGGGCGAGACGGCGCCCATCATGTTTACGGGAGCGGCATTTTTTCTGCCTTTTTTGCCCCAGTCCGTGCATGACCAATGCATGGCTCTTTCCATGCATCTGTTTACCATCTCCACCCAGGTGCCGAACGTACCTCCGCAGATCCCTTACGGAACGGCCTTGACACTTTTGGGAGTCGTTATGTTGGTCAATGCAGCATCGATCATATTCCGCTTTCGTCTAAGGAGGCGCCGCAAGTGGTAGAAACCACCAAAAAGGTAGAGTTTCGTAATCTTTCGGTGCGTTATGGACCGATATCGGCCTTGAGCGATATCAACTTGGATCTGGCGCCCAACGAGATTTTGGGCATCATCGGTCCGGCCAACTCGGGCAAAACCACCCTACTCAAATGCCTCAACCGCACTCTCGAGTTGATTCCAGGCGCCCATATGAACGGATCGGTGTGGATGAATGCAGAAAACATCTACAAGATCCGTAATGTGTCCGAGCTTCGGCGCAGGGTCGGGATGGTGGCCCCACTTCCCGTGGGTCTACCCATGTCGATATTCGACAACGTGGCTTTCGCGCCCCGTATGGCGCGCATACGCAACAAAACCGACCTGGAGGAAATCGTCGAACGCTGTCTTCGGCAGGCGGCTCTGTGGGACGAGGTCAAAGATCGTCTCTTCGACCTGGGCACCCGACTTTCCGGCGGCCAACAACAACGCCTTACCATCGCCAGGGCCTTATCCCACGACCCGGAGGTGTTGTGCCTGGACGAGTTTTCCATCGCGGTCGATCCGGTCACCACCATGCGGATTGAAGACGTACTCAAAGAGCTTCAGCAGCACATGAGTATTCTCTTGGTCACCAACCTGGTACAACAAGCCAGAAGGCTCGCCGGACGTACCGCATTTATGTTGGGTGGAGATCTGGTAGAAGTAGGCCCGACCGAAAAGGTTTTCGGCCGCAATCCGAAAGATCGTAGAACCTTTCAATATGTGCATGGATTGTTCGGATGACAAAACCGCAAGAAAAACAGGGTATACATACCCGTAAATTGTGCCTTTGGTACAACGAGTTCCAGGCTCTTTTGAATGTGGACCTCGACATCAAGCACGGCGAGGTCACCGCGCTGATCGGCCCCTCAGGGTGTGGCAAGACCACCTTACTCCGGTGTTTCAACCGTATCAACGAGCTCATCCCAGGCGTGCGCACATCCGGAAGCGTCGAAATCCTAGGTAACGACATTTATCATCCCGACACAGATTTGATCGAGTTGCGCCGAAGGGTGGGCATGGTGTTTCAGCGGCCCAATCCCCTACCGTTGTCGGTGGCCGAAAATGTGTTGTTTGGATTAAAAATACATCAGCACACCAAAATCGCAAAAGCCGCGGCGGAAGAAATCGTCGAAAAAGCCTTGCGGGAAGTATCGCTTTGGAAAGCCTTGCGCGACAGTCTACGAAAGCGTGCGACGGAGCTGTCTCTCGAGCAACAACAAAAACTGTGTATAGCCCGCCTGCTGCCGTTGAAGCCGGAGGTTGTACTCATGGACGAGCCTTGCTCTGCGTTGGATCCGGCTGCAACCCAGCGGGTCGAAGATCTGATCCGGCAGATGCGAGGGCGCTACACCATCCTGATAGTCACCCACAACATGGCCCAGGCCCGCCGAATCAGTGATGATTGCATCTACATGTACATGGGGGAGATGATCGAGCACAGCCGCACCGAGGATCTGTTTATCAAACCCAAAGACAAACGCACCGCATACTACATCGAAGGCCGCTACGGTTGATTGAGTCACGCCGGTGTTCCTTTTCGACCGCAGGACATCGACGCATGCCTCAAAAGCAAAAAGCATCTTGCTTTTCTTTAAAAAATTCAGCTCCACCGGCCGAGCGCCGCGCCCAAAAACAAAGCGGCAAATCCGACCCCGTTTTGTATAAGCAACACCCCTGCGGCTTGCGCCCATTCGGACGAGCGCACCAACTGTCCGGTCTCGACAATCAATGCCGAGAACGTGGTAAACGCCCCCATGAATCCCACAAAAATCAACCTGCGGGTATCTGCGGAAACCTGCAACCGACTTTCGAACAAAGCCATGAGCAGGCCGGCCAGAAAACACCCCAGGGTATTGACCACTACGGTCCCGGCGTCGAACCAGGTCGCATGAGCCCGGTGTACGATCATGGATACGCCGTAACGCGCCAACGTCCCCAAGGCGCCTGCCAGAGCCAGTAAACCAATTTTCTGGATCATGAATCACATTCTCCCGACATCATCTGCACTTTCGAACCCGGAAGGAATTTCGGCAACCAAAACCAGCTTTTTATAAATGCGCTGTGCGCATTTTGCAACCCGGGACACTTTTGTAGTCATCAAATCAGCGGTTTTATTGTATACTGGAGGGTAGTGAACCCTGCCACTCGACTCCTTTCACGCTGACGGGATTCGAAGACGTAGGTGTATTGAGGAGCACGTGGCCCGTGCATCATGCTTGGGACAAGATGGCACCCATGGTGAAAAGCCATACCGACAAAGCGTGAAAGGATAATAGTTATAAAATGTTAGAAGAACAAGACGGAGCCGAAGGCCCGAAATTTTCCGCTGCAATCGACAATGCCATCATCAAAGGTTTCATCAACGATCGGGCGTCGATGTTTAAGAAGCTGAAGGCCAAAGGATTTACAAAAAACGCCATTCTGGATCGCGCCAAACACCTCGGCTTATCGGACCAATTTCTCAAATGGTGCAACATCGGAAATCCCAATGTGGCTTTACGGACATGCCTGCAATGTGGAAAACGTTTTTTATCCGTGGGGATCCAAAACCGACTGTGTGGCAATTGCAAGGATTAGACCATCCCGATTACAATACACCGGTATCCCGCCAGAGTTAAAACTGCTTGACCCAAAATAAAATCACTATACAATAAATAAAGGTTATTGTATTTTTATTTATACCAATACAAGGTACTACCGTGAAAATAAGCCGAGAGCAAAAAGAAGAAAACCGGCGAGTCATTGTACGCGCCGCAGTGGATTTGATGACAGAAAAAGGTTTTAAATCCGCGACCATGCGGGATATCGCCCGCATGAGTCAAATGAGCGACGCTACCATCTACCATTATTTTCCAACCAAAGAATCCATCCTGTTTGCATACTACGAAGATCACATGATCGAGTGTATCGACACCTTACGAGGCATATCCGATTACAACACATACTCGTTTCAGGAACAGGTTCAAACCCTGGTTGAAACCAGCCTGGATCGGCTCAACTCGGATCGTGCTTTCGTCGCTCTGAGTTACAAACAGGTTTTTTTATCCTCATTGGGATTATCATCCCAAGAGATCGATCCTATCCGCAACCGGTTTGTCGAGGCTGTTCGGGACATGCTCGATGCCGCCGTCGAAGTCGGCGAGATCCCGGCGTCGGCGTTTCCCAACCTGGTGGTGCAGTTGTTTTGGGATTACTATTTGGGCGTGTTGGCCTACTGGCTCGCAGATACCTCAAAAAAACGTGAAAACACCACGGTCCTGATCGACAAAACCCTGGATTTGGCGACGGCATTGTTGCAATCCGGAGTATTGAACAAGGTGTTCGACTTGGCGGTTGTGCTTTTCAAATCCCACGTGCTATCCCGGCTGCCGAACTTGAACAATTTCGACCACGAAATCCGCACCGTCAAGCGGAAATTCATGGGAGATTCGGATGACGACCCGAATCCCTAAGACCAAATGGCAACGCTCGACCGTGGCCTCGAAAACCGCACTTCGCATCGGCGCCAAATCCATGAAGTATCTGGCCGAAAAGCCCTTTTTAGGTAACGAGCAAAAAGAAATCCGCAAGCAAAAAGTCAACCAGGACTGCGCAAAAATTTTGTTCGCAGGTTTGTGCACGTTGAGGGGAACGGCTCTGAAGATCGCCCAACAGCTCAGCTTGGAGACAGAAATGCTCCCCAGGCAACTCAAGCAAGAGCTCGAAAAGTCTTACCACCAGGTCCCACCCCTGAACCGGGCGTTGATCCACAAAGTACTGACCCGTGAGCTGCAAAAACCTCCGGAGGAGATCTTTGCAGCATTCTGCCCTCAGGCGCATGCCGCCGCCAGTTTGGGACAAGTACATCGGGCCAAGCTTCACGACGGGTCCGAGTTGGCGGTAAAAATACAGTATCCAGGGATCGAACAAACCATCGACAACGACCTGCGGCTCATAGAGAAAATCCTAAGGCCGTCAAGAGATTTTCAACTCTATCGCTCCATGCTTCACGAAATCGAAAGCCGACTTCGCGAGGAGACCGACTACCTCGTTGAAGCTAAAAACCTCGCATATTTCGCCGAGCATCTCAATCTACCCGATGTAGAAATGCCGAAAGCTCTACCCCGGCTCACTACCCGATATGTTTTGACCGAGACGTTTGTGACCGGCTTACCGCTCGATCAGTGGATCCGGACCAACCCCGACCAAACGCAGCGCGACACTGTCGCAGAAACGTTAAACAAAATATTTTTGAAAGGATTGTACGAAATCGGCTGCCTGCATGCCGATCCCAACCCGGGCAATTACTTGATCCAACCAGATCAAACCGTGGGTTTGGTGGATTTTGGATGCATAAAGCACCTGCCCCGGGATCTGATCGATCAATACCGCCGGATACCCCGGGCATTGCTCAATCCCAACATGGACGAGTATCTCAAGCTGCTTGCCGATCTCAAGATGATCAACCCTCAAATGAGCGCGTCGGTCAAAAAGCTGTTTATGGAAACCTTATCCTCGTTCAAGTGTTGGTTCGGAAAATTTTTCGAGCAGGAGCCCTTCGATTTCAATACCCATCCCGGCTTGATCGCCGAGGGGAAACCGTATTTCGAAAAGATCTCCCGCTTG